>DAOMOP010000084.1:0-12294 GCA_035444405.1 Rhodocyclaceae bacterium
CCGCATTGCCGGCGAGCAGATCGCCGCCGCCCGGGAAGCCGCTCCGGGCGCCGACACCGCGACGCTGGATGCGCTGCTCGAACGGATCGAGCGGCGCGTCGTGCTCGCCGCGCTGAATGACACCGCGAAATAGCCGATCCAAGGGAACAATCTGCCGGGCATGGATGAGTACGCCGTGCCCGAGGCGCTGAACGACACGGTAAAAGCGGTAAAAACGGTAAAAACGGGGACAGACCACGTTTTCCGCCATCGTCGTGAGCGGACCGTAAAGGCGCTCCCGCCAGGAGGGGGAATTGGGCTATGTTCCCTTTTTCGATGAGATTTTCCCAGCGACCCGGCCGTGCTCGACGCCCTGCTCGACGAGATCGAGTGCCGCCTCGTGCTCGCGACGCTCCGGGACACAGTCCCAT
Organism: Rhodocyclaceae bacterium; assembly: GCA_035444405.1. Lineage (GTDB taxonomy): Bacteria > Pseudomonadota > Gammaproteobacteria > Burkholderiales > Rhodocyclaceae > DAOMOP01. The sequence goes on from DAOMOP010000084.1 coordinate 411, forward strand.
TGCGCGCTAGCCACATCGTGCTATATTTGATTCTAATTTAGATGTCTTTTATGGTGAGATCGCACGTGGACACCATTATCGCGAACATGACGGTCAGCGTTACAGAACTGAAGCGAAACTTTGCCGGCATCCTGAAGCAGGCCGATGATTGCCCGGTCGCAGTTCTCAATCACAATCGTCCCGAAGCCTATCTGCTTTCGGCAGCTCACTACGAACGCCTCATGGCATATCTGGAAGACCTCGAAGACGCCAAGTTGGTACGCGAGCGCGCCGACGGCCCCTTCGTTGAGGTCAGCCTCGATGACCTATAGGCTGCGCTTTCACGAACTGGCGTTGCTCGAATGGAGAAAACTCGACGGCAGCTTGCGTAGCCAGTTCAAACGGAAGCTCGCGGAGCGCCTGGCCAACCCCCGCATTCCCTCCGCAGCCCTGTCGGGGATGGCGGACTGTTTCAAGATCAAGCTTCGTAGCGCCGGTTACCGGCTTGTCTATCGTGTCGATGAAGACGTGGTCTTCGTCACCGTGATCGCCGTCGGGCGACGCGACCGGAATCAGGTCTATCGTGAGGCGCGAGCGCGTCCGAGCGAATAGGTATCGAGTGGGAAATCGGTGTCCCCTGATTCCCCGTCGAGCCGGGCGGCGGTGAGGATGCGTTCGTACCGGCGCAGCAGCGCTTCCAGGATCTCGAGGCCGGTGCTGCATGCACTCCCTGCGCGATCAACCCGATCAACGGCGCGAGCGCCTCGCGCGGCTCCGCGCTGTGGATGTGGCGCAGCGCCAGCTGCACCAGACGCGTGAGCGCCTCGCCCTTGATCTCGGCATCGCTGCGCGCCGAGATGTCGTGCAGCGCGTAGCGAAACTGCGGCACGTAGGGCGCCAGCACCGCCGGCAGCGGTGCGACACGCTCGTGAAAGCTCGCCGGCACGCGCCAGCGCGCGCGGTAGCCAAAGTTTCCCAACGGCATTTTCAAAACGTCATTGTCCTACGCGTTTGTGATAGCCTCGGTTACTCCTCTCGTTCCCGACGATGCGTCATGGCCGACCACGACAACGGCTACAAGCTGCTCTTCTCCCATCCCGCAATGGTCGAGGACCTGATCCGGGGCTTCGTCCATGAGGACTGGGTGGCCGAGCTCGACTTCGCCACGCTCGAAAAGGTGAGCGGCACGTTTGTCGCCGATGATCTGCGTGATCGTGAAGACGACGTGATCTGGCGCGTGCGCTGGGGCCGCGAGTGGCTCTACGTCTATCTGCTGCTCGAGTTCCAGTCGCGCACCGATCGATTCATGGCCGTGCGTATGCTCACCTACGTGGGCCTGCTCTATCAGGAGCTGGTCCGCGGCGCACAGCTCAGCGAATGCGGCAAGCTGCCGCCAGTGCTACCGTTGGTGCTCTACAATGGCAGCAGCCGCTGGCGCGCCGCCACCGAGGTCGCCGAGCTCATTGAAGCGATCCCGGGCGGGCTCGAACGCTACAGCCCGCGAATGTGCTACCTTCTCCTGGACCAGGGGGCGCTCGAGGAGCGCGCGCTACCGGCGGTGCGCAATCTCGCCGGGGCGCTGTTCCGGCTCGAGCGCAGCCGCCAGCCCGAGGACCTGCGCGACGCGGTCGCTGCGCTCGCCGACTGGCTGCGGGCACCCGAGCAGAACGGGCTGCGGCGGGCGTTTACCGTGTGGATCAAGCGGGTGCTGCTCCCGGCACGGCTGCCCGGTGTCGTGATTCCCGAAATCGTCGACCTGCAGGAGGTCAAGAACATGCTCGCAGAACGCGTGGTTGAATGGACGAAGGAATGGAAGCAGCAGGGGCTGCAGGAAGGCCGGAAGGAGGGCCGGAAGGAGGGCCGGAAGGAGGGGCTGCAGGAGGGCCTGCAACAGGGGCTGCAGCAGGGCGAGGCTGCCGTGCTGCTGCGTCAGATCGAGCTGAAATTCGGCCCGCCGGATGAAGCGATGCGTCGGCGCATCGAGCAGGCCGACGCGGCGACACTGCTGCGCTGGTCCGAACGCATTCTCACCGCCGACCGGGTTGAAGCGATCTTTCACTGACCGCGCCGGCATCTCGACACCGGAAAAATGGGGACGCCCTATTTTGTGCCACGTCGAGAGCCCCATCCCCGAGCCTGAACTCAGGCCGCCACGTGCTTGGGCAGATGCATGTCCACGATGATGTCGGACCAGGGCACACACACGCGCCCCTGGCCGTCGCGCTCCACGGCCATCCACTCCATGAGGCTCTCCACGTCGCCGTGGACGTTCTTGTAGTCGCGTCGCAGGCGGAGCGCGAGCTCGGCCACCGTCAGCGGCCCGTTCGCGCGCAGCACGCCGATCAGTTCCCACCGCTTGGGCGTGAAGACGGCCAGCATCTGGCCGATGTCCTCGAAGCCCACGCTGAAATGCGGTTCCGGCTGCTCGCCGCGCTCGAGCGCCTTCATGGTTTGCGCGGCACGGCGAAGACTTTCCTCCACGTCGCAACCCACACGCACATGCAAAGTCGTTTCGTTCATGCAGCTGCTCCTTTCACGTCGCGCCAGAAATCGGCCAGGAGTGTGTCCGGGTCGATGAAGCAGTAACGCTCCTCCCGTTCGCCCAGGTGTCGGTGGTCGCCCTTGCTGCGCTCGTTGTCGTAGCCCACCACTCGACGCCCGTCGACCACATAGACCAGTCGGTTCATGCGCGAGGCTATCGCGCAGTACGTCGAGCAGCCCCTGATTCCCCGGATCATCGGCCTGCCCTACCGCCCGGGCGCTCGTCAATGAAGGGAGCAAGTCGGGGATGCCAATTACCCCGGTATCAAGCGAGCGAGCGATTCCATGGGCAGAGCCATATTGAGCATCTATCGCCATCTATGTACAATTTGTACAATTTTTACTTCTGGAGAAGGCCGTGCGCACCGTGACAGCGAGCGAGGCCAAACAGGGTCTCGCAGGCGTGATCGAAGCAGCCGCGCGCGAGCCGGTCGTCATCCGCCGGCAGAAGCGCGACGTGGCGGTTGTGATGTCGATGCAGGAGTACGAGCGACTCGTGCGCCTCAACGTGGCCGAATTCCAACGATTCTGCGACGCGGTGGGCGAATCGGCCCAGGCGGCCGGGCTGACGGAAGACAAGCTCGCCAAGTTGCTCGCTGATGACTGACTCCCAACTCTGGGTCGTCGATACCAACATTCTCGTCAGCCGATTGCTCGCGCCGCGCGGCGTTGCGGCTCAGGCCGTCGACCACGCGCTCGCGCGCGGCATCCTGCTGGTGTCCGAGGAAACGCTGGGCGAGCTTGTGGCGGTGCTGAGCCGCCCCGAATTCGACCCCTATCTGAGCCGAGACGACAGGCAACGCTTCATCGCCTTGCTCGGCGGCGTTGCGCGCGTGGTCCCGATCGCGCGTCGCGTCCAGGCGTGCAGGGATCCCAAGGACGACAAATTTCTGGATGTGGCATTGAGCGGCGGCGCACGGGCGATCATCACCGGCGACCAGGATCTGCTCGCCCTGCATCCGTTTCACGACATTCACATCGTCACGCCGGCCGCATTTCTGCTTTGGCCTTGATTGGCCTGTAATATCGGCGCCTCCGGGAGTCCAACGCCTTTGAAATCGACGCACCGACAAGAAGGGAACCGCCCCTCCGATGACACTACTGCGGTGGCGCCACCCAGACTCAGAAAATCTGCCCCCGCACCTCGCCACCCGGGAACGCCGTCGTGTGCACGTTGACGTAGGCTTCCCCCGCCTCGATCGCGGCTACCAGATCCTCCAGGGTTTGCCCGGCGAGAGGACCGACGAGCGACGCATCGGTGATCACACCGGCCGCCAGCACCCCCTGGAACCGCCCCGGAATCAGCACGGCCGGCGGTGCGGACGGATACAGCCACACGACCACCGCTCCGTTCTGACCTGCGGGAGCCAGATGGATGTGGGCCATCGTGACGTCGAAAATGTTGGCGACGTTGACTTGGAAGTGAAGGCTCGTTCGATCGGCCGACAACTGGAAGATCGCCTGGCCCTGCGCACGCGTTTCGACTGCAGGCACTTCTTCCCCGCCGGAAAGATGCGCCCTGAAGTTCATCACCGTCTGGGCGTGGATGCCTGCACTGGCCAGGAGGGCGATGATCGCGATGATCACGGTTGAGACTCGAGCGGCTCGCATGGCGTCACCTCCATCGGATCGGGCTGAAGTCATCTAACAATAGAAGATTGCCGGCACTTGGCAACCATCTCATCCGCCTCACCGCCGGTCGGGCGTCCGACGCGTGTCCCGCATCACCGCAAGCTTCAGCGCGTTGCCGAAGCCACGCACTCAATCCACTTCCGCATCCGCATATACGTCGTCGAGGGAAACCTCCACACCCAGGCAGTTCAGCCGGAATGAACCGTCGGTGAAAGTCTCATGGACGACCCCGTCTCCGAAGCGAAACACCTCCACGCGCCGCTGCTCCGAATCGACCAGCACGTATTCACGCAGGGTCGGTATCTTCTCGTAGGCAAACAGCTTTTCCCGCCTGTCGATGCGTTCGGTAGACGGCGACAAGACTTCCACGACCAGGCACGGCCGGCGTCGGTAGTACGGGTCGCGGTCCTGCGGATCGCAGGCGAGCAGCAGGTCGGGATAGTAGAAATACGTCTCACCGGCATGGTCGACCCGCAGTTTCATGTCGGCGATGAACAACTGGCAGCCCTTGCTGCGGGCGTAGGGGCGCAAACTTGCGAAAAAGGCGCCCGCGATCAGCCCATGCCTCGCGCTCGCCCCACCCATCGCCACGATCTGGCCGGCGAGGTATTCATGCTTGACATCGGTCAGGGTCTCGCCTTCCAGATACTCGTCTACGCCGACCCACACGTCGGTTCGTTCAGCCAGAGGGCTCTTCATCCATGCCTCCTCGGGAGCAGACAACGTCGCATGGCAATGCTACGCCTTTCGACGACTTCGGGACAATCGGCTTCACACCGGACAGAGCGAACTCCACCGGCTTCGTCCGAAAACGTGCTGAAAGCATACCTATATCATACGTATAGCATTTAAACGCCAATCACAATATACTTTTGTCATCGCTCTCGGACGGAAGGATTCATGCTCGAATTGCTCCCCCGATCCCGCAGCGCCAATGCTGCCGACAGTCCACTCGGTCCGGCCGGGAGGCGACGCCGACCATCGCGGGGAGCAACCCTCATCGAGGTTCTGGTCGCGATGACGATTCTCTCGATCGGCCTGCTCGGGGTCGCGGCGCTTCAGCTGAAGGGGCTTCAGAGCGCGCATGCGGCATTCCAGCGCACCATCGCCACGATTATCGCGAAGGACGCCGTCGAGCGCCTGTGGGTCGACCTGGCCGACGGCAACGCCGTCGATGTCGAACGTGTCCAGGCCGATTGGCTGGCGCACTGGCGTGCAGCCGATGTCACGCTACCCGCCCTCGACGGCGAGATCGGCCGCTCCGGCTCCCTCTTTCGCGTTTCCGTGTCGTGGAGCGAACACCGCCTCGAAAACACGGCGAGCACGAGCTTCGACTATGTCACCGAGCTGCCACCCGACAGATAAGCGCCGGCACGGGGGTCGCCGGCACGCGTTCCATACGCCCGGCCGCAATCGGCTCGGCGGCTTGACGCTGATCGAGCTGATGATCGCGATGGTGATCGGTCTGGGCGTGGCCGGAGCCGCCGGCCAGCTGTTCATCAGCAGCCGGATCGCCTACACCGAGATGGAGCGGCTCTCCACATTGCACGAGCATGTGCGCTTTGCGACCGACATCCTCACGCGCGACATCCGCAGTGCGGCGATGCGAAGCGACGGCAGCATCGATGTGGGTTGGACGCAGCAGGACGAGGCTGTACCTCTCGAGATCGGCCGCCCCGCCGCAAGTGGTTGCGACGGCGGCCTCGCCGACGCCGACGGCCTGGTGATGAACCGATACACCCTCGCCGGCGGCAACCTGCGCTGCAACACGGCCGGTGCCTCGCCCCAGGCGCTGATCAGCGGCGTACGCGGCGTCCGCGTGTGTGCGATTCACGCCGGTCACCACGACTGCGGCGGAGCCGGAACACCGGTTGCCCTGCGCATCACCTTGCTGCTGGAAAGTCGGGCGGGCGGCCAAACTTTCGAGCACTCGGTCACCTTTACGGTGGCGATGCGCAACGCCGTGCTCGCCCTGTACAACGCCGGATAGCCGAACGAGAAGCGAGGGAGGAACCGATGCGACAGCACAATGCCGGCATGGCGCTGATCATCTGCCTGTTGATGCTGTTGGTCAGCACCATCCTCGGCATGGCGGCCGTCCGGGGAGCCGTGCTCGGCGAGCGTGTCGCCGGAAACCACCGCCAGGCCAGTGACGCCTTCATGGCCGCCGAAGCGGGCGTTGCAGCAGCCCTGACCTGGTTTCAGGCGGATCCGGATCACTACAGCGACGAGGGCGGATACTGGATTCTGGCGGCCGACGATGTGTCCACCGCGGCCCGCAAGACCACTGCGATCGCGCATGCAGTCGCGGCAGACGGCAGCACGCTTCGCGCAGGTGTGTCATGGCATATCGAAGAGCTCACCCGCGTCGGCGATCACGCGATGCGCTTCACGAGCGCGGGCTCGGTGGCCGGAACGGGTGCGACGCGACGGATTACGGCCGTGTTCGAGCGGCCTCACGCCTTGGCTGCCGAGGCTCCAGCGGCCGAGGCGGCGTACACCTGCTTCGGTCGCGACTGCCTCGTCAGCATCGGCGGCAGCGCCTTCGTGGACGGCCGTGACTGGAATCCGCCGACGGACTTCGACTGTCAGGGCGCGGGCTGCCGCGGCACACAGCTCGATCCGCTCGCCCATCCGGCCGTGGCCGGAATATTCCTGACCGACGACGGCACGATTGCCGCAGGTGGTGGCGATCGCGGGCGCGACGCCCTCGCGTCGCATGTGGACGGCGACCCGGCCACGCGGATCACCGCCGCTTACGACGGCGCGTCCGATGTCGCCTACTGGCGCGACTATGCCGAAGCACTCGGCGCCGCCATTGCCATCGACGGAACCGTCAGCACCGGTACCATCGGCACCCGCGCGGAGCCGCGCGTGTCCGAGGTCGCCGCATCCGCCCGGATCACCGGCACGGTCGATGGCGCCGGCGTCCTGATCGTGCGCGAGAGCGCGCGCCTGGAAATCACCGGAACATTCCACTTCGAGGGCCTGATCATCGTCGAGGCTGGCGCCACCATCGGCATGGGCAGCGGTAACGTCAACGTGTTCGGCGCCATCGTCGCCCTTGGCGGACATGCGACCGACGTCGACGGCGATTTCACCGGAAACATCGCCGTCAGGTACAGCAGCGCCGCACTCGCCAACCTCACGAACATCGAGACCGAAGCCGTTCCGGGCGGCCTGTCGGCGTGGCAGGAACTCTGACCCTCACCGGGCGCGGCACGGCTTTCGGGCCTTGGCAAGCCGCCAGCGGGAATGCATGCGAATGTGAGGGCGCAGAGCCGCGCTCGGATCCCGCATGCCCAGGCGAATTTCGGCATCGAGGTCCCCCGGATCGTCTCTCGGTTCAGCAACTGCCGCCTTCGATACGCGGCCGACCGACCGAGTTCACGACCAGCCGACGCCCCGCCCCCTGGTGACAAAAGGTGACGGTGCCCATCTGCAAACCACCACCGGTCAATTGCGTCCGCCCTTCGCCGTTGTACGAGATGTAGCGTCGCACGTTCGTATTGCCGGTGATGACCATTCCATCGACCTGGGCCGCGGCAATCTTCAGTACAAGCTCACCGGACTCACGCATGCCGCTGCCATCGCTGTCGACAAAGACGATCCAGCCGTGGTGCCATGCCCCTTCCCCCGTGCACGTATTGCGGTCGCTGCTGACGCATGCCGTGACCCGCTCGCTGCGCTTGATGGCCTCCGAGCGTGCATACAGCAAGGTCTCGAGCAAGCCGTTGGCAGCCGTTGCCAGCCGATTGTCGCGGATCAGGCTTGCAAAGGATGGCACGGCGATGCCGAGCAGTACGCCAAGAACGGCGAGCACGATCATCAGTTCGACCAGGGTGACCCCCAGCGCGCGACGCTTCATCGCCCCCTCCCTCGAGGATTGCGCGCAGAACGAGAGCGCATGCGAGGGTGCCGAGCTCACCACCGGCACCCCGAAGCCTCAGGCGCTGCGCAAGAACGCATCGCCAGATTCTAACTGTTTCGCATACCCGCTAGAAGCATTGCATGCGAGGGATTGCGCGATGCGCTGTAGCCCAAGAGCTCGTTCCGACGGTGCCAACACCCGCTGCAAAGCAAAACGGGGAGAGGCCTGGATTTCACGATTTCAGTCTTGTCAGGCCGATTCCCTTCACCGTCTTCACACCAACGGCGACAAACGGTCGCGATGAGGTCCAGCGATGGATCGACTAGAATATGGGCTATCTTCGCCATAATCACTGCCGAATGCTTTCAGACAAGACCATCATGGATGCCGCACACCGCGCCGCTTCAATCGCAAGCAGCCCGGCGCGGATCATTGTCTTTGGCTCGTACGCACGCGGCGATGCCGACGAGGGGTCCGATCTGGATCTGCTGGTCATCGAACGCGAGGTGATTGACAAGGCCGCCGAGTATTTCAAGCTTCACCGGGCCGTCGGTTCGATCGGCGTGGGCGTGGACGTGCTTGTCCTGTCGCACGATGAGTTCGAGCGGCGCAGCCGCGTACCTGGCACCATCCCATACTGGGCAAAGAAGGAAGGCAAGGTGCTCTATGACGCCGGAGCTTGAGGAGGCGCTGCGATTGTTGCGCTTGGCCCGGCGCGATCTCGACACCAGAGCTGCTGTTGCCGCTTTCGAAGGCGACCGTCGCCGCGATCGGATTTCACGCGCAGCAGTGCGCTGAAAAGGCCCTGAAGGCCGTCTGCGCCATGCGTGCAATCGAAGTACGGCGTACCCACGTACCTGACCGCATTGGGTCACGAGATTGTCAACGATGGTGGCAGCCTGCCGGTGTCCGTAGACGACTTACGATGGCTGAATCCTTTCGCGGTCGAGTTTCGCTACGACGACGATGTCGCACCGGCGCTCGCACGCGATGACGTGGTCAGGCTGGCATCGACAATACTCCGATGGGCGACTGCGCAGGTCGACGCCGACTAAAAGATCGGATTGTCCAGCCAGAGAGCTGTTCATCGATGCCTCCTCGTAAACAGACGTCCATGTGAGGCGACATTGCCGAACAATGCCGCGCCCTACGAGGAATTCAGGACAATCACTTCCGCTGGCTCAGCACTCTCCGTTACGCTCTGCGCTGCTGCATCACGAAGCGGCTCATGCCGACGAGAATGCCCGCCGTCGCCCCCCAGATGAAGTAGCCCTGATACGGCATCGCGTAATACTGCCGCAGCCGCCCCTCGAACTCGACCTCGTGGTGTTCGTGGTTGGCCGGGTCGAGCAGGAAGGCGAGCGGGACCTCGAAGGCCTCGGCGACCTCGAACTCGTCGAGCTTCAGCTCGAAGGGCGGGTGCACCAGACCGACCACCGGAGTCACGTTGAAGCCGGTGCCGGTGCGGTATTCGGCCAGTTCCCCGAGCAGCTCGACGCGCTCCGGGTCGAGCCCGATCTCCTCTTCGGTCTCGCGCAATGCGGTCATGACCGGCGAGACGTCGGTCGACTCCACCCGTCCGCCCGGAAAGCTGACCTGTCCGGCATGGTGATGCAGGTGGTCGGTGCGGCGCGTGAGCAGCACCGAAAGGCCCTCCGACCGCGTGACGACGGGAACCAGCACCGCCGCAGGCACGAGCGGCCGCCCGCTTTCGTACTCCCTCACGGGCGCCGGTTCCGCGGTCGAATTCAGAAAGCACGCGCGCAACCAGTGCGCATCGAGCGTATCGAACTGAGCGAAGAGTGACTTTTCCAAATCGGTCTCAGAATCTCTTGTGCAGGATCAGCGTGTTGCCCTGCCGCTGCATTTCCATCCTATTGAGCACGCTCATGCCGAGAAGTGCCACGGGAAGATCGTTTTCGAACACCGCGGCATCGACGTCGTGCAGCGTGACGGCCCCCAGCTGCAGCCTGTCCAGGCGCACGCGCCAGACCTGCACCGGACCGGCGGCGGTCTGTGCGGTCATCGCCGTTCCCTTCCTGAAATCCACGCCGGCCCGCCTGGCATCCGACGCGCCCAGAAAGAAGAGCGTCGCGCCGGTGTCGACGAGAAACGGAATGCGCGTGCCATTGACGATCGCTTCGCTGCCGAAGTGGCCGCGGGCGTCCGCATGCAGCGTGAGCGCGGCCGGCTCGCGCGGGTCGGTCTGAATCGCCCGCCCGCCGAGCCTAAGCCTGTGCTGCCGGCCATCCCTCTCGACGACGGCCTGGTCACCGTCGATCGCGACGAGTCTCACGCCCTCGGGCGTCACCCCGCCAATCTTCACCGTACGCGGTGTTCCGCCATCGATCACCAGCACCGCCCGGGATCCCATGCTTCCCACCAGCGCGACGTCCGATGCGTCGCCCGACCCGAAAGCCAATAGCGGACCGCACGACACCACCAAGAGCGGGACGACATGGCTTGCGAGCCACGCCGACAAACGCCGCAGCCGGGCTGTTCCGCCCCCTGTCTGAATGTTCATGGCCGGTTTCCGCGCCGATTTCGGATGGCGTGATTATGTCAGGCCTGAGAAAGCGGTCAATCGCGCCGGTGCGATGAACACGCGCAGTCGAATCCAATCCAACTGCAGGCCGGCCGCTCAGGCCGAACGGGCGCGAAACGTGCCGGTGGTGGAATCGTCAAGATATTGTTGACCGACCGGTCGGTTTAGGCTATCGTCTTGACGTAGATCAACTCTACTCGACTTACTTGATCCAGACTTTGCCGGTGGCAACCGGCACACACCCGCAAGAGGAGAGACACGCATGGCAACCAACGAGAAGCTGGCCCTCGCCCAGGAATTTCCGCCCGAAATCCAGCAACCCAACGTCTACCCCCTGTCCTGGAACGCGCAGACCACCAAGATGGAAGAAGTGTGGGACGCTGCGCAGCGCGAGAACTGGGATCCGAAGAAGCTGCCGTGGGATACGCTCGACGTCGAGTCGTACTCGTGGGAAGAGCGCGAGGCGATCGCCTACTGGTGGACACTGCTGTCGGTGTTCGACGCGTCCGCCCCCCCGGTGTTCGCCGCGGCGCTGATCAAGACCTACGAGGATCACGAGGAAGATCCCGTGCGGCGCTGTTTCTTCTCGGTCACGCGCGACGAGCAGAACCACGAGCAGATGTGCGGTCTTGCGATCACCAAGTTCCTCGGCCACCCGGACCCGATCACCTACGAGCCCAAGACCGATCTCGGCCGGCGCCTGCAGAAGAACGCCAAGTGGCTGTACTACAACGGCTCGCGCTACTGGAGCGGCTACAAGCAGGCGGTGCCGAAGTACTCGCTGGCGGTGCTGTTCTCGTCCTTCCTGATGGGCGAGATCGCCGCGGCGACGATCTTCAAGCAGATGTTCGACAACTCGCGCGAGCTCGTCTTCAAGGAAGCCTTCCGCAACATCGGCCGCGACGAGGGTCGCCACATGGCGATCTGCATGGCGCTGATGGAGCGCGATTATCCGAAGCTGCCGCCCGAGGAAAAGTCCGTCGTCACCAAGCAGATCCGTGCCGGTTACCTGTTCCTGTCGGCCGTGCTGTTCGAGCCGCCGATGGACTTCTGGGATCTGCCGGAAGACTTCATCGCAGCGCAGCGTGAAGGCGAGGAAGTCGCCCGCGGGGCCGGTTTCGGCATTCCGACCTACGAAGCCAAGAAGGAAAACTGGCGCAACGCGATGCTCAACCTGAAGGGCGTGCTCGACCGCTACGGCATTCCGTTCCCGGCCATCCCTGAGGTCGGCATCACCGGCGAGGAAGTGTCCGACGTCGACATGAAGGACATCATCCCGGTATTCTGAGCGAATGCCCGATGACTGTGCCGCGGCT
>DAOMOP010000084.1:12316-15803 GCA_035444405.1 Rhodocyclaceae bacterium
AAGCCGTTGCGCAACCGATAGCCCGAGGAAAGCCAGATGCAGAAAATCCGCCTCCATCCGTCCGGCCGCGAAGTCGAGTGTCAGGGCGGCGACACCGTGCTCGCCGCGCTCGAGCGGGCCGGCTATGCCCTTCCCAACAACTGTCGCGCCGGCGCCTGTGGCGAATGCAAGGTCAAGGTGGTGTCCGGCCAGTTCGATCAGGGCATGGTGCTCGACATGGCCTTGTCGCAGGAGGAACGCCGCCAGGGCTTCGGCCTGATGTGCATGGCCAAGCCGATCTCCGACGAGCTGGTGATCGAATGGGGGACGGACGACGCCAAGCCCAAGCTATTCCCGCCGCGCCAGGATCAGCGCTACGTCGTCACCGACCGCATTGCCCGCACGCCCAGCATCATCGAGATTCACCTCAGACCCGTCGGTCAGCCGATGCGCTTCTGGCCCGGCCAGTACGTGACGGTCGGCGACGAGCGTGCCGGAGCGCCGCCGCGCTGCTACTCGCTCGCGGCCGCGCCGCGCCCCGACGGCGAAATCGTGCTGCAGATCACGCGGCTGGACGACGGCCAGACGAGCCGCTGGATGCACGACAGCGTCAAGATCGGCGATCTGGTGAAGATTTCCGGCCCCTATGGCACCTTCATCGGCGATCCGTCGGTTGAAACGCCGGTGTTGTGCCTGGCCGCCGGCTCGGGCCTCGCCCCGATCCTGTCGCTCGCCGAGGCGGCGCTGCGGCGCGGCTATCGCAAGCCGGTCACCTTGATGTTCTCGGCGCGGACCATGGCCGATCTGTACGACTTCGGGCTGATGAAGTACTGGGAGACCAAGCACCGCAACTTCACCTACAAGCCGACGCTGACCCGCGAGGAGCAGCCGGGCCTGCTGCATGGCCGCATCCCGGACATCCTGCCCGCTCAGTTCAAGGACTTGTCGGAGCACAGCGTGTTCGTCGCCGGCAGCCCGGACTTTGTCGCCGAATGCGTCAGGGTGGCCAAGACGCTCGGCGCGCGCGACGAGCTGATCCACACCGAGCGCTACGTCGGTCAGGCGCAGCCGCAGACGGCGCCGGCCAGCCACATGATGAACAGCTGAAAGCAGTGAAGCGGGCCGCGGCCCGCTTCATTCAGTAGCTTGCATCGCCCCGGTCAAGCGAAGGTATTGATCCGCCCACCCATCGTGGCGGCGGGATCGACGGCGGGCGTCCGAGGCAGCGCGTTCAACAGCTGCTGCGCGTGACCTTCCTGAATGTCCATCGCCTTGCGCTGCACCAGCAGCGACGCCTGCGCCTTGACGTTGCCGTGCGTCATCGCCGAGTAGGTATTCGCGGCAGCCGATACGTCCATCACAATCAGTCCCTGAAGTTGCCGTACTGCAGAGGATACTCGGTGACGTCCTTCTTCACCAGCGCAATGGCCTCCTGCAGCACGTCGCGCTTGGCGCCGGACACGCGTACCGCCTCCCCCTGGATCGACGCCTGCACCTTCAGCTTGCTGTCCTTGAGCAGCTTGACGATGCGCTTGGCGAGATCCTGCTCGACGCCGACGCGCACCTTGAGCTCCTGCTTGACCTTGTTGCCGCCGACCTTCTGCACGTCGCCGTGTTCGAGGCAGCGCACGTCGATCTTTTTCGCCGTCATCTCCGGCAGCAGAATCGTCTTCATCTGATCGAGCTGGAAGTCGTTGTCGCCGAACAGCGTCAGCAGCTTGTCGTTCTGCTCGACGCGCGCATCCGAGCCCTTGAAGTCGTAGCGGTTGCCGATCTTGCGGTTGGCCACATCGACCGCGTTGCGCAAGGCCACGAGATCGACTTCCGACAGGATATCGAACGATGGCATGCCGCCCTCCTAGCCGTAATGACAGATGTAGTGGAACGGCTCGCCCGCGACCTCGATGTCGAAGCTCGAGTCGCCCGGCACCGCGAACGACTCGCCGGGGCCGTAGGTCTTCCACTCCGATTCACCCTTCATGCGCACGCGGCAGCTGCCTGCCACGCACTCCATCACCTCCGGCGCAGCGGTGCCGAAGGTCAGGGTCGCCGGCAGCACCACGCCGGCCGATTTCTTCGTGCCGTCGGCGAGCACGAAGCCGTGGCTGACGCACTTGCCGTCGAAATAGACGTTCGCCCTGGTGATCAGCGACACGCCGTCGATTCTTTCACTGACGCTCATTCTCACTCCTATTCGATGCCGAGCAGGCGCTGGATGACGGACTTGGACACGAAGCCGATCACCCCCAGGCCGAGCGCGACGAACATCCAGATCGTGCCGTACTTGCCGGCCTTCGAGCGCCAGGCGAGATTGCCGATGATGAAGAACATGTACAGCACGAGCGCGGTCAGCAGCACCTTGAGGGAGATTGCCTCGAACTCCGCGACGGTGAGGCCGAAGATGATCGGCTCGTTGCCCAAAACCGCTACTCCCTCTCTGGCCGGCGCCCGCGCCGGCGCCACGGCGCCGGCGCAATCGGGCCGGCCGCCATGACAAGCTCCGTTCGAAGGCGCGTCACTGGCCGCGCCTGGCCTTCGCGTTGGCCTCGATGCGCATGCGCAGCGCGTTGAGGCGGATGAAGCCGTGGGCGTCCTTCTGGTTGTACGCGCCGGCATCGTCCTCGAAGGTCGCGATGCTCGGGTCGAACAGCGAATCGGTCTTCGACTCGCGCCCGGTCACGATGACGTTGCCCTTGTACAGCTTGACGCGCACCCAGCCGTTGACGGTCTGCTGCGTGTGGTCGATCAGCGCCTGCAGCGCCCGCCGCTCGGGGCTCCACCAGTAGCCGTTGTAGATCAGCGAAGCGTAGCGCGGCATCAGGTCGTCCTTGAGGTGCGCGACCTCGCGGTCGAGCGTCAGCGACTCGATCGCACGGTGGGCACGCAGCAGGATGGTGCCGCCCGGGGTTTCGTAGCAGCCGCGGCTCTTCATGCCGACGTAGCGGTTCTCGACCAGGTCCAGGCGTCCGATGCCGTGCTTGCCGCCGAGCTCGTTGAGCTTCGCCAGCAGCTCGTGCGGCGCCATGCGCGTGCCGTCGATCGCGACGAGATCGCCTTTCTCGAACTCGAGGCCGACATACTCGGCCGCATCGGGCGCCGCCTCCGGCGACACGGTCCAGCGCCACATGTCCTCCTCGGCCTCGGCAGCCGGATTCTCGAGGTGGCGGCCCTCGAAGGAGATGTGCAGCAGGTTCGCGTCCATCGAGTACGGCGAGCCGCCCTGCTTGTGCTTCATCTCGATCGGGATGCCGGCGTTCTCGGCGTAGGCGAGCAGCTTCTCACGCGAGAGCAGGTCCCACTCGCGCCACGGTGCGATGACCTTGACGCCGGGCATCAGCGCGTAATAGCCGAGCTCGAAGCGCACCTGGTCGTTGCCCTTGCCGGTGGCGCCGTGCGACACCGCGTCGGCGCCGACCTGTCTGGCGATCTCGATCTGGCGCTTGGCGATCAGGGGCCGCGCGATCGAGGTGCCGAGCAGGTACTGCCCCTCGTAGACCGCGTTGGCGCG
>DAOMOP010000085.1:0-15577 GCA_035444405.1 Rhodocyclaceae bacterium
CCCTGCGCGACCAGGCTCGCGTAGGCGAGATTCTCGCCCATGCCCCAGTCGAACGGCAGCTCGCCGCGCCCCATCGCGGCGCGGTCGGCGATGATCTTCTTGACGCGCGAATGCAGCGTGAAATCGTCCGGAACATCGGTCAGGCGCTCGGACAGCCGCTTGACCTCCTGGATCGGGATGCAGGTGTCGGCCTCGTCGGTATACGGCTGTCCGAGGAACGGGCTCCAGTCGACGGCGTACTTGCTGCTGTGGCCGGACAGCACCGGGTTGTACAGCAGCTCGCCGCGGTCGAGGTGCTCGCGGTATTCCTTGATCATCGCCTCGGGCTCCTCGGGCGCCAACGTGCCCTCGGCGACCAGGCGGTCGGCGTAGATCGGCCGCACGCCCGGATGCTTGGCGATCTTGCGGTACATCAGCGGCTGCGTGACCATCGGCTCGTCCTGCTCGTTGTGGCCGAGCTTGCGGTAGCAGATGATGTCGACGACGACGTCTTTCTTGAACTCGTTGCGGAACTCGACCGCCAGCGCGGTGACCAGCGCGACCGCTTCCGGATCGTCCCCATTCACGTGGAAGATCGGCGCCTCGACCATCTTGAAGATGTCGGTGCAGTACAGCGACGAGCGGTAGTCGCGCGGATCCGAGGTCGTGAAGCCGATCTGGTTGTTCACGACGATGTGCACCGTGCCGCCGGTGCCGTAGCCGCGCGTCTGCGAGAAGTTCAGCATCTCCTGGTTGACGCCCTGGCCGGCCACCGCCGCATCGCCGTGGATCAGCACGCCGAGCACCTGCTTCTTGTCGACGTCGCTGCGGCGCACCTGGCGCGCATAGACCGAACCGGCCACCACCGGGTTGATGATCTCGAGGTGCGACGGGTTGAACGACAGCGTCAGATGCACCGGGCCGCCCGGGCTCATGACGTCGCTCGAGAAGCCCATGTGGTACTTCACGTCGCCGGCCGAAAGATCCGAGGCGGCCTTGCCTTCGAACTCCGAGAACAGCATCTTCGGCGACTTGCCGAGCGTGTTGACCAGCACGTTCAGGCGGCCGCGGTGCGCCATGCCGATCACGATCTCCTGGGCGCCGAGGCTGCCGCCGACGCGGATGATCTCGTCCATCGCGACGATCATCGACTCACCGCCCTCGAGCGAGAAGCGCTTCTGGCCGACGTACTTCGTGTGCAGGTAGCGTTCGAGCGATTCGGCCGCGGTCACGCGCTCGAGCACGCGCTTCTTCATCTCGACCGAGAAACGCGGCGTGCCGCGAATGCTCTCGAGGCGGCTCTGGATCCAGCGCTTCTGGCTGATGTCCGTCATGTACATGTATTCGGAGCCGATCGAGCCGCAATAGGTCTGGCGCAGCGCCTCGAGAATCTCGCGCAGCGTCGCGTGCTCGGTCGAGAAACCGTGGAAGGAGCCGACGTTGAAGCTCTTGTTCAGATCGGCTTCGGTGAAGCCGTAGTACGACGGTTCGAGCTCGGCGATCTCGGGACGCTCGGTGCGCTTCAACGGATCGAGGTTGGCCCAGCGGTTGCCGAGAAAGCGATAGGCGTTGATCAGCTGCAGCGTGCTGACCTGGCGCTTGTCGTCTTCGCCGGCAGCGACGGTGCGCACCCGTCCCTGCCGCGCCATCTGCGCGAACGCCTCGATCACCGGGCTGTGCGCGACATCGCGCACCGCGGCGCCGGCCTGCGCCTGCAGCTTGTCGAAATACTCGCGCCACGACTCCGACACCGAAGCCGGATCGGCGAGATAGTTCTCGTACAACTCCTCGACGAACGGCGCATTGCTCCCGAACAAGTGGGAGGTCGATCTTTGTTCTTTCATCATGATAGGGCCACCTGCTGGCTTCAACCTGCGTATGCAATCGGGAAAACGACGCCCGAAAACGCGCCACGAAGGAAAAACGGGATGATCGCAATGGCGACCATCCCGCAACGTTCATGGCCGGGGTTGCTTCCCCTTCCTCTCCAACATCGTTGTTATTTGCCTGGCTTCTCTTACTGCCGTGCGTCGAGCGCCGGGACGTCGCGCCGCGCCGCGCCGATATAGAGCTGGCGCGGACGGCCGATCTTGTACTCGGGATCGGTGATCATCTCCTCCCACTGCGTGATCCAGCCGACCGTGCGCGCGAGCGCGAAGATGCAGGTGAACATCGAGGTCGGGATGCCGAGCGCCTTCTGCACGATGCCCGAATAGAAATCGACGTTCGGGTAGAGCTTCTTCTCGACGAAGTACTGGTCCTCGAGGGCGATCTTCTCAAGCTCCTTGGCGAGCTTGAACAGGCGGTCGTTCTCGAGCCCGAGCTCACCGAGCACCTCGGCGCAGACCTTGCCCATCAGCTTCGCGCGCGGATCGAAGTTCTTGTACACGCGGTGGCCGAAGCCCATCAGCTTGAAGCTGTCGTTCTTGTCCTTGGCACGCTTGATGTACTCGCCGACACGCGAGACGTCGCCGATCTCCTCGAGCATGTTCAGGCACGCCTCGTTGGCGCCGCCGTGCGACGGCCCCCACAGGCAGGCAATGCCGGCCGAGATGCACGCGAACGGATTCGCGCCCGACGAGCCCGCCAGGCGCACCGTCGACGTCGAGGCGTTCTGCTCGTGGTCGGCATGCAGCGTGAAGATCACGTCGAGCGCGCGCACCAGCACCGGGTTCGGCTTGTACTCCTCGCACGGCGTGCCGAACATCATGTGCATGAAGTTGGCCGTGTAGTCGAGGTCGTTCCTCGGATACATGAACGGCTGGCCCATGTTGTACTTGTAGGCCATCGCGACGATGGTCGGCAGCTTCGCGATCAGGCGGTGGATCGAGATGTTGCGGTGCTCCTGGTCGGAGAAGTCCATCGCCTCGTGATAGAAGGCCGACAGCGCGCCGACCACGCCGACCATGATCGCCATCGGGTGGGCGTCACGGCGGAAACCACTGTAGAAACGCGTGAGCTGATCGTGCAGCATCGTGTGGTTCTTGATCGTCAGCTCGAAATCGCGCTTCTGCGTGGTGTTGGGCAGCTCACCGTTCTTGAGCAGATAGGCCACTTCGAGGAAGCCGCACTTTTCCGCGAGTTGCTCGATCGGGTAACCGCGATACAGCAGCTCGCCCTTGTCACCATCGATGAAGGTGATCGCGGACTTGCAGCTCGCCGTCGACAGGAATCCCGAATCGTACGTGAAGAGACCGGTCTTCCCGCCCAGCGTGCGGATGTCGATCACATCGTTGCCGTGCGTGCCGGTCATCACCGGGAAGTCGAAGGTCTTGCCGTCGACGGTTAGCGTTGCGATCCGTTCAGTGCTCATAGGTCATCCCTTTATGCTTGCCCGTATTGGCTACTAGCTCCCTGTGACGAGTGCGCTGCCGTGCTCATGCCTGGCGCAGCAGCGCAATCATCTCCCTCCAGCGGTCCTTGGTACACGGCCGGCTGCCGTTGACCATGGCCCACAGCTCATGGTCCTCGCAGCGCAGCAAATCCTCGAGATCCGCCAATTGATTCTCGCTCAAGGAATCAAAGTGTCGCTCAAGAAAGCGCGTGAAAACAAGGTCGAGCTCGAGCAGAGCCCGACGGCATTGCCAGCGCACGCGCCCCTTGTTGATCGTCATACCGCTCTCGCCACCATCATGTCCTTGATCTTGCCGATCGCGCGGGTCGGGTTGAGCCCCTTCGGGCACACATCGACGCAGTTCATGATCGAATGGCAACGGAACAGGCGGTACGGATCCTCGAGGTTGTCGAGTCGCTCGCTGGTGGCCTCGTCACGCGTGTCGGCGAGGAAGCGGTACGCCGCAAGCAGCCCGGCCGGTCCGACGAACTTGTCCGGATTCCACCAGAACGACGGACACGCGGTCGAGCAGCACGCGCACAGGATGCATTCGTACAGGCCGTTGAGCTCCTCGCGATCCTCGGGCGACTGCAGGCGCTCACGCTCCGGCGGCGGATTGTCGTTGATCAGATACGGCTTGATCGAGTGGTACTGCTTGAAGAACTGCGTCATGTCGACGATGAGGTCGCGAATGACGGGCAGCCCCGGCAGCGGACGCAGCACGACCGGCTGCGGCAGGTCGTCGATGGCGGTCAGACAGGCCAGACCGTTCTTGCCGTTGATGTTCATCGCATCGGAGCCGCACACACCCTCGCGGCATGAGCGCCGAAACGACAGCGAATCGTCCTTGCCCTTCAGGCGCACCAGCGCATCGAGCAGCTTCTTGTCCGAAGGCTCGAGCTCGACGGTGATGTCCTGCATGTAGGGCTTCTCGTCCTTGTCAGGATCGTAGCGGTAGATCTTGAATTGAACACTGCGCTTGGTCATGTCGATGATTCTCCGACGATCTCAGTAGGTACGCTTGGCGAGCGCGATCGGCTCGGTGCCTTCGTTGAGCGGATTCAGGTTCACCGGCTTGTAAGCGAGACGGTTGCCCTCGCTGTACCACAAGGTGTGCTTGAGCCACTCCTTGTCGTTGCGGCCGTTCGGGCATTCGGGCGTATCGGGCGCATCGTCGCGCACGTGCGCGCCGCGCGACTCCTTGCGTGCCTCGGCCGACACCATGGTCGCCTTGGCGACCTCGATCAGGTTGTCGAGCTCGAGCGCCTCGACCCGTGCGGTGTTCCACACCTTCGACTTGTCGCCGATCTCGGTGCGTTCGGCGCGCTCGGCGACCTCGAGGATCTTCGCCACGCCCTCCTTCAGCAGCGCATCGAAGCGGAACACGCCGGCGTGCTTCTGCATCGTGCGGCGCATCTCGAGGCCGACGTCGAACACGCTCTCGCCGTTCTTCTGCGACTCGAGGCGCGCGATGCGTGCCAGCGCCGCGTCGGCCGCATCGGCCGGCAGCGGGCGCAGCGCGAGGTTGCCGGACTGGATGTCCTCGACCACGGTCTCGCCCGAGGATTTTCCGAACACCAGCAGGTCGAGCAGCGAGTTGGTGCCGAGGCGGTTGGCCCCATGCACCGACGCGCACGCACACTCGCCGGCGGCGTAGAAGCCCACCACCGGGGCGTTCGGGTCGTCGCCCTTGGGGACCACCACCTGGCCCTTGTAGTTGGTTGGAATGCCGCCCATCTGGTAGTGGCAGGTCGGCACCACCGGAATCGGCTCCTTGATCGGGTCGACGCCGGCGAACTGGATCGCGATCTCGCGAATGCCCGGCAGACGCTTCATGATCGTCTCGGGGGCGAGATGCGTGATGTCGAGCAGCACGTAGTCCTTGTCCGGTCCGCAGCCGCGCCCCTCGTTGATCTCGGTCGTCATCGCGCGCGAGACGACGTCGCGCGAGGCGAGATCCTTGAGGTTCGGCGCGTAGCGCTCCATGAAGCGCTCGCCCGAGGCGTTGCGCAGGATGCCGCCTTCACCGCGCACCCCTTCGGTGATCAGCACCCCCGCTCCGGCCACCCCGGTCGGATGGAATTGCCAAAACTCCATGTCCTCGAGCGGAATGCCGGCGCGTGCCGCCATGCCGACGCCGTCGCCGGTATTGATGAAGGCGTTGGTCGAGCTGTGGTAGATGCGCCCCGCCCCGCCGGTCGCGAAGATCGTCGCCTTGGCGTGGAAGATCGACACCTCGCCGGTCTCCATCTCGAGCGCGGTCACGCCGAGCACGTGGCCGTCGGCGTCACGGATCAGGTCGAGCGCCATCCATTCGACGAAGAACTGCGTGTTGGCGCGCACGTTGCGCTGGTACAGCGCGTGCAGCATCGCGTGGCCGGTGCGGTCGGCCGCCGCACACGAGCGCGACACCGGCATCTGGCCGTAATTCTGCGAGTGGCCGCCGAACGGGCGCTGGTAGATCTTGCCGCTGTCGGTGCGGTCGAACGGCATGCCGTAGTGCTCGAGCTCGACGACGACCTCGTTGGCCTTGCGGCACATGAACTCGATCGCATCCTGGTCGCCGAGCCAGTCCGACCCCTTCACGGTGTCGTACATGTGCCAGTGCCAGTTGTCCTCGGTGGAGTTGCCCAGCGAGGCCGCCACGCCGCCCTGGGCGGCGACGGTGTGCGAGCGGGTCGGAAAGACCTTGGTCAGCACGGCGGTCTTCATGCCCGCCTCGGCCAGCTGCAGGGCGGCGCGCAGACCCGCGCCGCCGGCGCCGACGATCACCGCATCAAAGGTACGCTTGGCTACAGTCACGCTCAAAGCCTCCAAAGAATCTGGGCTGCCCAGCCGGCGTAGCCGATGAGCAGGAACAGGACGACCACATGCAGCGCGAGACGCACGCCCGTCGGCTTGATGTAGTCCATGAAGATGTCACGCACGCCGATCCACGCGTGGTAGAAGAGCGAGAGGAAGAACAGGAAGGTCAGAAAGCGCATGAAGCCGCCGGCGAACATCGCCGACCAGGCATCGAAGCTCATCTCCGGCAGCGCCAGCGCATTGAGCGCGAAGATGACCGTATACAGCGCCATATAAACCGCGGTGACGCGCTGCGCGATCCAGTCGCGCAGCCCGTAGTGGGCGCCCACGACGATTCGATTTACCATAGCATCACCCCGATGATCAGCGTCAGCGCGATGCTGACGATCAACACGACGCGCGAGCTCTTGCGCGCGGCCTCGAGTTCGCCGCCGATGTGCAAGTCGAGCAGCAGGAAGCGGATCCCGGCACAGAAGTGATGCAGATAGGCCCACAGCAGGCCGAACAGCACGAGCTTGATGAACCAGTTAGAGACGACGCTCTTGTACACCGCGAAGGTCTCGGGCGAGCCCAGGCTGCGATCGAACAGGAAGAGCAGGAACGGCAACAGCAGGAACAGCCCGGCACCGCTGACACGATGAAGAATCGATACGATGCCGGGCAGCGGCAGCCGTATCTCGTGTAGCGCCAGGAACTTTGGTCGCTGCTTGCGCACTGTGGTTTCTGACATGTCGTTATACCCCTCGATGTGCGGCGCGCCGCGCCGCGGTTCTCCCAACTGCAAAACGAACTCGCAATTATAAACCGGTCGGGATATTGCGCGTGCACAAAGCGAGCGGGTCGCGCACGCCGGCGTGCTAATTCAGCTCATTGAGGTAGAAGTGCTCGTCGGTCAGGTAAAGGCCGCGCCGCCATTCGACCGGTTTGTCACCATAGGTGTATGTGACGCGCTCGACCGACAGCAGGGGCTTGCCCTCGGGGACCCGCAAGGTCTCGCTGACCGAGCGGTCGGCCGCGACGGCGCGGATGCGCTCCTGCGCACGGATCATGCGCAAGCCGAAGCGCGTCTCGAACAGGCTGTAGAGCGAGCCGCTCCACGACTGCAGAACCTCCAGCGTGAGCCCCTGGAAGATCTCGCCGGGCAGATAGATCTCGTCCACGACGACCGGCTTGGCGGCGAAACGCAACAAGCGGCGCACGATGATGATCGGGTCGCCCGGCTTGATGCCGAGCATGCGCGAGGCCTCCTGCCCGGCCTTGGCGCGCCAGCAGTCGAGCGGCACACTCTCGGGCGGCGCGAGATCGCCATCGACCGGCACCAGACGAAGAAAACGGAACAGCGCGCGCGGGTCGTTGTGCGACGCCACATACGTGCCCTTGCCCTGCTTGCGCACCAGCAGATTGTCGGCCGCCAGCTCGTCGACGGCCTTGCGCACGGTGCCTTGCGAGACGCTGAAGCGCGCCGCCAGCTCCTGCTCGCTCGGGATCAGCTGCCCGGGGCGCCACTCGCCGGCCTCGAGCGCCTGAATCATCAGGCCCTTGATCTGCCGGTACAACGGGCTGAAGGTCGGGGAATCCGTTATCATGGCGCTATTTCAGCACAAAATTTTCGCAACGTCTATCTGTCGTCTCCTGTCTTATATAAGACATAAGACGAGGTTTGACAGACGCCGCGCTTGCTTCTAACATCTTGCGGCCCCGGCCATCCGTTCCGGACCGCCAGGCAGGCGCAGCGACAGGCCCCTGACGCCGCACTGCCGCAAGGGTCATTCCAATCGATTCAGACGTCTGTTTGTCGCTTTTGAGGGAGTATTCACATGAGCAAGCCCCCCGTACGCGTTGCCGTGACCGGTGCAGCCGGCCAGATCGGTTATAGCCTGCTGTTCCGCATCGCCAGCGGCGAAATGCTCGGCAAGGACCAGCCGGTCATCCTGCAACTGCTCGACCTGCCGCAGGCTCAAAAGGCCGTCAAGGGCGTGATGATGGAGCTGGAAGACTGCGCCTTTCCCTTGCTGGCCGACATGATCGCGACCGACGACCCGAACGTCGCGTTCAAGAACGCGCAGGTCGCCCTGCTGGTCGGCGCCCGCCCGCGTGGCCCGGGCATGGAGCGCAAGGATCTGCTGACCGAGAACGCCAAGATCTTCACCGTTCAGGGCGCCGCGATCGGCCAGCACGCCGATCCCGACTGCAAGGTTCTGGTGGTCGGCAACCCGTGCAACACCAACGCCTACATCGCGATGAAGACGGCGGAGAAGTACGGTCGCGTCAAGGCGCGCAACTTCACCGGCATGCTGCGCCTGGATCACAACCGTGCCCTGTCGCAGCTGGCTGCCAAGTCCGGCCGTGCCGTGTCGAGCCTGAAGAAGCTGGTCGTGTGGGGCAACCACTCGCCCACGATGTACGCCGACTACCGCTTCGTCACGTCGAACGGCGACAACGTCAAGGCCCTGATCAACGACGACGCGTGGAACCGCGACACCTTCCTGCCGACCGTGGGCAAGCGCGGCGCGGCGATCATCGAGGCGCGCGGCCTGTCGTCTGCCGCATCGGCGGCCAACGCCGCGATCGACCACGTCCGCGACTGGTGCCTGGGCTCGAACGGTGAATGGGTGACGATGGGCGTGCCGTCCGACGGCTCCTACGACATCCCCGAAGGCATCATCTATGGCTTCCCGTGCGTGACCGAGAACGGCGAGTACAAGATCGTGCAGGGGCTCGACATCGACGCGTTCTCGCGCGAGCGCATGACCAACACCCTCAACGAGCTGCTCGAGGAACGCGACGGCGTGAAGGATCTGCTCGGCTGACGCAGGCCCGCCGCATGTCCGGGAGCGCACGGCGGAAGCGGTGCGCTCCTTCTTTTCGTGACACCGTCGAAGTGCGAGGTCCGCCATGAGCGCCGCCCCTCATCCCCGCGACGTCCTGTTCGAAGGCGAGAAGCCGTTTCCCATGTTGCCGGCGGTAGACCATTACGCCGGCTCGGAAAAGCTGATTCGCAAGGCGCTTGCCCTGCAGCACGAGCTCGGCCCGGTTTTCGACGTCACCTGCGACTGCGAAGACGGCGCGCCCACCGGTGCCGAATCCGAGCACGCCCGCATGGTGGCCGAGCTCGTCGTCTCGGCGGACAACCGCTTCGGACGCGTCGGCGCACGCATCCACGACGTCACCCACGATCACTGGCAGCAGGATCTGGAGATTCTCGTCGCCGGCTGCGGCCGACAACTGGCTTTCCTGACTCTCCCGAAGGTACGGGGCGTAGCCGACGCACGTGAGCAGATCGACACACTGCGCCGCCTGGAAGCCGAGCATGGGCTCGAGCGCCGCACCCCGGTTCACGTGCTGATCGAGACACACGGCGCCTTGCACGAAGTCTGGCAGATCGCCGCGCTCGAGGGCGTCGAGTCACTCGACTTCGGGCTGATGGATTTCGTCTCCGCGCATCACGGCGCGATCCCGGCCGCGGCAATGACGAGCCCCGGTCAGTTCGAACATCCGCTCGTCATACGCGCCAAGGCCGAAATCGCCGCCGCCGCGCTTGGCAACGGCGTCGTGCCGTCGCACAACGTCACCACCGAGCTCAGAGACCTTGCCCACATTCGCAACGACGCCGAGCGCGCACGGCGAGAATTCGGCTATCTGCGCATGTGGAGCATCCATCCGAACCAGATCCGTCCGATCGTCGCGGCGATGCAACCGGATTTCTCCGAGGTCGCCGCAGCGGGCGAGATCCTCGCGGTGGCGCAGGATCGAGCCTGGGGACCGATCCAGCACGCCGGACGCCTGCACGATCGTGCGTCCTACCGTTACTACTGGGAACTGCTTTGCCGCGCCCACGCAACAGGAATGACCCTGCCGGCGGAGGCGATGCACCGTTTTTTCACCGCGGCCTGAGCCGCCACCGATCCGAGAGCCGGGCGGCGCACGATCGGCGTACTCCGACGCCTGGCGGGTGCGGTAACTCTTTGCAACGACTTATTTGTGGCGGAAGCGGATGCGCGCCTTGGTGAGGTCATAGGGCGACAGCTCGACGCTGACGCGGTCGCCGGCGAGCACGCGAATCCGGTGCTTGCGCATCTTGCCCGAAGCGTAGGCCGCTACCTCGACGCCGTTCTCGAGCGTCACCTTGAAGCGCGTATCGGGCAGGACCTCGTTGACGACCCCTTCCATTTCCAGCAGTTCTTCCTTCGCCATAGACAGATTCTCCAAATTTTTCCGACGCACGAAGTTGCGCCGAAGGTGAGCTCGCAGCCGCCGAGAGACGGTTCGACGCCCTCATTGCCCTGGCGTGCGGGGATGGGCGTCGGTCGCTGAGTTTCGGCCCAGGTCAGGCCGACTTCGCGGACTCGGGCCGCGAGGCATTGACGCGCAGGGGAAACGCGGAGCTCGCGACGTCCGACTGCGCACGATGGCGGTTTCGCGCCGGCAGCCACCTGCCCGACGCACCAACGAATGAGGGTGCTCCGAAGCGGATCCACGGCCACGCATGCCTGACCGGCCCGGATGATCGCCCAAAACGGCGCGAGCGCCGCGCGCTGTACGGACTTGCATCTGCAAGCAATGCAGATGCCGCGCCACTGCTCCCGCCTTTTTCGTAAGAGCTCATTATACACGAGTTGGCACATCCCTTGCCGGCTTCATTTCGCAGTGCAACATCCGGACCACGCGCAGGCGACGCAGTTCGACCAGACCTTCACCGATTCCCTATAATTCGCGCATGACCGTCACATCCGCTGCGCCGCGCGAATACACCGTCCTGTTTGCCGATCTCGTCGGCAGCACGCAGCTCTACGAGCGGGTGGGGGACAGCTCGGCCTTCGAACTGGTCGACCGGTGCCTCAGGCAGATTCGCAGCGAGATCGAGCAACGCCGCGGCACCGTCATCAAGCACACCGGCGACGGCCTGATGGCGATTTTCGACGACCCCGACTGTGCGGCCGGTGCGACAGTCGCGATGCACCTGCGTCTGCGTGAGTCGTCGTTGCATTCGCAGCGGCTCGGTGTTCGCGTCGGTTTTCACTCCGGCCCGGTCATCGTCAGCGGCAGCGATGTTTTCGGCGAAACGGTCAATTTCGCGTCGCGACTGGCCGAGCTGGCCGCGCCGGGCCGCGCGCTGACGACGGCCGACAGCTGGCGCCGGCTGAGCGACGACTGGCGCCGGCAACTGCACGAGGTCGTGCCGCGCGTGCCGCGCGGCGCCTCGCGGCCGCTGCAGCTCTTCGAGCTGCGGTGCGAGTCGATCGGAGACGTCACCGTGCTGCAGGACGGGCGTGCCGCGGGCGAGGCCGATCACGAGCTGAAGCTGTACCTGAACCAGCAGACGCTCGTCGTCAATGCGGCTCGACCGGTCGCCCGATTGGGGCGCGACCCGGCCGCCGACCTGCGGGTGGTCGACACCCGCACTTCGCGCCAGCACGCTCAGATCGAGCTGCGCGGCGACAAGTTCGTGCTCATCGATCGCAGCACCAACGGCACCTTCGTCGCCATCGACGGCGAGAAGGAGTTCATGTTGTCACGCGAAGAGGCGGTGTTCCACGGCCAGGGGCACATCGCGCTGGGCAGCAGCTGCACCGACAACCCGTTCGCGATCAGCTTCGTGTGCGTCTGAGCATGCGCGACCTGTCATGACCCAGGAGTGAGTCCGTTGCCGAGCCTGTCATCCCCCGTCTGCGAAACCCGACGCGCTCCCGAGCGCGATGTCCAGGCCGGCGTAGTCGAGCTCGCGCGTTACGCGCAGCAGGCGCTCGGCACTGCAAGCGCCGAGGTGACCGTCGCCCACATCGTGCACCCGCCCATCCTCGAATGCTCTCCGGACCTGCCTCTTCACGAGGCGGCCCGACGCATGACCGAGGCGCGCGTGAGCTCGATCGTCGTCGTGGCGGACGACGCCGTGGTCGGCATCTGGACCGAGCGCGATGCCCTGACCGTCGACTTCCAGGATGCGGGCAGCTTTCACCGCCCCATCCACGAAGTGATGAGCACCCCGGTGCGCACCGTGCATCGCAACGTCACGCTGCACGAACTGGCGGTCCGTTTCCGCGACGAGCACGTGCGCCACTACCTGGTCGTCGACGACGACAGTCGCCGCTGCGGCGTCGTCTCGCAGACCGACGTCGTGCTCAACCAGGGCATCGAACATTACCTGCGCCTGCGCAAGGTCGACTCCGTGATCAAGGAGGGCCTGCAGCCGCTGGCCCACGATGCGCCGCTGAGCGAGGCCAGTCGCCGCATGCGCGAGGGCGCGGCCGACGCGCTGGCCATCGCCTATCCCGACAACGAATTCGGTATCCTCACCGAGCGCGACCTGACCCGGCTGGTGGCCGGCTGCGCGGGCAACCGCCCGGTCGGCGAGCTCGCCAGCCGGCCGCTGCTGACGGTCGACGAGAATGCCAGCCTGTATCACGTGCGCGGCCTGCTCGTCGATCACGGCGTGCGCCACATCGGCGTGCGGCGCCAGGACGGCACGCTCGCCGATCTGATCGGCTTCAGCGACATCCTGAGCGGGATGGAGCTCGTCTACGTCCACGAGCTCCAGCACGCCCTGCGCGAGCGCGACAAGGCGCTCAACACCTCGCAGCGCAACCTGCACCTGGCCGAGCGCGTCATCGAAAGCTCGCTGGAAGGCATACTCATCACCGACGAACATTCACGGATCATTTCGGTCAATCCTGCCTTCACGCGCCTGACCGGCTACCGCCTCGATGAAGTCGCCGGCCGCGACCCTTCGCTGCTGAGCTCCGGACGCCACGACAAGGCCTTCTATGCGCAGATGTGGTCGTCGCTGCGCGAGCATGGCCACTGGCAGGGCGAGGTGTGGAATCGCCGCAAGAACGGCGAGATCTACCCGGAGCTGCTGACCATCACCGCGATCACCGATCGCGACGGGCGGCTGACCAATTATGCGGCGCTGTTCAGCGACATCAGCCAGATCAAGGAAAGCGAGGCGCGCATCCGCCACCTCGCCTACTACGATCCGCTCACGGGCCTGCCGAACCGGCGTCTGCTCGAGGACCGGCTCGAAGTGGCGATCGCGCATGCCCACCGCAGCAAGACACGCGCGGCGGTCATGTTCATCGACCTGGACCGCTTCAAGCGCATCAACGACAGCCTCGGCCACCAGGTCGGCGACCGGCTGCTGGTCGAGATCGCACGGCGGCTGCGCGAGTGCCTGCGCGAGGACGACACCGTCGCACGCATGGGGGGCGACGAATTCCTCGTCGTCCTGAGCGAGCTCGGCGCACCCGACGCGGCCGCGCACACGGCCAATCGCGTGATCGCGTCGCTGCGCCAGCCGGTGCGCATCGACGAGCGCGAGCTGGTCGTCACAACCAGCATCGGCATCAGCATCTATCCGGAAGACGGCGAGAACGCCGAAACCCTGATCAAGAACGCCGACGTTGCGATGTATCGCGCCAAGGACGAAGGGCGCAACAGCTTCCAGCTCTACCAGCCTGCGATGAATGCGCGCTCGGTCGAACACCTCGCGCTCGAGTCGGCGCTGCACCGCGCGCTGTCGCGCGACGAGCTGGTGGTCCACTATCAACCCGTGGTGTCGGCCAGCGACGGCCGTGTGGTTGCGGCCGAAGCCCTGCTGCGCTGGCGGCATCCCGATCTCGGCCTGGTCGCCCCGGCCGATTTCATCCCGCTCGCGGAGGAGACCGGCCTCATCGTGCCGATCGGCGAGTGGGTATTGCGCACCGTGTGCGCCCAGCAGCGCCGGTGGCACGATCGCGCCGCGGCGCCGCTGCGCATGCTCGTCAATATCTCCGCGCGGCAGTTCCGTCACGACGGCTTCGTCGGCATGATCGGACGCGTCGTCGCCGAATCCGGCATCTCGCCCGATCTGCTCACGCTGGAGCTCACCGAGACCATGCTGATGGACGACAACGAGCGCAACGTGCACCTGCTCGAAGACCTTCGCCGGCTCGGCGTACGGCTCGCGCTCGACGATTTCGGTACCGGCTACTCGTCGCTCGCCTACCTGAAGCGCTTCCCGATCGACGAGCTGAAGATCGACCGCCTGTTCATCCGCGACATCGACCGCAACGCGCACGACAGCGCCCTCGCGGGCGCGATCATCCTGCTCGCCCACAGCCTGGGTCTGAGAGTCGTCGCCGAAGGGGTCGAGAAGCCGGCGCAGGCCGCACTGCTCGCCGCGCACGGCTGCGACCTGCTGCAGGGCTTTCACTTCGCCGCCGCGACCCCGGCCGACGATTTTCCGTTCGTGGTGACGCCGCCGCAGCCGAAGATCGGCTGACAAGGCCGCTACGACCGGATTCCCACATTGGAGACGCCCCCGCCGGCTTCCCGGCGGGGGCGTCGAATGTGACGCGGGCGACCCGACCCGATGGCCGGCCACCCGCTGCGAGGCTCAGACCTCGACGGTGTCCGCCACCTCGCGGAACTCCGCGATCTGGTCGAAGTTCATGTAGCGGTAGATGTCGCCGGCCTTCTGGTTGACGACATCGACCTGCTCGAGATACTCCGCGACCGACGGGATCTTGCCCATCAGCGCGCACACCGCGGCGAGCTCCGCCGAACCGAGGTACACGCGCGTGTCGATGCCGAGCCGGTTCGGGAAGTTGCGCGTCGAGGTCGACATCGCCGTCGAGCCCTTGCGGATCTGCGCCTGGTTGCCCATGCACAGCGAGCAGCCCGGCATCTCCATGCGCGCGCCGGACTTGCCGAGCACCGCGTAATAGCCTTCCTCGTTCAGGATCATCGCGTCCATCTTGGTCGGCGGTGCGATCCACAGGCGCGTCGGGATGTCGCTCTTGCCGTCGAGCACCTTGCCGGCGGCGCGGAAATGGCCGATGTTGGTCATGCACGAGCCGATGAAGACCTCGTCGATCTTGTCGCCGGCGACCTCCGACAGCAGCTTGACGTCGTCCGGGTCGTTCGGGCACGCGACGATCGGCTCCTTGACGTCGGCCAGATCGATCTCGATCACGGCGGCGTACTCGGCGTCGGCATCGCCCTCGAGCAGCTGCGGCTTCGCGATCCAGTCTTCCATCGCCTTGATGCGGCGGCGCAAGGTGCGCGCATCCTGGTAGCCGTTCGCGATCATCCACTTCATCAGCGTGATGTTCGAGCGCATGTACTCGATGATCGGCGCCTTGTCCAGATGCACCGTGCAGCCGGCCGCCGAACGCTCGGCCGACGCGTCGGACAGCTCAAAGGCCTGCTCGACCTTGAGATCCGGCAGCCCCTCGATCTCGAGGATGCGACCCGAGAAGATGTTCTTCTTGCCCTTCTTCTCGACCGTCAACAGGCCCTGCTGGATCGCGTAGTACGGAATCGCGTTGACCAGGTCACGCAGCGTCACGCCCGGCTGCATCTCGCCCTTGAAGCGCACCAGCACCGATTCGGGCATGTCGAGCGGCATCACGCCGGTCGCGGCGGCAAAGGCCACCAGACCCGAGCCGGCCGGGAAGGAGATGCCGATCGGGAAGCGCGTGT
>DAOMOP010000086.1:0-15558 GCA_035444405.1 Rhodocyclaceae bacterium
CGACCCCTTGCACCCCATGCAAGTGCGCTACCAGGCTGCGCTACGCCCCGACACGAGCGCGCATTATAGCAGCGTCGCCGGCTTTTGCCAGTGGCGATTCAGGACCTGAGAAACTTCAGCGTTTCGATGATCTCGCCGCGCAGCTCGGACAGCAGTGCGCGCAGCTCGGCCGCCTCGCCGGCTTCCTCGTGTTCCCGAATGGCCGATTCGCCGAGCTTGTTGCGGGCGCCCGAGATCGTGAAGCCTTCCTGGTACAGCAGCTCGCGAATACGCCGGATCAGCACCACCTCGTGGTGCTGATAGTAGCGCCGGTTGCCGCGCCGCTTGACCGGTTTGAGCTGGGTGAACTCCTGCTCCCAGTAGCGCAGCACGTGCGGCTTGACACCGCACAGCTCGCTCACCTCGCCGATGGTGAAGTAGCGCTTGGCCGGAATCGGCGGCAACGGCACCGCCTGCTCTTCAAGACTGCCTGCTTGCATCGCTCAGCTGCTCCACAGCGGCCTTGAGCTTCTGACTGGCATGGAAGGTCACGACCCGCCGCGCCGAGATCGGAATCTCCTCGCCGGTCTTCGGATTGCGTCCCGGGCGCTGGGGCTTGTCACGCAGCTGGAAGTTGCCGAAGCCGGACAGCTTGACGGTTTCGCCCCGCTCGAGCGCCGTGCGGATCTCCTCGAAGAAGCCCTCGACCATGTCCTTGGCTTCACGCTTGTTCAGGCCGACACGCTCGAACAGCAGGTCGGCAAGTTCTGCTTTGGTCAGGGTCACGTTCATTTTGCTATCCACGCAGCCTCGCCCCGAGCGCGGCCTCCGCCTGGCCGACGATTGCGGCAACCGCGGCATCGACTTCGGCATCCTCAAGCGTCCGGTGAGTATCTTGCATCAAGACTCTGAATGCAAGGCTTCTTTTTTCGGTCTCGATGCCCTTGCCATGATAGACGTCGAACACCTCGATCGACTGCACGATCGCCGGCGCCGCCCCCTTCAACACCTCCAGCACGCGCGCCACGCTGACGCTGCCGTCCACGATCAGCGCGATGTCGCGCGCGACCGTCGGCAGGCGCGAGATCTCGCGATAGGCCGGCACCTTCGCCTTCATCACTGCGTCCAGATCGAGCTCGAACACGACCGCTCCGCTGCCCAGCTCGTAGCGCTCGACCCACACCGGATGCAGCTCGCCAATCACACCGACGAGATGGCCATCGACCCGGACCGACGCGGCACGACCGGGATGCAGGGCCGGATGCGAGACACGCTCGAATGCGATCTCGCGCGCCCCGAGCAGCGCTTCGACGTCGGCCTTGACATCGAAGAAGTCGACCTCGCGCGTCGGCACGCCCCACTGTTCCGGCAAAGCGGGGCCGGCCGCGAGTGCGGCAAGGCGCACCGGCTGGTAAAAGCCCTCGACCGGCTCGGCGCCGACCTTGTGCTCGAAGCAGCGCCCGGTCTCGAACACACGCACGCGGCCCTGCTGGCGCTTGCGGTTGGCCGCCAGCGTGGCGCTCAGGCCCGGGATCAGGCTCGAGCGCATCACGTTCATCTGGCTGGCAATCGGATTGGCCAGGCGAATCGGCGCCGAGTTGGCGCAGAAATCGCGCTCCCAGTGCTCGTCGACGAAGGCGTAGTTGATCACCTCCTGATAGTCGCGGTCGGCAAGCAATCGGCGCAGCTGCCAGATCGGCCGCGCGCCCTCGCTGCAGTCGAGCATGGCCAGCCGGCCGCGCGGCGGCAGCGCCGGAATCGCCTCGTAGCCGTGCAGGCGCACGATCTCCTCGATCAGGTCCTCCTCGATCTCGATGTCGAAGCGAAACGACGGCGGGCTGACCACGAGCGCGTCGCCGTCGCGCGCGACGGCGAGATGCACGCCCTCGAGGAGCTTCGTCATCGTCGCGTCGTCGAGATCGACCCCGAGCACGCGACGCGCGCGCGCAGGGCGCAGCCGTACGGGCTTGCGCGCCGGCAGGTGCTCGGGTGAGACGGCCTCGACCACCGGTCCCGCCTGTCCGCCGCAGATGTCGAGGATCAAGCGCGTCGCGCGCTCGATCGCGCGGCCCGCAAGCGCGAAGTCGACGCCGCGCTCGAAGCGATGCGAGGCATCCGACGTGAAGCCGTAGGCACGTGCGCGCCCGGCGATCGCCTCCGGCGCGAAGAACGCGCTCTCGACGAACACGTCGGTGGTGTCGAGCGTGATGCCGCTGTCCTCGCCGCCCATGATGCCGGCGAGCGCGAGCGCATGCGCCTCGTCGGCGATCAGCAGCGTGTCGGCGGACGGCTCGACCTTCTGTTCGTTGAGCAGCAGCACCGACTCGCCGGCACGCGGGTAGCGCACGTGGATCGCGCCCGACAGCCGCTGGTCGTCGAACACGTGCAGCGGCTGGCCGAGCTCGAGCATCACGTAGTTGGTCACATCGACGAGCGCGCTGATCGCACGCACGCCGCTGCGCTCGAGGCGCTGCTTCATCCACTCGGGCGTGGCCGCGCGCGCATCGACGCCGCGGATGATGCGACCGCAGTAGCGCGGGCACGCTTGCGGCGCATCGAGGACGATGTCGCGCCGGTCGTCAATGGCCGGCTCGACCGCTTCGATGGTCGGCTCGACGAGCGGCGCACCAGTCAGCGCGGCCACTTCGCGCGCGACGCCGGCAATGCTCAGGCAGTCGGCACGGTTCGGCGTGAGCTTGATCGTGAAGCGGCGATCGTCGAGCGCCAGCAGCCCACGCACGTCGGCACCGATGCCGGCGCTCGCCGGCAACTCCAGCAGGCCGGCGTGATCGTCGGAAAGACCCAGCTCGCGGGCCGAACACAGCATGCCGAACGATTCGACGCCACGCAGCTTGGCCGCCTTGATCTCGAAGCCGGGCAGCTTCGCGCCGACGGCCGCCAGCGGGACCTTCATGCCCACCGCGGCGTTCGGCGCACCACAGACGATCTGCAGCAGCTCGCCCTGGCCCGCGTCGACGCGACACACCTTGAGCTTGTCCGCATTCGGATGCCGCTCGGCCTCGACGATCGCCGCGACGACGACGCCCGAAAACGGCGGCGCGACGGGCTCGCACGCCTCGACCTCGAGGCCGGCCATGGTCAGCAGATGATCGAGCGCTGCGCTGTCGAGTTGCGGATCGACGAAGCTCCGCAGCCACTGTTCTGAAAATTGCATGATTCGGTTACCTGAACTGGGTCAAGAAGCGCAGATCGTTGTCGAAGAACAGACGCAGATCGTTGATGCCGTAGCGCAGCATCGCGAGGCGGTCCAGGCCCATGCCGAACGCGAAGCCGGTGTAGCGCTCGGGGTCGATGCCGCCAAAGCGCAGCACGTTCGGATGGACCATGCCGCAGCCGGCGATCTCGAGCCAGTTCCCTTCGAGCGCACCGCTCATGAAGGCGACGTCGATCTCGGCGCTGGGCTCGGTGAACGGAAAGAACGACGGGCGAAAGCGCACCTCGAGGTCGTCCGACTCGAAGAACTTGCGCAGGAAATCCGCGACCACGCCCTTCAGGTCCGCGAAGCTCACCGTCTCGCCGACCCACAGCCCCTCGACCTGATGGAACATCGGCGAGTGCGTCGCGTCCGAATCGACGCGATACACGCGCCCCGGGGCGATCACGCGCACGTCCGGCATCACTGCGGCGTCCCTGTATCGCGCGACGTGCGCGAGCATCGCGCGGATCTGCACCGGGCTGGTGTGCGTGCGCAGCAGCACGTCCTCGCGCCCTTCGAGATAGAAGGTGTCGTGCATCGAGCGCGCCGGGTGGTTGTCGGGCGTGTTCAGCGCGGTGAAGTTGTGCCAGTCGGTCTCGATCTCGGGGCCGTCGGCGACGATGAAGCCGATCGAGCGGAACAGCGCCTCGACGCGCTCGAGCGTACGGCTCACCGGGTGCAGACCACCGACGCCGGCACCACGGCCCGGCAAGGTGACGTCGAGCGCCTCGGCCGCGAGCTGGGCGTGCAGGCGCGCCTCACGCAGCGCCTCGCGACGCGCCTCGAGCGCCGCCTCGACCGCATCCTTGGCACGGTTGATCGCCGCGCCCGCCGCACGCCGCTCGTCGGCAGGCAGCTTGCCCAGGCTCTTCAGGCGCTCGGTCAGCGACCCCGACTTGCCCAGATAGCGGGCCTTGGCCTGCTCGAGCTGGGCGCTGTCGGACGCCTTCGCAAAAGTCGCGATCGCCTCTTCAACAAGTTGGTCCAGGTTGTCCATGTGCGTGCGTGGGAAGTGTCAGGAAAAAAAAAGGAGGCCAGGCCTCCTTTTTTTGTGCCGCGCTGACTCAGGCGGCGGCGAGTTTGGCCCGGGCTTGGTCGGCGAGCGCCGCAAAAGCGGGCTTGTCGAACACGGCCAGGTCGGCCAGCACCTTGCGGTCGACCTCGATGGCGGCCTTCTTCAGGCCGTTCATGAAGGTGCTGTAGGTCAGCCCAACTTCACGCGCGGCGGCGTTGATCCGGGCGATCCACAGCGCGCGGAACTGGCGCTTGCGCTGACGGCGATCGCGATATGCATACTGGCCGGCCTTCATCACCGCCTGTTTGGCGATGCGATAGACGTTCTTGCGGCGGCCGCGATAACCCTTGGCCTGGTCGAGAACCTTCTTGTGACGGGCGCGGGCGGTTACACCACGTTTGACTCGGGGCATGGCGGTCTCCTATCAAGCGTACGGAAGCATCGCGCGGATCAGCTTCTGATCGGCGGCGTGCACTTCGGTCATACCACGCAGCTGGCGCTTGGCCTTGGTGGTCTTCTTGGTAAGGATGTGGCGCTTGAACGCCTGGGACCGCTTGATCCCGCCGCTTGCGCGGATCTTGAACCGCTTGGCGGCTCCGCTCTTGGTTTTCATCTTGGGCATTGCCAACTCCTGTTTTGAACATGCCGCCAGGTAGCGCCGACTGCAGCGCCTTTGACACCTGACACCACTTGTTGTGAAGCACCGGTTCGCGCCTCGCGCCTTCCGCCGAAAACGCCGTTCGCCGCACACCCGAAGGGCTGCGCAGCAAACGATCGATTCCTGCAGATCCCGCATCCGCGGGAGAGCACGACGGCCGGATTGCCCGGCACCTCTGTCTGTCCCTCGTCGAAGGGACGAACTCCTTGCCGACCCGTCAGCTGGTCTTCTTCGGTGCGATCACCATGATCATCTGACGGCCTTCCATCTTGGGCATCTGCTCGACCACCGCAATCTCTTCGAGATCGGACTTGATGCGTTCGAGCTGGCGCATGCCGATTTCCTGATGCGCCATTTCGCGGCCACGAAACCGCAGCGTGACTTTTGCCTTGTCGCCTTCGCCCAGAAAACGTTTCAGATTGCGCAGCTTGATCTGATAGTCGTTCTCATCGGTGCCGGGTCGCAGCTTGACTTCCTTGACCTGCACCTGCTTCTGCTTGAGTCTGGCCTCGTGAGCCTTCTTCTGCTCCTGGTACTTGAACTTGCCGAAATCCATCACCTTGCAGACTGGCGGCTTGGCCAGTGGTGCGATCTCGACGAGATCGAGACCCGCTTCCTCTGCAACGCTCAGGGCAGTGTTCAAGGACACGATGCCGAGCTGTTCCCCGTCATCTCCTACCAGCCGGACTTCTGGCGCGTTGATTTCTCCATTTACGCGCTGCTTTTTTTCTTGAGCGATGGTTCGGTTCTCCACATAAAACAAAAATCAGACCGAACCGGCCTTCGTGTCGATCTCACGAAGCCAGCGTTCGATCAGCGAATCAAGGGACATCTGGCCCAGGTCATGACCGCCCCGCGCGCGCACCGCAACCACTCCGGCGGCCTTTTCCTTCTCGCCGACCACCAGCAGATACGGCAGCCGGTGCACGCTGTGCTCGCGGATTTTATAGTTAATCTTTTCGTTGCGCAAATCGGCCTCGACCCGGAATCCCGCCTGCTTGAGCCGTGCCGTCACGCTTCGGGCATACTCGGCCTGCCCTTCCGAGATGTTCATCACGACGCCATGGACCGGCGCGAGCCACATCGGGAAGGCCCCGGCGTAGTGCTCGATCAGGATGCCGGTGAAGCGCTCGAGCGAGCCGAACAGCGCGCGATGCAGCATCACCGGCCGCTTGCGCGTGTTGTCCTCGGCGACGTAGTGGATGTCGAAGCGCTCGGGCAGGTTCATGTCCACCTGCAAGGTGCCGCACTGCCAGTCGCGGCCGATCGTGTCGCGCAGCACGAACTCGAGCTTGGGCCCGTAGAACGCGCCCTCGCCCGGAAAGAGCTCGTACTTCATGCCCATGTGATCGAGCGCGGCGGCCAGCGCCCCTTCGAGCTTGTCCCATGTCTCGTCGCTGCCGATGCGGTGATCGGGCCGCGTGGACAGCTTGATGCGCACGTTCTCGAAGCCGAAGTCCTTGTAGATGTCGAGAATCAGCGCGACGACGTCCCGGCACTCCTGCTCCATCTGCTCTTCGGTACAGAAGATGTGCGCGTCGTCCTGCGTGAAGTGGCGCACCCGCAGCAGCCCGTGCAGCGCGCCCGACGGCTCGTAGCGGTGCACCTTGCCGAATTCGGCCATGCGCAGCGGCAGATCGCGATAGCTCTTCAGCCCCTGCGCGAACATCGACACTGCGCCGGGGCAGTTCATCGGCTTCAGCGCGAAGATGCGCTCGTCCTCGGTCTGCGTCGTGAACATGTTCTGGCGGTAGTTCTGCCAGTGCCCCGACGTCTCCCACAGGGCGCGGTCCATCACGTCCGGCGTGTTGACCTCGACATAGCCGGCCTCGTCCTGGCGCCGGCGCATGTAGCCGATCAGCGACTGGAACAGCGTCCAGCCCTTCGGATGCCAGAACACCGCACCTGGGGCATTGTCCTGGAAGTGGAACAGCCCGAGCTGCTGGCCGAGCTTGCGGTGGTCGCGCTTCTCGGCCTCTTCGAGCATGTGCAGGTAGGCCGCGAGGTCTTCCTTCTTTGCCCAGGCGGTGCCGTAGATGCGCTGCAGCATCTCGTTCTTCGAGTCGCCGCGCCAGTATGCGCCAGCCACCTTGGTGAGCTTGAAGACCTTCAGCCGACCCGTCGACGGCACGTGCGGCCCGCGGCACAGGTCGATGAAATCACCCTGGCGGTACAGCGAGACGTCCTCGGCCTCGGGGATCGAGGCGATGATCTCGGCCTTGTAGTGCTCGCCCTGCGACTTGAAGAAGGCCACCGCCTCGTCGCGTGCCCACACCTCGCGCGACACCGGGATCTCGGCCTTCGCGAGCTCGGCCATGCGCGCCTCGATGCGCTCGAGATCCTCCGGCGTGAACGGACGCTTGTACGCGAAATCGTAGTAGAAGCCGTTTTCGATCACCGGCCCGATCGTCACCTGCGCGTCCGGAAACAGCTCCTTGACCGCATGCGCGAGCAGGTGCGCCGTCGAGTGACGGATGATCTCCAGCCCCTCGGCGTTGCGATCGGTGACGATCTCGAGCGGCGCATCGGCGTCGATGCGATACGAGAGATCAACCATGCGGCCATCGACCTTGCCCGCCAGCGCCGACTTCGCCAGCCCGGCACCGATCGAGCGAGCCACCTCGGCGACCGTCACCGGCCCGTCGAACTGGCGCACGGAACCGTCGGGGAGCGTGATATTCGGCATTTTCAAAGTCTCGAACAGGAGTTTCGACAAAGTCCGGGCGAAAAAAAAAGTGCGGCCGAGCCGCACTTTCTTATGGAGCACTACTGCGGAGCCCGACTGATTCAGTTTCCGGCTTCGGTAGTAGTTCGGAACATTTGTTCGACTCCAGGGTATTGGTAGGCGCGATTGGATTCGAACCAACGACCCCCACCATGTCAAGGTGGTGCTCTAACCAACTGAGCTACGCGCCTGCTAAGAGCCGCGAATTATACAGGCGGCGGAACGACTGTCAAACGATTTCGAGCGCTTTTTCCAACCTTTTCCGGACATCCGGCGACCTATGCTTCGAAACTCACATCTGGGGTAACTGGTGCAGGGTCAGACACTATTCGACGGCCTGGCACCTTTTCACACATCACCCCAGGCGGCGAGAAATTCCTTCCAGTGCGGCGCGTCGTGGCGCTCCAGATGTTCGCGCACGTGCGCGACCTCCTCGGCGTGGGCGCTGGCGTCGAGCTGGCCGCGCATGCGCTGGAAGCCCAGATAGACGAGGTAGGTGTTGACGACGTCGGTCTCACAGTAGTCGCGGATCGCCGCCGCCTTGCCGTCCTGCCAGGCCTGCCACACGGCCGAGCCGTCCATGCCGACCTTGCCGGGGTAGCCCATCAGCCGCGCGAGTTCGTCGAGGCGCACGTTCGCGCGCGGCTGGTACAGCGCAAGGAGATCCATCAGGTCGAGGTGGCGGCTGTGATAGCGGCTGATGTAGTTGTTCCACTTGAAGTCGCGCGAGTCGTGGTAGTCGCCGTCGCCCTGGTCCCAGTAGCGCGGCGCCGACACCCCGTGCATGAGGCCGCGGTAGTGCAGCACCGGCAGGTCGAAGCCGCCGCCGTTCCACGACACGATCTGCGGCGAATAGCGCTCGATGCCATCGAAGAAGCGCTGGATGATCTCGGCCTCGCCATTGTCGGGTTCGGACAGCGAGAACACGCGGAACTGGTTGGCGTCACGCAGTACGCACGAGATCGTGACGATGCGCTGCAGGTGATGCGGCAGGAAGTCCGTGCCGATTGCCGCGCGGCGCTGCTGAAACGCGAGCTCGGCGGTCTCGTAGTCGTCGAGATCGGCAGGCAGATCGTTGAGCAGCCGGATCGCCGCGACGTCGGGGATGGTTTCGATGTCGAAGACGAGCAGTGCCATTATTTCTGCACCCAGCCGCCCGGCCCCTGCACCCACCAGCCCGGCTGGGCGCGCTCGATCCAGCGCTGCGCGAAGGTGTTGCGCACGTCGCTCTCCCACTCGGGGCGGCCGTTGGCACGCGCGATCTCGCGGTAGAGCGCGGCGCGGTCGGCGTTCTCGGCGGCGATCAAGGTGTTCACCTGGGCGCGCTGCGGCAGCGGCACGCTCGAAGCGTCGCGCAGCGCGACCGTGCCGTCGCGCGCGAGCCCGACCGCGCCGGAGGCATAGAGCGGCGCGAGCTGGGCGTGGCGCTGCTGCATCGACTGCTTCAGCGCGGCAATCGCCGGGGTGTTGATCTCGAGGTCGCCCTGTTGCGCGAAGGCCAGCGTCGCCAGCCCCAGCAGCAGTGCGACCAGCGCGACGCGCAGGCCTTGCAGTATGTTCATTGACGCTCTCCGTTTGCCGGTGCTCCGCCTGCCTCGGGCTTTGCGCCTTCGCGCAGCTGCCAGACTTCGTCGATGATGCGGTCGGCCGCCTTTTCGGCGGCCGCGGCCGGAAAATAGATGTTGATCGTCACACAGCCGGCCGTCACCAGCGTGAGGGCGGCGGCCACGGCCAGCGCTGTTCTTGCGTGCATGAGTTCTCCTGTCGTCGCCGGGCTCGCCCGGCCGTCGTGCGCCGGCTTCGGTGCGCCGCGAACCTCGCGCACGCCGCCGGTGTGCCTACTCGATCACGGGCGCGGCGTTGGATTCGATGACACGCTGCAGGCGATTCAACAGTTCGTCCCAGTCGACGCGGCGATTGTAGCCTATGACATTGAGGGCCGGGATGCCGCCGCCGCGGATGATGACGAAGCCGTCGTCGGCGGTACGCCCCGGCAGGCCGTCCATCGTGCATACGCCGTCCGCGAGCCGGCACGACAGGCCGATCTCACGGTAGCCGAAGGTCTCGAACAGACCCAGGAAGCCGCGCTGGAGGGCGAGCGCCGCACCGGGGCCGCCGAGCGCGCCGATGTTCTGCACCGCCCGCTGGCTGATGCGGCGCGGATAGCTGCCGGGACTGCTGCGCAGCCGTGCGTCGAAGCGGACCGGGCGCCAGCGCGCGAGCTCGAGCCCGCGGATGTCGGCATCGACGAAGCCGGTGATGCTGCCGAAGGCGAAGGTGTCGGTGAGCTGGGCCAGATCGATGTTGCGCGCGGTGACATCGGCATAGAGGTGCGGCGCGACGCCGAACGGCTCGACGAGTTGCAGGCCGGTGGCCTCGAGGTAGCCGTCGAAGAGCGAGATCACCAGCGCGCCGTCGAGCGCGATTTCACCGGGGCGCACGCGCAGGCCCGGCAGCGATGCCGACAGCACGCCCGCCATGACCGGCAGGCCGACCGCCTCGGTGAGCCGGCTCATCGAAACCGGCTCGACAACCACCGAACCGCCGCCGAACCAGCCCTGCGCATCGCGCCGCAGCGCGAGATCGCTCAACACCAGCCGGCCGTCGAGCACCGGAATGGCGATGCGCGCGATCGCGACACTCTCGCCTTCGATGCGCGCGCTGACGTCGAAGGCGCCGAAGGACAGCTTTTCCCAGTTGCCATGCCCGACCGACAGCGATGCCTCGGTGACGCCGGCTCGCCGCCACGGCAGAACGCCGCTGACCGGGCCGATGCCGAGCAAGCCGTCCGCAAGCGCCACGCCGGCCTGGTCGAGTGCGAGGTCGAGCGCGACCAGCGTGCCCGCCTCGATGCGCAAGCCGGCGCTGAGGATGCCGGTGTAGCGGAGCGTGTCGGCACGGGCCGGCGCGAGCATAGGCGTGATGAACTGCGGGCCGATGCGCGCGAGGTCCGCTTCGGCGACCGCGAGCGCGGCGCGGGTGAGCCGCTTGTGCGCCAGATCGTAGTCGGCGGTGGCCTCGACCGTGCGCACGCCGTCGAAGACGAGGCCGGCACGCTCGAGCGCGAGCCGCCCCGGCTCGAGGCGCCCGGCCGCTTCGACCGAGGCGCCGGCGGTCAGGTAGAGCGGGTGCAGATAGGCTTCGCCCTCGCGCCACGCGAGCTTGCCGCGCCAGCGCCAGCCCCCACGCTGCGACTCGGCCCGCGCCTCGAGCGCGATCGCCACGCCTTCGGCCGCCTGCAGGCCGTCGGCGCTGCCGAAGCGCCCGTCGCTCAAGCGGCCGCTCACCTCGATGCGCCCGCTCGCACCGGCCGCGGCAGCGGGCATGAAATCGACGCGCCCGTCGAAACGTCCGGACGGCTGCCACGCAGCGAGCTCGGGAAACCACGACGGCAGGCGCGCGAGCGACAGTGCGGAAAGCTCGGCGCGCACCGCCCCGCGCGCGCCGGCGCCGAGGATGCCGTCGATGCCGCGCGCGGCCGCTACGACGCGCCGGGTCGAGCTCGAGCTCGATGCGCCAGCGCTCGGCCAGGCCGGGGACCGAAAGCGTGCCGCCACGGCAATGCACGCGGCCTTCGGCGAGGTGCAGGGTCGCGCAACGCAGGCGCAGGCTGGTCCAGGCGTGTTCGCCGATCGCCAGCCTGGCCGCAGTGATCTCGGCCGCTTCGCCCTCGCCGGCGACCGTCACGCGCAGGCCTTCGAGCGCGAAGGCGGGATGCTCCAGACGGCCGAGCGCGAGCTCGAGCCGTGCGGCCAGGCCGCCCGTCGGCGCCAGAACGAGAAACAGCCACAGCAGCAGCGTTGCGCCGGGGCGCGGCGGCTGCCCGTTCGATTCAGCCAGGGAAGACGCCGGTCGACAGGTAACGGTCGCCACGGTCGCAGATGATCGACACGATCACGGCGTTCTCGACCTGCTCGGCGATGCGCAGCGCGACGTGCATCGCGCCGCCCGACGAAATGCCGGCGAAGATGCCCTCTTCGCGCGCGAGCCGGCGCGTCATCTCTTCGGCATCGGCCTGGCTCACGTACTCGAGCTGGTCGACCCGCGGCTTCTCGTAGATCTTCGGCAGGTAGGCCTCGGGCCACTTGCGGATGCCCGGAATCTGCGAACCTTCGTCGGGCTGGCAGCCGATGATGCGGATCGCCGGATTCTTTTCCTTGAAGTAGCGCGAGCAGCCCATGAGCGTGCCGGTGGTGCCCATGCTGCTGACGAAGTGGGTGATGCGCCCGCCGGTCTGCTCCCACAGTTCGGGGCCGGTGCCCTCGTAGTGGGACAGCGGGTTGTCGGGATTGGCAAACTGGTCGAGGATGATCCCCTGCCCTTCGTCGCGCATGCGCTCGGCCACGTCGCGCGCCATCTCCATGCCGCCGTCCCTGGCGGTGAGCACCAGCTCGGCACCGAAGGCGCGCATCGTCTGGCGCCGCTCGACGCTCTGGTTCTCGGGCATCACCAGCACCATGCGGTAGCCGCGGATCGCGGCGGCCATCGCCAGCGCGATGCCGGTGTTGCCGCTGGTCGCCTCGATCAGCGTGTC
The DNA here is from genome assembly GCA_035444405.1 of Rhodocyclaceae bacterium. Lineage (GTDB taxonomy): Bacteria > Pseudomonadota > Gammaproteobacteria > Burkholderiales > Rhodocyclaceae > DAOMOP01. Next base: position 12,129 of record DAOMOP010000086.1, read on the forward strand.
GCCGGGCCTGATCTCGCCGCGCGCCTCGGCGTGCATGATCATCGACAGGGCCGGGCGGTCCTTGACCGAGCCTGCCGGGTTGTTGCCTTCGAGCTTGGCGAGGATCACGTTGTTGCGCCCGGCGTTGATGCGCTTCAGCCGCACCAGGGGCGTGTGGCCTACGTAATCTTCGAGAGTCTTGTATTCCATGTCGGCTCGGTGTGTTGCAGTACGTTGATATTGTGACCCGATTCGCGCTCAGGGCGCGAGGTCGAACTCCTCGCTGCGGCGCGGCGGATAGGTCTCCCAGCCGCCGCAGGCCGGGCAACGCCACTGGAACTGGCGCGCCTTGAAGCCGCAGGCCGCGCAGTGATAGCGCGCGACGCGGCGGGTGTGCGTATGGATGAGCTGCTTGACCAGCTCGACGTCGCTGCGCTGCTCGGGCGGCGCATTGTGCAGCGCCGCTTCGAGGAGCTTGTCGAGCCCGAGCAGGGTCGGATTGCGGCGCAGCTCCTCGCGCACGAGATCGTACGCGGCGCGCGGCCCCTGGCGCTCGAGTTCCCAGCGGAACACCTCGTCGAGCAGATCGAGCGAGGGGTGACGCTCGAGCCATGAGCGCAGCAGCGTCTGCCCCTGCTCGGCACGCCCCTGGCGCGCGTAAGCGTCCATGATGCGCTCACCGACCAGCGCGAGATACACCGGATCCTGGTTCTCGACGCGCTTCCACGCTTCGATCGCCTCGTCGTCCTTGCGTTCGGCGGCGAGCAGGTCGCCGAGCACGATGCTCGCACGCACGCAGCGGCGGTTGATCGCCAGCGCCGCATCGATGTGGCGCCGCGCATCGTCGTGACGGGAGTTGGCGAGCGCGCTGGTGGCGAGCTCGCAGTGAAAGTTCGCGACTTCCTTGCGCCAATAGACGGTTTCACGCTCGGGCAGCGAATCGGCGATGTCGACGGCCTTCGCCCAGTCCTTCTCCTGCTGGTAGATCTCGAGCAGGTAGCGCGTGGCCGCCTCGTGGTGCGGGGTGTCGCGCAGCTTCAGGAATACGGCTTCGGCGCGATCGAGCAGGCCCGCCTTGAGGTAGTCCTGACCGAGGGCTGCGAGCGCCTCCAGGCGCTGCGCCTCGCCGATGTCCTCGCGCTCGGCGAGCTTCTGATGCATGCGGATGGCGCGATCGGTCTCGCCGCGGCGACGAAACAGGCTGCCGAGCGCGAAATGCAGCTCGATCGTCTCCGGATCGATTCTGACCGCCTCGATGAACGCATCGATGGCCTTGTCCTGCTGCTCGTTGAGCAGGAAGTTCAGCCCGGTCAGGTAGGAACGCGGCAGGGTGCGCGATTCGCGCACGACCTGCCGGATGTCGATCCTGGCCGCCAGCCAGCCGAGCCCGAAAAACAGCGGCAGGGCCAGTAGCCACCAGAGCTCGATCTCCATCGCGCGTCAGCCGGCCTTGGCGACGGCCGTGCTCGTCTGCGCGTGGCTCGCCTCGACGCTGCGCAGTTCCCGCCTGGCATGCTCGGCCTCGCGGCGCAGCTTGCCGATCTCGCGCCGGTTGCGCAGCAGCGAGGCGAAGGTGGAGGTAACCCCGAGGATCGCTCCGGCGGCGAAGGCGGCCAGGATCACGAACACCAGGGGCATTTGCCATTCGCGTCCGAAGAAGAAGTTCAGCGTGACCAGCTGATCGTTCTTGACCGCGAAACCGAACAGCAGAAAGAACAACAGGATACGGACAACCCACATCAGGATACGCATGAGCAACACTCTCTCCAAGCAAGGGACAAAACCGTCGTCAAACCGGCTGGCAAAAAAGAAGGCGGCCACGGCCGCCTTCCCGAATCGAGATCAAGGATGCGTTCGCGTCGTTGCGCGGTCACCCAATGATATCAACTCGCTCGCGCAATTCCTTGCCGGCCTTGAAGTGCGGCACGTACTTCTCGGGCACCTGCACCTTCTCCCCGGACTTGGGATTGCGCCCGACGCGGGGAGGCCGGTAGTTCAACGTGAAGCTGCCGAAACCGCGGATTTCGATGCGATCTCCGCGCGCGAGCGCATCGGACATCGCATCGAGCACCATCTTGACCGCGCAATCGGCGTCCTTCGCGACAAGCTGGGGAAACCTGGCCGCCAGCTTCGCAATCAGCTCCGATTTGGTCATGACGAACCGGACTTACTGCTTCTGCTCGTTCAGCTTGGCCTTGAGCAGTGCCCCCAGATTGGTGGTACCGCTGGCCGCCGCACTTTCCGAGGCGAGCTTGTTCATGGCCTCGGTCTGCTCGGCCTGCTCCTTGGCACGGATCGACAGGTTGATCGAACGGGTCTTGCGGTCCACGTTGATGATCATCGCCTCGATCTGGTCGCCTTCCTTCAGGACCGTGGTGAGATCGTCGACGCGATGCGGGGCCGCCTCGGAGGCGCGCAGATAGCCTTCGACCTCGTCGTTCAGCGCGATCACGGCACCGCGTGCATCGACGCTCTTGACCGTGCCGTTGACGAGCGAGTTCTTCTCGTGCGTGGCGATGAAGTTCGTGAACGGGTCGCCCTCGAGCTGCTTGACGCCCAGCGAGATGCGCTCGCGCTCGACATCGATCGCCAACACGACGGCCTCGACCTCGTCGCCCTTCTTGAACCTGCGCACGGCCTCTTCGCCGGACTCGCTCCACGACAGGTCGGACAGATGCACCAGACCGTCGATGCCACCATCGAGACCGATGAACACGCCGAAATCGGTGATCGACTTGATCTGGCCGCGGACCTTGTCGCCCTTCTTGTGGTTCAGCGCGAAATCGTCCCACGGGTTGGACATGCACTGCTTCATGCCCAGCGAGATGCGGCGGCGGTCTTCGTCGATCTCGAGGATCATCACCTCGACCTCGTCGCCGAGCTGCACGACCTTGCTCGGATGGATGTTCTTGTTGGTCCAGTCCATCTCGGACACGTGGACCAGGCCCTCGATGCCCTGCTCGACCTCGACGAAGGCGCCGTAGTCGGTGATGTTGGTGACCTTGCCGAACAGGCGCGTGCCCTGCGGGTAACGGCGCGAGATGCCGACCCACGGGTCTTCGCCGAGCTGCTTCAGGCCGAGCGAGACGCGCTGGCGCTCCTGGTCGAACTTGAGCACCTTGGCTTCGATCTCGTCACCGACGTTGAGCACTTCGGTCGGGTGACGCACGCGACGCCAGGCGAGATCGGTGATGTGCAGCAGGCCGTCGATGCCACCGAGGTCGACGAAGGCACCGTAGTCGGTGATGTTCTTGACCACGCCCTTGACGATGGCGCCTTCCTTGAGGGTCTCGAGCAGCTTTTCGCGCTCTTCGCCCATGGTCTCTTCGAGCACGGCACGGCGCGAGACGACGACGTTGTTGCGCTTGCGGTCGAGCTTGATGACCTTGAAGTCGAATTCCTTGCCTTCGTACGGCGTGGTGTCCTTGACCGGACGCATGTCGACCAGCGA
>DAOMOP010000087.1:0-15490 GCA_035444405.1 Rhodocyclaceae bacterium
GTCGGTCAGCGTGATGAAGCCCACGCGCGGATCCTTCACCTCGAGCCGGATCAGCTCGGCCAGCTCGCGCCGGATCTGCTCGGCGACGCGCTGGCTGCGGGAGAACTCCTTGGGCATGATTCAGAGCGTCCGTGCGATTTCCTGAATCTCGTACACCTCGAGCTGATCGCCTTCCTGAACGTCGTTGAAGTTCTTGATCGACAGACCGCACTCGAAGCCGCTCTTGACCTCCTTGACGTCGTCCTTGAAGCGCTTGAGCGATTCGAGCGCGCCGCTGTGGACGACGAGATTGTCGCGCAGCACGCGCACCAGCGCGCCGCGCTTGACCAGCCCTTCCTTGACGTAGCAGCCCGCCACGGCACCGACCTTCGGTACGCGGAACACCTGGCGAACCTCGACGAGACCGATGACGTTCTCGCGCCGCTCCGGCGACAACATGCCCGACAGCGCCGATTTGACGTCGTCGACGGCGTCGTAGATGATGTTGTAGTAACGGATGTCGATGCCGAAGTTCTCGGCCAGCTTGCGCGCGCCGGCATCGGCGCGGCTGTTGAAGCCGATGATGACGGCACCGGAGGCCTGCGCGAGGTTGACGTCGGACTCCGAGATGCCGCCGACTGCCGCGTGGATGACATTCACGCGCACCTCGTCGGTCGAGAGCTTGTTCAGCGATTGCACCAGTGCTTCCTGAGAACCCTGCACGTCGGCCTTCACGATCAGCGGCAGGGCCTTCACTTCGGCCTCGCCCATCTGCTCGAACATGGTCTCGAGCTTGGCCGCCTGCTGCTTGGCAAGCTTCACGTCACGGAACTTGCCCTGACGGAAGAGCGCAATCTCGCGTGCCTTCTTCTCGTCGGCGAGCACGATCGCTTCGTCTCCGGCAGCCGGCACATCCGACAGACCGAGGATCTCGACCGGAATCGACGGGCCGGCCTCGTCGACCGACTTGCCGTTTTCGTCGAGCATTGCACGCACGCGCCCGAAGGTACCGCCCACGAGGATGTTGTCGCCCTTTCGCAGCGTGCCCGACTGTACCAGCAACGACGCAACCGGGCCGCGGCCCTTGTCGAGACGGGCTTCGATGATCAAGCCTTTGGCCGGCGTGTCGACCGGCGCGGTGAGCTCGAGCACCTCGGCCTGCAGCAGTACCGCTTCGAGCAGTTCGTCGACACCTTGGCCGGTCTTGGCCGACACATTGACGAACATCACGTCGCCGCCATACTCCTCGGGCAGCACGCCTTCGGCCACGAGCTCCTGCTTGACGCGCTCGGGGTTGGCTTCGGGCTTGTCGATCTTGTTGACCGCAACCACGAGCGGCACGTTGCCCGCCTTGGCATGATGGATCGCCTCGCGCGTCTGCGGCATCACGCCGTCGTCGGCGGCGACCACCAGGATCACGATGTCGGTGGCCTTGGCGCCGCGCGCACGCATCGCCGTGAACGCCTCGTGACCCGGCGTATCGAGGAAAGTCAGCATGCCGCGCGGCGTCTCGACGTGATAGGCGCCGATGTGCTGCGTGATGCCGCCGGCCTCGCCGGCGGCAACCTTGGCGGTACGGATATAGTCGAGCAGCGAGGTCTTGCCGTGATCGACGTGGCCCATCACGGTCACGACCGGAGCACGCGGCTCGACGGTGGCGTCCTGCTGCTCCTCGGACGTTTCGAGGAAGGCATCGGGGTCGTCGAGCTTGGCGGCAAAAGCCTTGTGGCCCATCTCCTCGACGACGATCATCGCGGTCTCCTGATCGAGGACCTGGTTGATCGTGACCATCGAACCCATCTTCATCAGCACCTTGATCACCTCGGCGGCCTTGACCGCCATACGGTGGGCAAGATCGGCAACGGTGATCGTCTCGGGGACATGCACCTCGTGGACGATGGGCTCGAGCGGCGGCTGGAAACTCTTCTGCTCGCGCTGCGCACCACGCCCGCCGCGGCCGCCACCGCGTGCACCGCGCCACGATGCGGCACCGCCGACCTCGCCGCGGGTCTTCAGGCCGCGCCGCTTGGAGGTGTCCTCGGCCGGCGCACCACGACCACGCCTGGCATCGCGCGCACCTGCCTTGTCCTCGGGCTTCGCGGGCCGGTGCAGCGTGCCGCTCGGCCCCTTGGGCGCCGTCTTGGGTTTCTCGGCCTCGGCCTTGGCCCGTGCCTCTTCCTCCTGCCGGCGCACCTCGGCAGCGGCACGCGCCGCAGTCGCGGCTGCTTCGCGCTCCTGCCGGGCCTTCAGGTCGGCCTCCTGGCGTGCGAGCAAGGCGCGCTGGCGTTGCGCCTCGTGTTCGCGCGCGGCCCGCTCCTCGGGACTGAGAATGGACGTGATCGGCACGCGCGGGCGGCGCGATGGCGCCGCGCCGGGCGATTCCGGTCCCTGCGCTGCTTCGGCAGGCGCAGGCGCTTCGGCGGTCGCCTCGGCTTCAGGTTCGGTTTCGGGTTGGAGATCCGGCTCGGGCTCGGGCGCGGGGGCGGCTTCCTGCACCGTCTCCGCTACCGGCTCAGGCGCTTCGGCCTCGTGGACCGGCTCGACGGCGGCAGACGTCGCGCGGTCGACCGCCTCGGCGGCAACGATCTCTTCGGTCGCCGCCGTACGTTCATCGGCCTCTGGCGCCACTTCGACCGCGGCGGCCTCTGCGCCGAGTTCGTCACGCTTGACGAACACGCGCTTCTTGCGCACCTCGACCTGGACCGTGCGCGCACGCCCGGACGAGTCGGTCGCCCGAATCTCCGAGGTCTGTCGGCGTGTCAGCGTGATCTTGCCCTTGGGCCGGGTTTCGCCATGGGAACGGCGCAGGTAGTCGAGCAGCCGCGCCTTGTCCTGCTCGGTAAGCAGGTCATCGACGCCACTCTTGACCACGCCGGCCTTGTGAAGCTGCTCGAGCAGCACCGCTGCCGGCATTTTCAGCTCGCCGGCGAACTGGTTTACGCTCATTTCATCCATTGATTCCGTCCCCTCATTCTTCGAACCAGTGCGCGCGCGCAACCGAAATCAACGCGGCCGCGCGATCGGCGTCGATCCCGGCAATCTCCACCAGTTCGTCTACGGCCAGATCCGCCAGGTCGTCGCGGGTGCGAATGCCGTGCTGGGCCAGGGTGGCTGCCAGTGTCTTTTCCATACCGTCGAGGCCGAGCAGGTCTTCGGCGACGTTCTCGAGTTGCTCCTCGGTGACGATCGCTTCGGTCAGCAGCACGTTGCGCGCACGCTCGCGCAACTCGTTGACGGTCTCCTCGTCGAAGGCCTCGATCTCGAGCATCTCGGCAAGCGGCACGTAGGCGATCTCCTCGAGCGAGGTGAAGCCCTCGTCGATGAGGATCTCCGCGAGCTCGTCATCGACATCGAGCTTGGCCATGAACAGCTCGCGCAGCACCCGGCGCTCCTCGTCCGACTTCTGCGCCGATTCTTCCTCGCTCATCAGGTTGATGGTCCAGCCGGTGAGCTCGGAGGCTAGCTTGACATTCTGCCCGTTGCGGCCGATCGCGATGGCGAGATTGTTCTCGTCGACCACGACATCCATCGAGTGGTTTTCCTCGTCGACGACGATCGAAACGACCTCGGCCGGCTGCAGCGCGGAGATCACGAACTGCGCCGGGTCGGGCGACCACACGATGATGTCGATCTGCTCGCCGGCAATCTCGTTGCGCACCGCGGTCACGCGCGAACCGCGCAGGCCGACGCAGGTCCCGATCGGATCGATGCGCTGATCGTGCGACTGCACGGCGATCTTGGCGCGCAGGCCCGGGTCGCGTGCACACGCCTTGACTTCGAGCAAGCCTTCCTCGATCTCCGGCACCTCGAGCTCGAACAGCTTGCCGAGAAACTCCGGCGCAGTGCGCGACAGGATCAGCTGAGGCCCCCGCGCGCTGCGATCGATGCGCAGCAAGAAGGCCTTCACGCGGTCGCCGACGCGCAGGTTCTCGCGCGGAATCATCTGGTCGCGCGGGATCACCGCCTCCAGACGCCCCACCTCGATGATCGCATTGCCGCGCTCCATGCGCTTGATCGAGCCGGAGACCAGATGCTCCTTGCGTTCGAGGAAATCGTTGAGCACCTGTTCGCGCTCGGCGTCACGGATGCGCTGCAAAATTACCTGTTTGGCTGCCTGCGCGCCGACCCGACCGAAGTCGATCGGCTCGAGCGGCTCCTCGATGTAGTCGCCCAGCTGAATACTCTCGTCGATGTCGCGCGCATCGATGATGCCCATCTCGGCCTCGTCATTGGTGACCTCCTCGTCGGGCATCACCAGCCAGCGACGGAAGGACTCGTAATCACCGCTCGCGCGATCGATCGTGACGCGCACATCCGCGTCGTCGTGAATGCGCTTCTTGGTTGCCGAGGCGAGCGCCGTCTCGAGCGCAGCGAAGACGATCTCCTTGTCGACATTCTTTTCACGCGCCAGCGCATCCACAAGCAGCAAAAGTTCGCGGCTCATTTACAAAGACCTCCACATCCGTGTGCTTAAAACCTGGGAACCAGGCGAGCTTTCTCGATTTCTTCGAACGGAAACGCCAGCTCGCCTTTCTCGGTGCTCAAGCGCACCTCACCATCGACCACTCCGTCGAGCACACCGGCGAAATTGCGCTGATTGCCGACCGGCATGCGCAGCCGCAACTGCACCTCACTGCCGGAAAACCGCTCGAAATCGGCCAGCTTCTTCAAGGGCCTGTCCAGACCCGGAGACGAGACTTCGAGTCGATCGTAGTCCACGTTCTCGACCTCGAAAACCCTGGACAGCTGGTTGCTGACGGTCGCGCAATCGTCGACCGTGATGCCGCGCTCGATGTCGATGAAGACGCGCAGCAGCCGGCCCTTCGGAGAAGTCTCGAAGTCGACGAGCTCGTATCCCAGCCCGCTCACCACCTGCTCGACCAGACGCTCGATGTCCATTTCCAAGCCTACAAATAAAAAAAGGGCGAAACGCCCATCCCTGTTGACCCCAACCGGAAACTGACAAGTCGATAATGCCCGCTTGTCAAAGCTTTCAAAGTATAACGCCTGATCGGCTTGCAGGCAATGACGGCCCACCGCGCGTGGACGGCGCCACGTGCGCTGGGGCCGCCGAGCGGCGGACCGCCCTCAGGACGTGCGCGTGCGCGATCGCGCCACGGTGTGATGAATCTTGCCGCCGCGCTTGCGCTTGTCGTCGCCTCGCGCGCCAGCTTGCGGCACGGGCAGGCCCGCGATCGCGCAGACCTCGGCCTCGGGCAACTCCATCCACATGCCGCGCTTGAGCCGCGACGGCAGCGAGATCGGCCCGTAGCGCACCCGCATCAGACGGCTCACGGTCAGGCCGACCGCTTCGAACATGCGCCGCACCTCGCGGTTGCGGCCTTCCGAGAGCGTCACGCGATACCAGTGGTTCGTGCCTTCGCCGCCTTCATCGTGCAAGGTGGTGAATCGCGCCGTCCCGTCTTCGAGCTCGATGCCGGTGGTGAGCGAGTCGATCTGCTCGTCAGCGAGCCTGCCGAGCACACGAACGGCATACTCGCGCTCCATCTCGTAGCGCGGATGCATGAGGCGATTGGCCAGCGTGCCGTCGTTCGTGAACAACAGCAGCCCCGACGTGTTGAAGTCGAGCCGCCCGACCGCGATCCACCGCCCCTTGCGCAGGAGCGGCAGGCGCTCGAACACCGACGGTCGACCCTCCGGGTCGTCGCGCGACACGATCTCGCCCTCGGGCTTGTGGTACACCAACAGCCGCGGCGTGCGGGCCGCGAACTTGAGCGGAATCAGCTTGCCGTTGTACTTGACGCGGTCGCCCGGACCGATCTTCTGACCGAGCGCCGCAGGAAGGCCGTTGACCGAGATCCGACCCGCCACGACCCATTCCTCGATCTCGCGCCGCGACCCGATCCCGAGCTGCGCCAGCACCTTTTGCAGGCGCTCGGGCTCGGTGAAGGTCGCGCCGCGGTTAGGCACGCCTTGCGCCGGCGCGCGTCGCGGCCGCCGCGGCCCCGACGCTTCGACGACCCCGAGCGCCGAACGATGCGCGTCGGCCCGCATGGCCGGGTTGTCCTGCGGCTCGGAGCGCGAAGCCTCGGCCTTACTCTTCGTTGGCGGGCGCAATGGCCGCCGTGATTTCTTTGTTGTCGACAAGGTCCATTATCCTTTCGATTTCGGTCAGCGCCGGCAGCTCGGTCAGGCTGCGCAAGCCCAGGTCGTCGAGAAAACGCCGCGTCGTCGCAAGCAGCGCCGGCCGGCCGGGGCTGTCACGATGCCCGACCACATCGATCCAGCCGCGCGACTCGAGGGTCTTGATCACGTTGGGCGAGACCGCGACACCCCGGATGTCCTCGATGTCGCCGCGCGTGACCGGCTGGCGATAGGCGACGATTGCCAGCGTCTCGAGCACCGCCCGCGAGTAGCGCGGCGGCCGCTCGTCCTTGAGCCGCTCCAGATACACCTGATACTCGGGCCGCGTGCGAAAACGCCAGCCCGAGGCACTCTGCACCAGCTCGACGCCACGCCCGGCCCAGTCCGCCTGCAGGCTCTCGAGCGCGTCGCGCACGCGCTCGGCGCCCGGATCGGGTTCGAACAGCCCGCGCAGCCGCGTCACCGCGAGCGGCGCGGTGGCCGCCAGCAGCGCCACCTCGATCACGCGCTTGAAATCATCCGGCGTCGTCGGCTGCATCGGCGAGTCTTACGTAAATCGGCGCGAACGGCTCGTTCTGCGTCACGTCGACGAGTCTTTCCTTGACCAGTTCCAGCATGGCGAGGAATCCGACCACGATGCCGGCCGGCCCCAGTCTTGCATCGAAAAGGCTCTCGAACACGACGAACGCTCCTCCGGAGAGCTTGCGCAGCATGCTGCTCATGTGTTCGCGCACCGACAGCTCCTCACGCTGTACGCGGTGGTGCTGCGTCAGGCGCGCCTTCTTCATGATCTTCAGCCACGCGAGTTGCAGATCATGCAGCGTCACCTCGGGCACGCGCTCGATCACGCGCTCGGCGACGAACACGCCGACCCATTCGAACTCGCGACCGGCACGCGGCAGCAAGTCCAGCCGCGCCGATGCCATTTTCATCTGCTCGTAGTCGAGCAGCCGCCGGACCAGCTCGGCGCGCGGGTCGGCATCCTCTTCGTCCGACGCGCGCGAGGGCTTCGGCAGCAGCATGCGCGACTTGATCTCGAGCAGCATCGCCGCCATCAGCAGGTAATCGGCCGCGAGCTCGAGGTTGTGCCGCCGCATCGCCTCGACATACTGCAGGTACTGCCCGGTCAGCGCCGCCATCGGAATGTCGAGGATGTCGAGATTCGACTTGCGGATCAGGTAGAGCAGCAGATCGAGCGGCCCCTCGAACGCCTCGAGAAACACTTCGAGCGCGTCGGGCGGAATGTACAAGTCCTTGGGCAGCTCGAGCATCGGCTGCCCGTAGAGCCGGGCGACCGCGTCGACCGCCCCGCCCGCTTGCGCGTCCGTCAGATCGGCCAAGCGATTCATTGTAGCGCGAATCGTGCGCGCCGCAGCGGCCCGCCCAGGCCGCCGGGCTCACGAGTACGACAGACCCATCGCTTCGCGCACGTCACGCATCGTCTCCTGGGCCAGCTTGCGGGCACGCTCACAGCCGTCGGCGAGGATGTTGCGCACCAGCGACGGGTCCTCGACGTAGGGCTGGGCGCGCTCGCGCATGGCCGCCTGCTCCTTGAGCACGGCATCGACGACCGGCTGCTTGCACTCGAGACAGCCGATGCCGGCGCTGCGACACCCCTCGTCGACCCACTTGCGCGTCGCGTCGTCCGAATAGATCAGGTGGAACTCCCACACCGGGCATTTGGCCGGATCGCCCGGGTCGGTGCGCCGCACGCGCGCCGGATCGGTCTGCATGGTGCGGATCTTCTTCGTGACCGACTCCGGCTCCTCGCGCAGGAAGATGGTGTTGTTGTAGCTCTTGGACATCTTCTGGCCGTCCAGGCCCGGCATGCGTGCGGCCTCGGTCAGCAGCGCGTCGGGCTCGACCAGGATCATCTTGCTGCTGCCCTCGAGGTACCCGTACAGGCGCTCGCGATCCCCCATGCTGAGGTTCTGCGCCTCCTCGAGCAGCGCATGCGCCTGCTCGAGCGCGCTCTCCTCGCCTTCCTGCTGGAAGCGGGTGCGCAGCTCGTAGTAGAGGCGCGCGCGTTTCGAGCCGAGCTTCTTGGCCGCTTCCTTCGCCTTGTCCTCGAAGCCCGGCTCGCGTCCGTACAAGTGATTGAAACGGCGGGCGATCTCGCGCGTGATCTCGACGTGCGGCACCTGGTCCTCGCCCACCGGCACCTTGTCGGCGCGGTAGATCAGGATGTCGGCCGACTGCAGCAGCGGATAGCCGAGAAAACCATAGGTCGACAAGTCCTTGCTGGCGAGCTTTTCCTGCTGGTCCTTGTAGGTCGGTACGCGCTCGAGCCAGCCGAGCGGACACATCATCGACAGCAGCAGATGCAGCTCGGCATGCTCGGGCACGCGCGACTGGATGAACAGCGTCGCCTGCGCCGGATCGACGCCCGCCGCCAGCCAATCCACCAGCATGTCCCACACGCTTTCCTCGATGATCTGCGGCGAATCGTAGTTGGTGGTCAGCGCATGCCAGTCGGCAACGAAGAACAGGCACGGATACTCTTCCTGCAGCTTGACCCAGTTCTTGAGCACGCCGTGGTAGTGGCCGAGATGCAGCCGCCCGGTCGGGCGCATGCCTGAGAGAACGCGTTCTGCGTACATGATGTCGTGTCAGAGACCAAAAATGATTGCGAGAAGGTAGCGGAACCACGCGATCGCGGGCCACAGGATCGCGCCGAGCACGCCGGTGAACAGCATGATCAGCAGGATCGGGAAGCCGTACGGTTCGAGCCGCGAGAACTGCCACGCCAGCCGGCCCGGCAGCAGGCTGACGGCGATGCGCCCGCCGTCGAGCGGCGGGATCGGCAGCAGGTTGAGCAGCATCAGCACCGCGTTGATCTGCATGCCCGCGTCGGCCATCTTCAACAATGGCAGCGTATAAGCCGTTTCCGGTGCCACGATCGCGAGCCTGAATACCAGCGCCCATGCGAAGGCCATCACCAGGTTCACGAACGGCCCCGCGGCGGCGACCCACAGCATGTCGGCCTTGGGGTTGCGCAGGCGGCCGAAGCTGACCGGCACCGGCTTGGCCCAGCCGAACAGGATGCCGTTCCCGCCAAGCACCGTCGAGGCGATCAGGATGCCCGCCGGAACGAGGATGGTGCCGACCGGATCGATGTGCTTGAACGGATTCAGCGTGATGCGGCCGGCCAGATGCGCCGTCGGATCGCCGAAATGCCGCGCGACGTAACCGTGTGCCGCTTCGTGCAGGGTGATCGCCAGCAGCACGGGCAACGCCCAGATCGCGAGGGTCGGGATCAGAGATTCCATCGATTCATGAACTAAAGCACTGCATGTTACCAGAGCGATGCGCACATTACGCCATCGATCACCATCGACCGTCGCCCTCCGTCCGGCCTGCAAGCCGGGCGACTGCCACCGACGCGGCGCCGGCGGAGCGGACACCCGGTCATTCCGCCTCGAGCCCGAACGGCGCGAGATCGCCCTTGCCCGCCCGCACCAGCACCGGGGTGCCCGAGGTCAGGTCGATCACGGTCGTCGCTTCCGGTCCACAGGCGCCGGCCTCGATGACGAGATCGACCTGCTTGCCCAGGCGTTCGCGGATCTCCTCGGCGTCGGTGAGCGGCAGGTCGTCGCCGGGCAGGATCAGTGTCGAGGTGAGAATCGGCTCGCCCAGCTCGCCCAGCAGCGCTGCGACGAGCGGATGGTCGGGGATGCGCAGACCGATCGTCTTGCGCTTCGGATGCAGCATGCGGCGCGGCAACTCGCGCGTCGCCTCGAGGATGAAAGTGTAGGTGCCGGGCGTGGTCGCCTTCAGCAGGCGGTACTGCGTGTTATCGACGCGCGCATAGGTCCCGATCTCGGACAGGTCGCGGCACATGAGCGTGAAGTGGTGGCGCTCGTCGACGTTGCGGATGCGGCGAATGCGCTGGAGCAGATCGGGGTTGCCCAGCTGGCCGCCCAGTGCGTAGGCCGAATCGGTCGGAAACGCGACGAGCCCGCCGGTGCGCATGATCTCGGCGGCCTGGCGGATCAGCCGCGGCTGCGGCTGGAGGGGATGCACGGAAAAGAGCTGGGACATAGGAATGCGCTAATGCAGTTGGCTTGGCGACGGTTGCGGTCGCGATGATACGCGAGCATCGGCGAATTCACGCCAGGTGCGACCACACGGGCTGCAGATCGGGCGGCAGCGCGACGCAGCCACCGAGGTCGACGGCGCTCTCCTCGACGCCGTGAAAGTCCGATGCGCGCGATGCGAGCAGGCCGTGGCGGCGTGCGACTGACGCGAACTTGCGAACATCGGCCTCCGAATGCGCTCCGGAGACGACTTCGACCGCCTGCCCGTCCGCGGCGACGAAACGTTCGAAAAGGGCGGAAAGATCGGCCTCGCTGAAGCGGTAGCGCCCCGGGTGCGCGATCACGGCGATTCCGCCGGCGGCGCGGATCCAGCCCACCGCCTCTTCCAGACGCGCCCATTCGTGCTCGACGAAGCCCGGCTTGCCCTTGGCCAGGTAGTGGCGAAACACCGTCGCGACATCCGGCATCAGCCCGCTGGCGACGATATGGCGAGCGAAATGCGCGCGGCCCACCAGCGCCGGATTGCGCGCGAAACGGCACGCCCCGTCGAACGCACCGCGGATGCCGACGGCCTCTAGCGCGGCGGCGATGCGCCTTGCGCGCGCCACACGGCCCTCGCGCACGCGCGCCAGCCCGGCGACCAGCCCCGGCTCGCGGTGATCGATGCCCAGCCCGACCACGTGCACCGCCTCGCCGCGAAACGTGACCGAGATCTCCACGCCCGGCACCACCGCGATCCGTCCGAGCTCGCGCGCGGCGGCAACGGCCTCGTCGATGCCGCCGACCTCGTCGTGGTCGGTCAGCGCGAGGAGATCGACACCGTTGGCGGCGGCGCGTCGCACCACCTCGTGCGGCGCGAGCCAGCCGTCCGACAGGTTGGAATGACAGTGCAGGTCTGCGTTCACGACTTTCATATCCGGGTTCGGGTTCGGGCGGTCGCGCCGGGGAATGCGCCGCCGCAGCCGCCGCCGATGCGGGCCGATCATGTTCAACAGTGTGACCGCCTTCATCCAGCACAATTTCGCGCTGCCCGCCGAGACGCGATCGGCCGGCATCATACACGTCGTCACACCCTCCCGACTCTTCAAGACCTACGCATCGAGCCGCTCGGTCCTCCGCATGGCGCGGGCCGGCCCCGGGACGCGACCGAGCCAAGCGCGCGCAACGAGGACGGCATCTGTCGGTCCTGGCACAGCCGATGCCGCTCCCGGCAATGCACGCCCGCGGCGATGCGTGCCCTTCGCGGCGTTGCCAGCGGCCCGCGGCGATGCTATCTTCCGCCCGTCGCACGGGAGAGAACTCCTTCGGGGCCCTATGCTCCGTCGCGGGTCGCCGAAGGCGTAACCCCCCGGAACCGCTCAGGCAAACGGACCGTGCACGATACAAAATTCTGGAGAGCGATGCGCGGCGCCCAGGCGCGGACGCATCCACCGAAGGGGCACGCGCGCACGCGGCATCGGTCGCGGCGTCGCAATCTCTCAGGTACAAGGGACAGACGGGGCGAATGCGGCGCAGCGTGCGGCCGCGACCACCGCGTTTGCGTTTCCGCGACCACAACCCGAGAGAGCCCCGCATGAGCGTACCCGCAAGACGTACCCCGCTTCACGATCGCCACGTCGCCGCCGGCGCCCGCCTGGTCGATTTCGCCGGCTGGGAGATGCCGGTCAATTATGGCTCGCAGATCGAGGAACATCACGCCGTGCGCCGCGACGCCGGCATGTTCGACGTCTCCCACATGCTCGCACTGGACCTCTCCGGGGCCGGGGCGACCGCCTTTCTGCGCGGACTGCTCGCCAACGACGTCGCCCGGCTGGCCACCCCCGGCAAGGCGCTGTACTCGTGCATGCTCAACCCGCAAGGCGGCGTGATCGACGACCTCATCGTGTACCGCCTGTCGGAGGCCGAATACCGCATCGTCGTCAATGCCGGCACGGCCGACAAGGACGTCGCGTGGATGCGCGGGCGGATCGCCGACAGCGGCGCCAACCTGAGCCTCGAGGGGCGCCGCGATCTCGCCATGATCGCCATCCAGGGGCCGCGCGCGATCGAGCGTGCGAGCCGCGCCATCCCCGAGCTCAACACGGCCCAGGGCGTGCCGGCGCCGTTCAGTGCGGTGCGGCTGTCCGACCTGCTGATTGCGCGAACCGGCTATACCGGCGAGGACGGCCTCGAGATCGCCGTGCCGGCCACTCGCGCCGGCGCGATGTGGGATGCGCTGGTCGGTGCCGGCGTACGCCCGTGCGGCCTCGGTGCGCGCGATACGCTGCGCCTGGAGGCAGGCATGAACCTGTATGGCCAGGACATGGACGAAACCGTCTCGCCGCTCGACGCGGGGCTCGCGTGGACCGTCGACCTGCGCGACGCCGGGCGCGACTTCATCGGCAAGGCGGCGCTGCTGGCCAAGCCCGCCACCCGCCGCATGCTCGGCCTCGTCCTCGAGGACAAGGGGGTGCTGCGCGCACACATGAAGGTGTACTCGCCACACGGCGAAGGCGAAACCACCAGCGGCAGCTTTTCGCCGACGCTGGAGAAGTCGATCGCCTTCGCCCGCCTGCCGCTCGCGGTCGAGCCGGGCAACGACGTCGAGGTTGACGTGCGCGGCCGGTGCCTGACGGCACGAGCAGTCAAGCTTCCGTTCGTGCGCAGCGGCAAGGTGCTGGTCTGACGGCATCGCCCGGCCGCGCACGGACCGCCCTGCTGCAGCCCGACAAGACTGCACGCGAACCCGAATCTCTGTGATACCCGAACCCATCCACTTGCGGAGTCCAGCATGAGCAACATCCCCACCGAACTCAAATATACGAAGTCGCACGAATGGATCCGCGTCGAGGACGACGGCACGCTGACGATCGGCGTCACCGATCATGCCCAGGGGGCGCTCGGCGACATCGTCTTTCTCGAGCTGCCCGAAGCCGGCCGCCGCGTCGCGGCCGGCGAGGCCTGCGCCGTGATCGAGTCGGTCAAGGCTGCCTCCGACATCTATGCGCCGGTCGACGGCGAGATCGTCGAGTCGAACCAGGACGCGAGCGATGCACCCGAGTCGGTCAATGCCGACGCCTACGCGGCGTGGCTGTTCCGCATCAAGCCGGACAATGCCGATCTCTCCGCCCTGCTCGATGCCACCGGCTACGAGGCCGTCATCGCCAACGCATAAGACGCGCGCACCGGCGCGGGCCGATGCCCGCGGCCGACGCACCCGCTCCGATCCTCGTGGCCTTCCCTGCGGCTCGCGTCGCGCACGAGGACGCTGAAACCGCTCGGACAACCAACTCACCGCCATGGCTCCCGATTCCCGCCTCTCTCTCCTCGATCTGCCGCTCACCGCCCTCGAGCAGCGCGACGCCTTCATCGACCGCCACATCGGTCCGAATCCGCAGGAAATCGCGGCGATGCTCGCGGTGCTCGGCCTGGACTCGCTCGACAGCCTGATCGAGCAGACCGTGCCGCCGGGCATCCGGCTCGACACGGCGCTGCCCCTGCCCGCCCCGCGGCCCGAGCACGAGGCGCTGGCGGCGCTGCGCGAGATCGCGGCGCGCAACGTCGTCAGGAAATCGCTGATCGGCATGGGCTACTACGGCACGCACACGCCGGCCGTGATCCTGCGCAACGTGATGGAGAACCCGGGCTGGTACACCGCCTACACGCCTTATCAGGCCGAGATCGCGCAGGGTCGGCTCGAGGCGCTGCTGAACTTCCAGCAGATGGTGATCGACCTGACCGGGCTCGAGCTCGCCAACGCATCACTGCTCGACGAGGCGACCGCCGCCGCCGAGGCGATGGCGATGGCACGGCGGGTGAGCAAGTCCAAGGCCAACGCCTTTTTCGTGGACGAAGCCTGTTTCCCGCAGACCATCGACGTCGTCCGCACGCGCGCGGGCGTCTTCGGCTTCGAGCTCGTGTTCGGCCCCGCCCGCGAGGCGGCAAGTCACGACGTGTTCGGCGCGCTGCTGCAGTATCCGGGCCAGTACGGCGCGCTCATCGATCTCACCGACGTCATCGCTTCGCTCAAGGCTCGCGGCGCGGTCACGGCGGTGGCGAGCGACCTGATGGCGCTGGTGCTGCTGAAGTCACCCGGCGCGATGGGGGCCGACATCGCGCTCGGTTCGGCGCAGCGCTTCGGCGTGCCGATGGGCTTCGGCGGGCCGCACGCGGCCTTCTTCGCGACGCGCCAGGCCAATGTGCGCGCGATGCCGGGACGCATCATCGGCGTATCGAAGGACACGCGCGGCAAGAGCTGCTACCGCATGACGCTGCAGACGCGCGAGCAGCACATCCGCCGCGAAAAGGCGAACTCCAACATCTGCACCTCGCAGGTGCTGCTCGCCAACATGGCCGGCTTTTACGCCGTCTATCACGGCCCGCAGGGTCTGCGCACGATCGCCGCGCGCATCCACCGGCTCGCCGCCCTGCTCGCCGCCGGGCTGCGCGAGGCCGGTTTCGTGCTGCCGGCCACGGCGTTCTTCGATACCGTGCGCATCGACTGCGGTGCGCGCGCCGATGCGCTTCTCGCCGCCGCCGAAGCCGCCGGCTACAACCTGCGCCGCATCGACGCCGGCGCCCTCGGCATCGCCGTCGACGAGACCACCACGCGCGCGGACATCGCCGCGCTGCTGCAGGTGTTCGGCGCCAGCACCGACATCGGCGCGCTCGACGCGACGGCGGCCGCCGCAGGCACTTTACCTGCCGCGTTGCTGCGCGAGGACGCGATTCTGACGCACCCGGTGTTCAACACCCATCACACCGAGCACGAGATGCTGCGCTACCTCAAGCGGCTGCAGAACCGCGATCTCGCACTCGACCACTCGATGATCTCGCTGGGCTCGTGCACGATGAAGCTCAACGCGACCAGCGAGATGATTCCGGTGACCTGGCCCGAATTCGCCAACGTGCACCCGTTCGCGCCGGCCGCCCAGACCCGGGGCTACCGCGACATGATCGACGGGCTGGCCGACTACCTGAAGGCGGTCACGGGCTTTCCGGCGATCTCGATGCAGCCCAACTCGGGCGCCCAGGGCGAGTATGCCGGGCTCCTCGCGATTGCGCGCTACCACGCGAGCCGCGGCCAGGGCCACCGCGACGTGTGCCTGATCCCGAAGTCCGCGCACGGCACCAATCCGGCCACCGCGCAAATGTGCGGCATGCGCGTGGTCGTGGTGGCGTGCGACGAGTGCGGCAACGTCGATCTCGACGACCTGCGCGCAAAGACCGCAGAGCACGCCGGGCACCTCGCCGCGCTGATGATCACCTACCCGTCCACGCACGGCGTGTTCGAGGAGAACATCCGCGAGATCTGTGCCGTCGTGCATGCCCACGGCGGCCAGGTCTACATGGACGGCGCAAACCTGAACGCGCAGGTGGGCCTGACCTCG
>DAOMOP010000088.1:0-15441 GCA_035444405.1 Rhodocyclaceae bacterium
ATGCAGGAAGGCTCGTTCCGCTGCGACGCCAACGTGTCGGTGCGCCGCCCCGGCGCGCCGCTCGGCACCCGCCGCGAGATCAAGAACCTCAACTCGTTCCGCTTCCTGCAGCAGGCGATCGACTACGAGGCCCAGTGGCAGATCGACACGCTCGAGGACGGCGGCACCATCCGGCAGGCGACCGTGCTGTTCGACCCGGACACGGGCGAAACCCGCGTGATGCGCACCAAGGAAGACGCGCACGACTACCGTTACTTCCCCGATCCGGATCTGTTGCCGCTGGTGATCGCGCCGGAGTGGATCGAGCGCGTGCGCGCGGCGATGCCCGAGCTCCCCGAAGCGATGAAGGCGCGCCTGATGCGCGACTACGGCCTGTCGGCCTACGACGCGGCGACGCTGACCGCCTCGCGCGAGCTCGCCGCCTACTACCAGGCCAGCGTCGATGCGGCCGGTGCGGCGCTCGCCAAGCCGTGCGCAAACTGGGTCATGGGTGAGCTCGCCGCGCGGCTGAACAAGGCCGAGCTCGAGGTCGCCGCATCACCGGTCACGCCCGCGCAGCTCGCCGGCCTCGTCACGCGCATCGCCGACAACACCATTTCGAACAACATCGGCAAGAAGGTGTTCGATGCGCTGTGGCAGGGCGAAGGTGCCAGCGCCGACGCGATCATCGACGCGCAGGGTCTGCGCCAGGTCACCGACAGCGGCGCGATCGAGGCGCTCGTCGACGAGGTGCTCGCCGCCAATCAGAAGTCGGTCGACGAGTTCCGCGCCGGCAAGGAAAAGGCCTTCAACGCGCTGGTCGGCCAGGTCATGAAGGCGAGCCGCGGCAAGGCCAATCCGGCCCAGGTCAACGAGATCCTGCGCCGCAAGCTCGGCGGCTGAGGCCATACCGCAACCTTTTCGGGAGATGATGATGTACAAGACGATTTTCGCCGCCAGCCTCGCGCTCGCCACGGGCCTCGCCGGTGCGCAGGGCGGCGACGAGTTGCCCCGGCGCGATCCGGGCCTGTGGGAAATGTCCACGTCGATGGTCGAGATGGGCGGCCTCGGCATGAACATGCAGGCGTGCATCGACGAATCCGTCGAGGATCTGATGATGCAGGCCGAAGCGGACTCGGACTGCAGCGAGCAGTCGTACCGCAGGGACGGCGAGCGCATCGTGTTCGCGGCGACCTGCATGGTCGATGGCTCGCGCGCACAGATCGACGGCGTCTTCACCGGCAATTTCGCGAAGCACTACGAAGGCGAAGTGCGCACCACCTACACCCCGCCGCTCGAAGGCATGGCGACCACCCACCTGAAGATGGCGGCGCGCTGGATCGGCGCGTGCAAGCCCGGCCAGCAGCCCGGCGAGGTGGTAATGACCGGCATGACCGGCATGGGCGACATGAACTTCGACGACCTGATGCAGCGCATGCAGGAGATGCAGCCGCGCTGAGGCCGCGCGCGGCAGCGCTATAATGCCTGCGCGAGGCCAACACCGCGACGAGGTGCCCCGATGTGTCAGCTCCTGGGCATGAACTGCAATGTCCCGACCGACATCTGCTTCTCGTTCACCGGCTTCCAGGCACGCGGCGGGCTGACCGATCACCACCGCGACGGCTGGGGCATCGCATTCTTCGAGGGGCGCGGCGTACGCGTGTTCCTCGACCCGAAGGCGAGCATCGCCTCGCCGGTGGCCGAGCTGGTGCGAAGCTACCCGATCCGCTCGCTCAACGTCATCGCCCACATCCGCAAGGCCACCCAGGGCCAGATGCGCCTCGAGAACACCCACCCGTTCCAGCGCGAGCTGTGGGGACGCTACTGGATCTTCGCGCACAACGGCAACCTGCTCGACTACACACCACCGCTCGACGGGCGCTTCCTGCCGGTCGGCACGACCGACTCCGAGCTCGCCTTCTGCCACATCCTGCAGGTGCTCGCCGAGCGCTTTCCGGATGGGCCGCCGCCGGCCGACGCGCTGCACGCCAGCCTGCGCGCGCTCGCGATCGAGATCGGTGCGCACGGCGAATTCAACTTCCTGCTCTCCAATGGCGAGCGGCTGTTCGCGCACTGCTCGTCGCGGCTCGCCTACATCGTGCGCCAGGCGCCGTTCGCGACCGCGCACCTGTCCGACCAGGACGTCAGCGTCGATTTCAACGAGCTGACGACCCCGAACGACCGTGTCGCCGTGCTCGCGACCCTGCCGCTCACCGACAACGAGGTGTGGACGGTGATGGAGCGGGGCACGCTGCTGGCATTTCGCGACGGCGCCCCCGAAGCGCTCGGCGACCCGCGCACGCTGCCCTTCACCGGCAAGTCCGTCACCGGCAACGACTGACCCGTCGCGGTGCCGCAGCGCGCGCGAGCGCACGGCCCATCCACTTGTTCCATTTTCGCCACAAGTGACAGCGCGGTGGCGCTGTTGCATAATCGCTCGGTTGTGCGCGCGAGGCTTGGTAAAAGCGTCTACACTTGTTCGCGCCCGTGTTGTGCCCACGCTGCCGTGCCGCCGCGCGAACGTGCCCCGGTCCTCGCGTCGACGCAGGCTGACCGTCACCATGATGACGATTGCGATGCGATGACCTGCCCGCTGTGCGAACCGACTTCCGAGACCGTGCTGTGGCGCGACGCGCGCTGCCGGGTGATTCTCGTCGACGACGCGGACTATCCCGGCTTCTGCCGCGTGATCTGGACCGCGCACGTCGCCGAGATGACCGCGCTCGACGCCGATGAACGCGCACACCTGCTGGCGGTCGTGTTCGCGACCGAGCAGGCCTTGCGCGAGCTGCTGCGGCCGGACAAGATCAACCTCGCCAGCCTCGGCAACGTCGTGCCGCATCTGCACTGGCACGTGATTCCGCGCTTCGTCGACGACCGGCATTTCCCCGAGCCGATCTGGGGCCGCGTGCAGCGCGCTGCGGTCGCGCGCGACGCTCCCGCTGCGGCCGAGCTCGCCCGCGCCATCGGCGCTGCGCTCGCCGCGCCACCGGCCGACCGCGGCCGGCCGCACGACTGAACGATCACGAACCCCCGAATACGCATGGACTACCGCAACCCCGCCGACTGTCTCGATGCGCTCAGGCGCCTGCATCCGCTCGACATCGACGGCACGCACCGCACGCTGGCGCAGATCCTCGAGGACCAGCTCGACGCACAGCCGGCGCCGAACCAGCACCTCGAAGTGGTCGAAGCGCTGCGCGCACCGCTCGCGCTGGTGCAGCAGCAGCTCGCACACCGCTATGCCGCCCATCCGATGCCCCCGGCGAGTGCCGAAAACCGCTCGCTCGAACGGGTCATCGGGCTGTGGCGGCTGATGGCACGCTCATACACCGACATCCTGCATCGCGACGCCTCCGAAGGCACGCTCGACGACCAGCGCGCGCTGCTGGCGCACCGCCGCGTCTTCTACACCGCGCAACCGATGATCGAGCACTTCCGCGCCCACCGCAGCCTGCCACCGGGGCTGTGGGCGCAGCTGCACGAGAGCTACGCGATGGCCGAAGCGCTCGGCGTGGTCGACATCCGCGTGACCGACGCGCTCAACGAAGTGTGGCAGGCCCAGAGCGCCGCCCAGGCCTACATCGCCGCGCTGCTGATCGACATCGCGAATCCGTTCGGACGCGGCGAGCGCGAGTTCGAATGGGTGTGCCGCTGGGCACAGCGTTTCGCACCGAACTGCAGTCTTGCCGCCCCGGATGGCACCGACGAGGCACCGAAGCCGACCAGCTACGGCATCGATCTGGCCAGCGACCACGGGCTGCGACCGATCGGCATGCTGGCGGGCGGCGCCACGCTGCGGCGCTTCGACGGCAGCCAGCTCGCCGGTCAGATCCAGGCCATCATGGCGGAGTTTCGCCTGGGCGTTCAACCGGCCGCGCTCGGCCTCGGCGCCGACTGCGCCGTCGACGCCGCCGCCCGGCTGCTGGTGTCGCTTTACCGACCATGGGGACTCGCCTCGATCGGGCGGCGCTTCAAGCGGCGACGCGCCAGCGGCCAGGTCGAGCTGACCGGCGACTGGCTGGCGATCGGCTTTCACGTTCAGGGCAAGCTGTTCGAGCAGCCGAAGTACCCGACCATGATGCGCAGCCTGCGCAGCGACATCGAGCTCCTGACCTTCGGCGAGCGCGTCGCCAGCGTCGAGCCGACCGATCCGGAGCAGCGGCGCCGGCGCGACGCCGAGAAGCTCGGCTTCGTGTGCGAGCGCTGGGACATGCTCGACGAGTCGGTCGGCGGCTTCCGCCTGCGCCAGACCCCCACCGCCGAGCGGCTCGAGCACCTGCAGCTGGTCGCGCTGCGCCCGCCCGACGGCGAGCACTTCCTGCTCGGGCAGATCAGCTGGCTGGTGTTTCAGGCCGACGGCCACATGGAGGTCGGCGTGAACCTGTTGAACGGCCTGCCCAAGGTCATCGCGGTGCGCCAGACCGGTCTCACGCGCGGCCAGCCGGGCGGCTACCAGCAAGCCTTTTCGCTGCCGGAGACGCCGGCGATGAAGAAGCCCCCCTCGCTGGTGCTGCCGGCCGGGTGGTTCCAGCCGCATGCGGTGATCGAGATCCACGACGGCGACAAGCGGCACCTGCGCCTGGTGCAGCTGCTCGCCCGCGGCCCGAACTTCGACCAGGTCAGCTATGAAGCGGTAAACGGGACCGCTTGAGGCGGCTCGCCGGGAAGGCGACGCTGAAGCGGCTGCCCGCGCCGGGCGCGCTGTCGATGCGCAGCTCGGCCTGGTGGCGCGACACGATGTGCTTGACGATCGCCAGCCCCAGGCCGGTGCCGCCGGTCTCGCGCGAGCGACCGCGGTCGACGCGAAAGAAGCGCTCGGTCAGCCGGGCGATGTGCTGCGCGTCGATGCCGATGCCGTTGTCCTCGACAGCGAACTCGCCGCCGGCCGGCGTGCGGCGCCACACGAGCCGGATCGTGCCGCCCGCCGGCGTGTAGCGCACCGCGTTGCTGGCGAGGTTCGCGAACGCCGAGTGCAGCTCCCTCTGGCTGCCGAGCAGGATGTCGCCGTCGTCGCGCGCGTCGACGTCGAGCTCGATGCGGTGGCGCCCGTTCGACAGCAGCTCGGCCTCCTGATGCACCTTGCGCACCAGCTCGAGCGCGTCGACCGGCTCCTCGGTCGGCGCCGGCGCGCCGGTCTCGAGCGCGGACAGCGCCAGCAGGTCCTCGATCAGCCGCTGCATGCGCGTCGACTGCTCGAGGGCGAGATTGAGGTAGCGCTCGATGTCCGCACGCGCCAGCTCGTCGAGGCCGTCGAGCACGGTCTCGACGAAGCCGCCGACCACCGTCAGCGGCGTGCGCAGCTCGTGCGAGACGTTGGCGATGAAGTCGCGCCGCATCGTCTCGAGCTTCTCGAGCTGGGTGATGTCGCGCGACACGAGAATCTTCTGCCCGTCGCCGAACGGCACGACCTGCACCAGCAGCCGCATCTGCGGACGGCGCGGCGCGGCCATCAGCAGCGGCTCGTCGTGCGCCCTGGCCTCGAGGTAGTGCACGAACGCGTCGTCGCGCACCAGCCCGGTGATCGGCACGCCCAGGTCGTGGATGTGGCTCAGTCCGAAGTGCTGCTCGGCGCGTCGGTTCAGCCATTCGATCGCGTCGCGCCCGGACAGGTAGATCACGCCGTCGGGCATCGCCTGACTGGCGGCGCGGAAGCGCCCCAGCGCGACCGCGAGGCGCTGCTGCTCGTCGCGCATCGCACGCTGGCGGCGCTCCAGCGCCTCGGTCAGCGGCACCCATGGCCCGTGGCCCGGCGGCACCAGCGCATCATCGCGCTGGCACGCCCAGCCGCTCAGCCGATGCAGCTCGTAGAGGTGGAAGGCGAGCAGCGCCAGCAGCGCCGCGCAGAAGGCCAGTGCGCCGACGAAGCGGCCGAAGGCGAGCCCGATCGCGACCCCCCCGGCCGCCGAGAAGCCGAGGATCAGCGCCGTGTTGGCCCAGAGATTGCGTCTGTGCAAGATTGCGGGTTCTCTCAATGGACCGTCGGTCGACGGTCCATTATTGCATGCCGCCCGCGCCTCACGGGCGGCAGGCGGGTAGGTGCTCACGAGGCGGAGTCGACCTGCGTCGAGAAGCGGTAGCCGCTGCCGCGCACGGTCTGGATCAGCTCGTCGTGCCCGCTCGCCTCGAGCGCCGAGCGCAGGCGCCGGATATGCACGTCGACGGTGCGTTCCTCGACGAACACGTGGTCGCCCCACACGTGGTCGAGCAGCTGCGTGCGCGAATGCACGCGCTCCGGGTGGGTCATCAGAAAGTGCAGCAGACGGAATTCGGTCGGGCCCAGCGTCAGCGCCCGTTCGCCGGCCTGCACGCGGTGGGCCACCGGGTCGATGCGCAGGCCGCCGGCCTCGACCGCGTCGTCGGTCACCTGCGGCGCGCGCCGGCGCAGCACCGCCTTGATGCGTGCGACCAGTTCGCGCGGGCTGAACGGCTTGGTGATGTAGTCGTCGGCGCCGGTCTCCAGCCCGGTCACCTTGTCCTGCTCCTCGCCGCGCGCGGTCAGCATGATGATCGGGATGACGCGGGTGCGCTCGTCGGCGCGCAGCCGCTTCGCCAGCTCGATGCCGGACAGGCCCGGCAGCATCCAGTCGAGCAGGATCAGGTCCGGCAGCGCCTCGCGCACCAGGCGCTGCGCGGATTCGGCATCGGCGACGCGCACGACGTTGTGGCCGGCACGCGAGAGGTTGACGGCGATGAGCTCCTGAATGGCCGGTTCGTCTTCCACGAGCAGGATGTTTGCAGGCATGACTTCGCTCCGTGTGTTCAGGCGAAGTGTATTGCAGGTCCTTGACCGTTTTGTGACAAGTCACACACCGGCCGCCGCGCCCGCGCGCAACGTCGCGCGCGGGAGTCAGGCGGCCATGCAGGCGCAGGCGGTGGCCTCGAAATGCATGCCGTCGTGCGACTGCTTGGCGATCTTCTTCGCCACCGCGGCGGCCGAGGCGATGCTCTCGGCGGTACAGCGGCGTCCGTGCTCGATCAGCACCGCACCGACGGCGATCGTCGTGAGCGGAAAGCGCACGCGAAAGCCCTGCCGGTCCTCGCTCTCGAAGCCGTTGCGACCGACGTCCTCGGCGTCGAACAGCGCGCGCGCCTGATGGTTGAACTCGGCGACGATGCGCCGGCAGCGCGCCATCCAGTCGTCGCTCTGGAACAGCACGACGAAGTCGTCGCCGCCGACGTGGCCGACGAAGTCCTCGCTCGGATCGCAGGCGGCCTGGATCACGCGCGCGGCCAGCTTGATCATCTCGTCGCCGCGCCAGTAGCCGTACAAGTCGTTGAAGGGCTTGAAATGGTTCAGGTCGAAATAGCACGCCGCAAAGCGTGCGGACGCGTCGAGCAGGCGCCCGATGTGCTCGGTGATCGGAATGTTGCCGGGCAGAAAGGTCAGCGGATTGGCGTGGCGGGCGGCCTCGATGCGGCGCTCGGTGACCGCCTTGACCAGGCTCTCACCGGTCGCCAGCCCGGCGTAACGGCCGCCCTCGGTGATGATGAAGCCCTCGAACAGATAGCGCTGGTCGTCGCCGGCGAGCATGCGTGCCATCGAGTCGATCGGCACCGAGCCTTCGACGCGGAACGGCTTGGCGTCCATCAGCAGCGTGCACGAACGGCGCCCGAAAAGGTCGTGGTAGAACGGTTGCGCATAACGGTCGAGGAAGGCACGCCGGTTGATCAGCCCGACCGGGTAGCCACCCTCGACCACCGGCAGCGCATGCAGCTCGGGGTGGGCCGCGAAGGTCTCGCGCACTTCTTCTATCGATGCCGACGGCGCCAGCGTCGGCGCGCGCACCGCCAGCCGCGCGACCGCCTCGGCGATGTCGTGGCGCGGCTGCGCATTCGGCAGCACGGCGATCTTCGCCGACGCCAGCACGGCACGGGCGGCCGGCGCGATCTCGGTGGCCGGCGCGGGCGAAGGCCGGCCGAGCAGATAGCCCTGCGCGTAGCGGCAGCCCAGGTCGCGCAGCACGGCGAGCTCGGAGGCGTTCTCGATGCCCTCGGCCACCAGCAGCGTGCCGAAGCGTTCGGCCAGCGCGATCATCGCGCGCACGACATCGACCTTGCGGCTGTCGCGATCGATGTCGACGGTGAAGTACTTGTCGAGCTTGACGATCTCGGGACGCAGCTGCGACCACAGGCGCAGGCTCGATCGCCCGTCGCCGAAGTCGTCGAGCGCCACGCCGACCCCCTGCGTGACGAACACCTCGTAGGCGGCCTGCAGCCGCTCGGGCTCGTCGACACGCTCGTGCTCGGTGAGCTCGAGCATCAGCCGCGCCGGCGCGACGCCGGCCTCGAACGCGACGCGAAACAGGCGGCTGCCGCGATCGGCGGCAAAACCACAGATGGCCGGCGCACTGACGTTGACGAAGAGCTTGCCGGGCAGGCCGAGACGGCCGAAGGTGCGCAGGGCGCCGAGCGCGGCCATCGCCTCGAGCTCGATCAGGCGGCCGCACTGGCGCGCCGTGCGCAGCAGCATCTCGGGCGGATGCAGCGGCGAATCGAGCGGGCCGCGCATCAGCGCCTCGTAGCCGAGGATCGCCGCCCCGGCGATATCGGCAATCGGTTGAAACTCGAAACGCAGCGCTTCGGTCGCGAGAATCTGCGCGAGCGGGGCACTCAGGTCGGCCGTCATCGTAGGGTCGCTCCTGGAAGCAGCAGTGGCAGGACGTCGTCGCCGCGGCAAGGTCGGCGCCGGCGCGGCATCGGCGAGCGCGGCGCATCGGCGCCCGGACGCCGATGCGGCATTGTCCCGTCAGCCCGTTACGGTTCGATGACCCGCGCGCGGCCCCGCCGCTCGGCGTCCGTCGCGCCGCGCTCGGCGACGAGCCGGCGCAGCACCGACTCGAAGCGCACGACGACCGCATCCCAGCCGCGCGCCTGCATCGCGCGGTGCGCGGCCGCACCGAGCCGGGCGCGCCGTGCATCGTCACGGCCGAGGACAGCCGCCGCACGCACGAAGGCATCGCGGTCGCCGGGCGCGACGACGACACCGCTGACGTCGTCGCTGACGAGCTCGACCGCCGCCGCGCGCCGGTAGGCGAGCACCGCCAGACCGCTCGCCATCGCCTCGGCGAGGACGTTGCCGAAGGTCTCGGTCAGGCTCGGAAACACGAACAGATCGGCGCTCGCGTAACAGCGCGCGAGCGCCTCGCCGTGCTGGATGCCGGCGAACACGTGGTCGCGGCGGTGCGCGCGCAGCCAGGCGGCGCGCGGCCCGTCGCCGACCCACAGCATGCGTGCGTCGGCACGCACGGCACGGATCGCGTCGAAGGCGGCCAGCACCGTGTCGAGGTTCTTCTCGGCGGCGATGCGTCCGACGTGCACGCACAGCAGCGCATCGTCGCCGACCCCCCAGGCGCGGCGCAGCGCCGTGCTGCGGCGGGTCGGCGCGAACAGCGCGGTATCGACGCCGCGGCCGACGACCTCGACACCGGGCACGGCGCGCGCGTCGAGCTCGGCGGCCAGCGCCGCGGTCGGCACCAGCGTGGCCTGCGCGCGACGGTGAAAGGTGCTCAGGTAGCCCGACACCAGCGGTCGCGCCCAGCCCAGACGATAGTGCGCGCTGTAGTGGTCGAAATGCGTGTGAAAGCCGGCGCTGACCGGAATGCCGAGACGTCGCGCGGCACTCACGGCGGACCAGCCGAGCGGCCCTTCGGTGACGACGTGGACGACGTCGGGGCGGTGCGCGCACCAGGCGGCGTGCAACATGCGGCGCGCCGGCAGGCCGAAGCGCAGCCCTGCATAACCGGGCAGCGGCAGGCCGGGCACGACCGCCTCGAGCGCCGCCCCGTCGTCGCCGCGATGCCGCCGCGGGCGCACGACCTCGACGCGATGGCCACGCTCGCGCAGGCCCGCGACGAGCCGCGCGGTCGTCATCGCCACGCCGTTGACCTCGGGCGGCCAGGTTTCGGTGACGACGACGACGGAGAGCCGATCGGCGCTGTGGATCATGTCAGGGTTTCCTCATCGCTGCCGCGCGCGTGCGCCTCATCGGCGAGCGGTCGCGCTGCTGCGCGGCGCGCTGCCATGCCAGACGTCACCGCCGCGGCGCACCAGAGTGCGATAGAGCTCCGCGAGACGTGCGGCCATCGCCGTATCGCACCACTCGCTGCTGTAGCGGCGCGCATCGCTGCCGAGGCGGCGGCGCAGCGCCGCGTCGCCGAGCAGCGACGCCAGCGCCTGCGCGAAGTCCGGCACGCTGTCGGGCGGCACCAGCGCGCCGCGACGCGGCGCGAGGATATCGGCCGTGCCCATGGCCGCGAGGGCCACCACCGGCACGCCTGCCGCCATCGCCTCGAGCAGCACCAGCCCCTGCGTCTCGGTGCGCGACGCGAACACGAACGCATCGGCGGCGGCATAGCAGTCTGCGAGCGCATGCCGGCGTTCGAGATAGCCGACGAAACGCACCACTTCGGCGAGCCCCTGCGCCGCCGCCTTCGCCCGCAGCGCCGCCAGCGCCGGCCCTTCGCCGGCAATCACCAGCACGAAGCCCGGGTGCCGCGGCGCCACGCGTGCGGCCACGTCGAGCAGAAAGCCGATGTTCTTCTCGTGGGCGACACGACCGACGAACAAGGCCGTCGCCGCGCCGGCCGCGATGCCGTGCGCGGCACGGAATCGCGCGCCGTCGCCGCGTGCGAAGGCCGCCACGTCGATGCCGGTGGGCAGCACGTGCAGCGGCCGGCGCACGCCGTAATCGGCCAGGCGCGCGTGCATCGCGCCCGAGGGCACGACCACCGCATCGGTCGCGTCGCACTGCCGGCGCGAGATGCGGCGCGCAAACGCACGCAGCGGCGCGGCCGGCAGCAGCGGGACGTAGTGCTGCAGATACTCCTCGAACAGCGTGTGATAGGTCGACACCAGCGGCAGCCGGCCGGCGCGCGCGGCGGCCGCCGCGGCATAGTGCGCGACGAAGGGCGTATGGGTGTGCACGAGGTCGCACGACGCGGCCTCGCGCGCGACCGCGGCGTGCATCGCGCGCCAGCGCACGAGGCGGTCCTCCGGATCGCCGGGCACGGAGCGGCCGGCGACCCGCACGATGCCGGCCTCGTCGGCCTCGTCGCCATAGCGCGGCACCACCAGCCGCACCGTGACGCCGTGCGCGGGCAGCGCGGCACGGAAGCTCGCGATCGAGCTCGACACGCCGTTGATGCGCGGCAAGTACACGTCGGACACCATCAGCACGCGCACGCGCTCGTCGCCCGCTACCCGGGCTGCGGCTTCAGCGCGACCCACCGGCCCCTCCCGCGTCGGCCGCTGCTGCAGCCTCGAGCGCAGCGCGCAGCCGGTCGGGCGACGGCGGCTGCGTGCGCACGAAGCCGGCCGCCGGCGCGCGCAGCGCCGCGCGGGGGCGCTCGGCGATAGCCGGCGCATCGCCGCACGCGTCGCTGCCCGAAGAAGTCGCGCCACGCGGGCGCGCAGCCGCGCCGGCGTGATCGGCCACCGCGCCGGCGCCCCAGTCGACCAGCTCGAGCCGCCCGTCCAGATGCTCGACGATGGCGGTACACGAGTCGACCCAGTCCCCGCAGTTGATGTAAGTGAGGCCGGCGACCTCCTTGATCGCGGCGCAATGGATGTGGCCGCAGATCACGCCGTCGAGGCCGCGCTCGCGCACCGCGTGGATGACCGACGCTTCGTAGTCGTAGATGAACTCGAGCGCGCGCTTGACACGGCGCTTCGCGTAGCCGGCGAGCGACCAGTAGCCGGGACGGCCGAGCTGGCGCCGCAGCCACGACAGCGTCACGTTCAGGCGCACCAGCAGGTTGTAGGCGACGTCGCCGAGCAGCGCGACCCAGCGGTGGTGGCGCGTGACCTGGTCGTAGGCGTCGCCGTGCACGAGCAGGAGGCGGCGCCCGTCGGCGGTCACATGCACCCATTCGCCCTCGATGCGGATGTTGCCGAACTCGGTGCCGAGATAATCGCGCAGCGCCTCGTCGTGGTTGCCGGGGATCAGCATCACGTGCTCGCCGGCCCGGGCGCGGCGCAGCACCTTCTGCACGACGGTGTTCTGCGCCTCGCTCCAGTGGATGCTGCGGTTCATCGCCCAGAAATCGACGATGTCGCCGACCAGATACAGGTGCTCGGCGTGATAGGCGCGCAGAAAGGCCACCAGGCGCTCGGCCTGACAGGCGCGCGTGCCGAGGTGGATGTCCGAGACGAAGAGCGAGCGTACCGTGTTCATGCCCTGCAGCGTGCCCGCCGCACATTGCCGGCGCGTGACGGTCACATGACCGTCACATGACCGCGTCAGCCGGCCTCGACCGCGACGAGGCGGATCTCCATCTGCCGGAACTCCTCGCGCAAGTCCATGCCGTATTCGAGCATCATGTCGTCGTCGGGGTCGTGGTGCCAGTGCATGAGGATGCGCGCGCCGCCGGCGGCGGCCTCGTGCAGCATCGCGACGAGCAGCCGGATCAGCTTGGTGCTCGAGCTGTTGAAGTACTTCAGCGCGAAATGCACCTCCACCGGCTGCCCGGCGCCGGCGCCGACGCCGCCCAGATACTGCTCGAGACGCGAACGGATCGGGCCGTAGAAGGACAGCGCGTTTTCCGGGTACGACTCGCCGAGGATGCGCAGGCGGTGCTGCGAGAACGCGAAGTCGATTTCGGGTGATTCGTTGGTGGCGGCAATGTACAGGTCTTCCATCGGGTCGCTCCTGCTGGATGAGGGGTCGGGTGCGCTCAGACGGCCGCGCGCAGGTAGAACTCGGCGTAGGCGTCCTCGCCCGAGCGATGGGTGATCTGGTAGCTGATCGGCTCGCTCGCCTCGCGCGCGACGGTCAGAAAGCCCAGTCCGGCGCCGCGGCTCGTCGTGTCGGTGTGCTCGTGGGCGTCGTTGCGCAACTGCTCGCGGTAGGCGATGCGGATCTCGTCGTGGGTCATCGCGCGCAGCGGCTCGAGGCGCTCGCGCAGCCGCTCGACCTGGTCGACGCGCACCGGATTCGCGCACAGCACGTAGAACTTGGCGTCGTCGTTGCGCCCGACTGCGAGCGCACCGATGCGCTTGCCGCCGCCCGGCGTCGGATCGGCGTAGTGCAGGATGTTCTGAGCCATCTCGACGAAGGCCGAGAACACCTTGCGGCGCGCCGGACCGCTCGCGCTGACCGCCTCGAGGCGCTGGCGCACCGTGTCGCCCATCGTCGCGACGACGTTCTGCGTGAACTCGCCGGTGTAGTAGAAGAGCACGCCGCTGCCGGCCGCGCGGGTGCAGAAATCGGTGAATGCGCCGAGATTCATGGTTCGATGTCGTTCCTGTCGTCGTGATTGGGAGGCTTGCGCCGCTGCGGTCCAGCCGAGCTGCGGCCGCTCGGCGCGTCGCTCGCGCGTGGCCGCCCCGCGCGGTTGCCGCTGCGCCGCGGGCGCTGGCCCTGCCGACCCGGCGCGGCGCCGGCCGGCTCAGACGCGAAAGCCGATCGCGCTGACGTCGTCCTTGCGCGCCTCGTCGCCCTGCCAGCGGCGCAGCGCGTCGACGAGCGCGGCGCGCTGTTCGGGCAGGCTGCGCGAGCGATGTTCGAGCAGCGTCGCACGCAGGCGGCGGCGCCCGAAGGCGATGCGCTTGTCGCCGCCGAGCTGGTCGAGCAGCCCGTCGGTGAAGAAATAGACGCTGGTGCCGGGCGCAAGCGCGAGCTCTCGATTGGTCCAGCGCTGATCCATCGGCGTGCCGGCATAGCCGACGCCGTGGCGGTCGCCGTCCAGGCACGCGACCTCGTCGGCATCGGGTGCGAGCACGTAGAGCTGCAGGTGCGCCCCGGCCCAGGTGAGCCGCCGCGTCGCGCGATCGAACCAGCAGAAGGCCGCGTCCATGCCGTCGTCGGACTGGTGCTCGCGCTCGCCGTCGGCCTCGCTGTGGGCGTGGTCGATCTGGTCCATCGCCGACTTCACGCGCCGGTTGATGTCGCCGAGCAGGCCGGCCGGGTCGCGACGCGACTCGGCGTCGATCGCGCCCTGCAGGAACGAGGACATGATCAGCGTCATGAATGCGCCCGGCACGCCGTGACCGGTGCAGTCGTAGAGTGCGAGCAGAAAGCCGTCGTCGAAGTCCTGGAAGTGGTAGAAGTCGCCGCTCACCACGTCGCGCGGCTCCCACAGCAGGAAATGGTCGGGCAGCGCGCTGCGCATCGCCTCGCGCGAGGCGCGCGACAGCGACTTCTGGATCACGCTGCCGTAGTCGATCGACTCCATCACCAGGCGGTTCTTCTCGGCCTGCAGCATCGCGACCGCGCGCAGCATGTCGTGGGCGAGGCCGACCCCGGCGTAGCGGCCGGCATCGGCGATGATGAAGCCGTCGATCAGCGTCTTGGTGCCGGCTTCCAGCACCTGGAACGACAGATCCTGGATGCTCGTGTCCGCCTCGGCGACGAAGGGCGTCTTGTCCATGAACGCGATGCAGCTCTTGTGCCAGTAGATCTCGCGATGGAACGGCCGCGCCAGGCTCTGCATGAAGATGTTGCGGTTGATCAGGCCGACCGGGCGCGCGTCCTCGACCACCGGCAGGCCGACGAGCTCCGGCTGCGCCTCGAAGATCGCGAACACGTCGCGATTGGTGTGCGCGGGGCTGACCGGCACGACCGCGATCGCGATGTCCGCGGCGCGGCATGCGCCGGCACGGGTCGGCGTCGGGACGTGCAGGGCCGGCGCCAGGGGGTTTGCGATCGTCATCGATGTCTCCGTATGAGCCGCCGGCGAGCTTAGGCGACGCGTGTTACGTGGAGGTTGCGCTTCGATGACGTTTTCACACGGCCATGCGTGCGCCATGAGCACGGCGACGGCCGGTCGGAGCCTGAAGCGGCTCGTCCGACGGCGCTTCGCCGGGGCGGCGCAAAGCGTTCGCGCGCGGACATTCGATGGCCGTCTGCGCTATAATGCAACGCTTTGTTTTACCGACAAAACAGGAACGAAATTGCTCGTCGCAGCCAACATCACCATGCAGTTCGGGGCGAAGCCCCTCTTCGAAAATGTCTCCGTCAAGTTCGGCGACGGCAACCGCTACGGCCTGATCGGCGCCAACGGCGCGGGCAAGTCGACCTTCATGAAGATCCTATGCGGGCTCCTCGAGCCGTCGGCCGGCAACGTGTCGAAGGAGCCGATGGAGCGCCTGGCCTACCTGCGCCAGGAGCAGTTCGCGTTCGAGAGCATGCGCGTGCTCGACGTCGTGATGATGGGCCACGCCGAGATGTGGGCGTGCATGCAGGAAAAGGACGCGATCTACGCGAACCCCGAGGCGAGCGAGGACGACTACATGCACGCGGCCGAGCTCGAGGGCCGTTTCGCCGAGTACGACGGCTACACGGCCGAGGCGCGCGCCGGTGAGCTCTTGCTCGGCGTCGGCATCGCCGCCGAGCTGCACAACGGGCCGATGAGCGAGGTCGCGCCGGGCTGGAAGCTGCGCGTGCTGCTGTGCCAGGCGCTGTTCGCGAACCCCGACATCCTGCTGCTCGACGAGCCGACCAACAACCTCGACATCAACACC
>DAOMOP010000089.1:0-14985 GCA_035444405.1 Rhodocyclaceae bacterium
CAGCGGCCCGACGCGGATGACCCCGTCCGAGGCCTTCGTCGAGACGCTGGTCGCCAACGGCGTGACCGACATGTTCGGCATCATGGGCTCGGCCTTCATGGACGCGATGGACATCTTCGCGCCGGCCGGCATCCGCCTGATCCCGGTCGTGCATGAGCAGGGCGCCGGCCACATGGCCGACGGCTATGCGCGCGTGTCGGGCCGCCACGGGGTCGTGATCGGCCAGAACGGGCCGGGCATCAGCAACTGCGTCACCGCCATCGCCGCGGCCTACTGGGCGCACAGCCCGGTGGTGATCGTCACCCCGCAGACCGGCACCAACTCGATCGGGCTGGGCGGCTTCCAGGAGTGCAACCAGCTGCCGATGTTCCAGGAATTCACCAAGTACCAGGGCCATGTCACCCATCCGGCGCGCATGGCCGAATTCACCGGCCGCTGCTTCGATCGGGCGATGAGCGAGATGGGCCCGACGCAGCTCAACATCCCGCGCGATTATTTCTACGGCGAGATCACCTGCGAGATCCCGCGCCCGCAGCGCCTCGAGCGCGGCGCCGGCGGCGAGGCGAGCCTGAACGAGGCGGCCGAGCTGCTCGCGCACGCGAAGTTCCCGGTGATCCTCGCCGGCGGCGGCGTGGTGATGGCCGATGCGGTCGAAGAATGCAAGGCGCTTGCCGAGCGGCTCGGCGCGCCGGTGGTCAACAGCTACCTGCACAACGACTCGTTCCCGGCCAGCCATGCGCTGTGGTGCGGCCCGCTCGGCTACCAGGGCTCGAAGGCGGCGATGAAGCTGATCAGCCAGGCCGACGTGGTGGTCGCGCTCGGCTCGCGCCTGGGCCCCTTCGGCACGCTGCCCCAGCACGGCATGGACTATTGGCCGAAGAACGCCAAGATCATCCAGATCGATGCGGACAACAAGATGCTCGGATTGGTGAAGAAGATCTCGGTGGGCATCTGCGGCGATGCGAAGGCCGCCGCCGTGGCGCTCGCCGCGCGGCTGGCGAACCGCTCGCTCGAGTGCGATGCGACCAAGGGTGAGCGCGCGCAGAAGATCGCCGCCGAGAAGGCCGCGTGGGAGCGCGAGCTCGACGAGTGGACGCACGAGCGCGACCCCTTCAGCCTCGACATGATCGCCGAGAACGCCAAGGAACAGCCGTTCTCGGGCGGCGAGTACCTGCATCCGCGCCAGGTGCTGCGCGAGCTGGAAAAGGCGATGCCCGAGGACGTGATGGTATCGACCGACATCGGCAACATCAACTCGGTGGCCAACAGCTATCTGCGTTTCGAAAAGCCCCGGAGCTTCTTCGCCGCGATGAGCTTCGGCAACTGCGGCTATGCCTTCCCGACCATCATCGGCGCGAAGGTCGCCGCGCCGCACCGCCCGGCGGTCTCGTACGCCGGCGACGGCGCCTGGGGCATGAGCCTGATGGAGACGATGACCTGCGTGCGCCACCACATCCCGGTCACCGCGGTGGTGTTCCACAACCGCCAGTGGGGCGCGGAGAAGAAGAACCAGGTCGACTTCTACAACCGCCGCTTCGTCGCCGGCGAGCTCGACAACCCGTCCTTTGCCGCGATCGCCCGCGCGATGGGCGCCGAGGGCATCGTCGTCGATCGCCTCGAGGACGTCGGACCGGCCCTGAAGCGCGCCATCGACCTGCAGATGAACGAGGGCAAGACCTGCATCGTCGAGATCATGTGCACCCGCGAGCTCGGCGACCCGTTCCGCCGCGACGCGCTTTCCAAGCCGGTGCGCTTCCTCGACAAGTACAAGGACTACGTCTGAATCCAGCCTCCGCGCTTCCACTCTAACTGCACCCCCGTCCGGTGGCGCAGCCAAAAACCAGGGCGACGCCCGCCGCGGCGTCGCTCACGACGACACAGAGGAGACAATCCATGCTCACACAGGCCCCCGTCAGGGACAACGCGACGCCGGTCGCCGACCGCGTCGCCGAGATGATCCGCAAGGCGCGCGCCGCACAACGCGTTTTCGAGACCTGGACGCAGGAGCAGGTCGATGAGGTCGTCACCGCCGCCGGCTGGGCGATCATGCATCCCGAGCGCAACCGCGCACTCGCCGAGATGGCGGTACGCGACACCGGGTTCGGCCGCGTCGAGGACAAGGTAATCAAGAACCACCGCAAGACGCTCGGCCTGCTGCGCGACCTGAAGTCGGTGAAGACGGTCGGCATCATCGCGGAGTATCCCGAGCGTGGCGTCGTCGAGATCGCCCGCCCGGTCGGCGTGGTGTGCGCGATCACGCCCTCGACCAACCCCGCCGCCACGCCCGCGAACAAGATCATCAATGCACTGAAGACGCGCAACGCGATCATCGTTGCCCCCTCGCCCAAGGGCTACGGCACCTGCGAGGCGCTGGTGGGCTACATCCACGCCGAGCTCGA
This sequence comes from Rhodocyclaceae bacterium, assembly GCA_035444405.1. Taxonomy (GTDB): domain Bacteria; phylum Pseudomonadota; class Gammaproteobacteria; order Burkholderiales; family Rhodocyclaceae; genus DAOMOP01. The sequence goes on from DAOMOP010000089.1 coordinate 2,400, forward strand.
CAAGGTCGGCGCACCGCGCGACCTCGTGCAGTATCTGCCCGCACCGATCACCAAGGAGGCGACACAGGCGCTGATGCGCGCGGCCGATCTGGTCGTCGCCACCGGCTCGCAGAACAACATCCGCGCCGCCTACACCTGCGGCACCCCGGCCTTCGGCGTCGGTGCCGGCAACGTCGCCTCGATCATCGACGCGTCGGCCGACCTCACCGCCGCCGCGCAGAAGATCGCCGCGTCGAAGACCTTCGACAACGCCACCAGCTGCTCGTCCGAGAACAGCGTCGTGATCCTCGACTCCGTCTATGCAGCCGCCCTCGAGGCGTTCGCCGCGACCGGCGGCGTGCTGCTCGACAGTGCCGACAAGGTGCGCCTGCAAAAGACGATGTGGCCGGCCGGCAAGCTCGACGCGTCCGTGACGGCGCAGTCGGCCGATCGCATCGCCGCACGCGCCGGACTGCAGCGCAGCGAAACTGCACAGGCGCGCTTCCTGATGGTCGAGGAGACGGGCACCGGCCCCGACCACCCGTTCTCGGGCGAGAAGCTCTCGCCAGTGCTGGCTGTCTATCGCGCCCGCGACTTCGATCACGCCTGCGAGATCGTGCGCAACATCTACGCGCACCAGGGCGCGGGCCATTCGGTCGGCATTCATACCACCAACGACGATCATGTGCTGCACCTCGGTCTGGAGCTGCCGGTGTGCCGCGTCATCGTCAATCAGGCGCACTGCTTCGCCACCGGCGGCAGTTTCGAGAATGGGCTGCCGTTCTCGCTGTCGATGGGCTGCGGCACCTGGGGTGGCAACAACTTCTCCGACAACATGAACTACCGCCAGTACATGAACATCACGCGCATCGCACGCCGCATCCCGGAGAACATCCCGGACCAGGACGAGATCTTCGGCGAATACCTGCGCCGCCACGGCTGACGGCGGACCCAAGCACGCGTGCGATGCCACGCTCCATCACGGACTAATTTCCTGAAGGAAGCAACGATGTTACGGACGATTCGCGAGTACGTAGATTTCCAGGCCGCCGAGCGGCCCGACAGTGCGTATCTGATCGCACCCGAACCGGATCTGCGTCTCACCTTCGGCGGTCTGCAGGCGGCCTCGCGCCGGCTCACGCACTACCTGCTCCAGCAGGGCGTCGAGCCGGGCGCCAAGGTCGCGCTGCTCATGCACAACGGTTTTCAGACCTGCCGGCTGTTCATCGGCGCGATGTACGGCGGCTTCTGCATCACGCCGCTGAACCTGCTCGCCCACCCGTCGCAGCTCGAGTACGTGCTCGAGCACAGCGAGGCATCGGTGGTGTTCGTCGCACCCAGGGAAGTCGAGCGCCTGCAGGCGGCCCTTGCCAAGGTCGAGCGGCCGGTGCGCGTCGTCGTCTGCGACGTCGATGCGCAGGAATTCCTGCCCGAGATCGACACGAGCGCGCCGCTGCCCGAGGTCGGCGAAGAGGATGACGCGCTGATGATGTATACGTCGGGCACCACCGGCAAGCCCAAAGGCGTGCTGCTCGCCCAGCGCTCGGTCGTGTCGGGCGGTCAGTTCGTATCGACCGCGCACGAGCTCTGTCCCGAAGATCGCGTGATGGCCTCGCTGCCGCTCTATCACATCAACGCGCAGATCGTCACCGCGACCGCGCCGCTGGTGCATGGCGGCAGCCTGGTGCTGCCGCACCGGTTTGCAGTGTCGAGCTTCTGGGACGCCGTCACACGGTATCAATGCACGTGGATCAACCTCGTGCCGACGATGATCTCGTACCTGCTCAACGCCGCCGAAAGCGCGACGACGCTGCCCGACACCTCCGGGATTCGCTTCTGCCGCTCGGCCTCCGCGCCGCTGCCGCCCGCGCAACACCGCGCCTTCGAAGAGCGCTTCGGCCTCGGCGTCATCGAGACCATGGGCCTCACCGAGACTGCCGCGCCGTGCTTCACGAATCCGCTCGACCCGGCCCGCCGCAAGATCGGCAGCCCCGGCCAGCCCTACGGCAACGAGGCGAAGATCGTCGATGCCGAGGGGCGCACACTGCCCGCCGGCGAGATCGGCGAAATCCTCGTGCGCGGCCCCAACGTCATGAAGGGCTACTTCAAGAATCCGGTCGAGACCGCCAACACGCTGCTCGAAGACGGCTGGCTGCGCACCGGCGACCTCGGCTATCTGGACGAGGACCGCTTTCTGTTCGTCACCGGACGCATCAAGGAGCTGATCATCAAGGGCGGCGAGAACATCGCGCCGCGCGAGATCGACGAGGCGCTGCTCAAGCACCCGGCCGTGCTCGAAGCGGCGGTGGTGGGCATCCCCGACGACAACTACGGGCAGGAGATCATGGCGTGCATCGTGCTGAAGGAAGGCGAGCAGTGCACGGCCGAGGCGCTGCGCGAGTTCTGCAAGCAGGAGCTCGGCGCCTACAAGACACCGAAGGTGTTCCGCTTCCTGGACGAACTGCCGCGCGGCCCGTCCGGCAAGATCCAGCGCCTCAAGCTGCTCGATTGCGATACGGGCAAGGTCGCACCGCTTGCCTCGGGAGCAAGCACCCGATAGCGACCAGCGCATGATCACAAAGGCCCCGATGCGCCATCGATCGCGCGTCCGTTCCCCGGCCCGTCAGGACCTTGCCAACCCTGACCCATGGCTACCCCCGCAGAACCCGGCAACACAACAACGGCTGCACCACCGTGCAGCCCATATCGAGGAGACAAACATGATCCTGCATTCGACCAAGAAGACTGCGCTTACTGCCATCGCTTCGCTGCTGCTGCTCGGCGGCGGCGTCCAGCAGGCCGTCGCCCAGGACAAGTATCCGACGCGGCCGATCGAGGTCATCGTCACCTTCGGTCCGGGCGGCGGTGCCGACACGATGGCACGCCAGCTCACGCGCCTGCTCGAGCGCGACCTCGGCGTGGCGATGCCGGTGGTCAATGTGGCCGGGGCGTCGGGCAACGCCGGCCTGACCCAGCTGCTCGGCAACGCCCCCGACGGCCACTCAGTCGGCACGCTGATCGCGCTGACGGTGTCGTCGTGGGCGACCGGCCTCGGCGCCGCATCGGTCGACGACTTCAAGATCGTCGCCGTCACGCAGGACTCGCCGTCGATGCTGTTCGTGCCGAAGAACAGCCCGTTCAAGACCTTCAGCGAATTTCTCGACCATGCCAAGGCCAATCCCGGCCAGCTGAAGGTCGCCACATCCGGCTACGGCACCCAGGACGACATCACGCTGAAGTACCTCGAGTCACTCGGCTACGCGACGACCAACGTGCCGTTCGCACGGCCGGCGGAGCGCTACTCGGCACCACTGGGCGGACATACCGACGCGATCTACGAGGAGCCCGGCGACGTCGCCCAGCTGCTGGCGGCCAAGCAGCTGCGCCCGCTCGTCGTCTTCGACGACAAGCGTCACCCGAGCTTCCCGGACGTCGAAACGTCCCGCGAGCACGACATGGACATCAGCGACCTGCCCAACTTCCGCACCATCGTCGTGCACAAGGACACCCCGGACGACAGGGTCGCGGTGCTGCGCGCAGCGATCGACCGCGCACTGGATACGCCGCAGTGGCAGAAGTTCTGCACTGAGACCTACACCTGCACGCGCAAGTACTCGCCTGAAGAGGCCGACGCCCACGTGCGCGCGTTCTACGAGACCGTCAAGAAGCGTCTCGGCGCGACGAAGTGAGCCGGGCGGGCGCACGCCCGCGCCGCGTCACCCGTGCACGGCGGACGCCTTCGCCCGCGCCCGCCGTGCCTTCCCCAGCTAGACAGGTGAGGCAGATGATGGACTTTTGTCGAACGCAGAAAGACGTATTGATGGGGCTGATGGCGCCCGCGCTCTTCATCGCGGCCGCCATGCTTCTCACCGGCTTCGTCGACGAGAACCCCGAGCGCACCGCGGCGATGACGCGCGGCATATTCGGACCGACGTCGTGGCCGAGCTACATGCTGTACGGCGTGATCTTCTTCGCCGCCGGCTGGCTGCTACAGGACCTGCTGGTCGCGATCTGGAAGTACAACACGGCGCGCCGCAGCGGCGCCAATCCCGGTGTGCAACGGCTCGGCCGGACACGTGCAGCCCCGACCATCGAGGCCCGCGTGCTGGTCGGTATCGCGCTGATCGGCGCCTACGGCTATCTCATCCCGACGATCGGCTTCGCCTTCGCGACGCTGCTGTTCTTCGTGATCTGGATGCTGATCGGCGGTATCCGCAAACCGTCCGTGATCGGCCTCGTCGGCACCTGCGGCACGCTCTTCCTCCTTTATCTGTTCGTGAAGCTCGCCGCCATGCCACTGAGTCGCGGCGAAGGCGTGTTCGCCGACTGGACGATCGCGCTTTACCAGTTTCTGAAAGTGTTCTGACGAGAGGCCCCGCATGGAAACCCTCATCAACCTGTCGGGCGGCATGCTCACCGCGCTCGACCCGTTCCACCTCGGCGTGATGCTGGTCGGGCTGACGGTCGGCGTCGTCGCCGGCGCGATGCCGGGCATCTCGTTCGTCAATGCGATGGCGATTGCGCTGCCCTTCACCTACATGATGACGCCGCTCGCCTCGATGGTGTTCCTCGGCGGCATCTACGCGGGCGGCGTGTTCGGCGGCTCGATCTCGGCGATCCTGATCAACATCCCGGGCACGCCCGCATCACTACCGAGCTGCTGGGACGGCTTTCCGATGACCAGGCGGGGCGAATCGACGCGCGCACTGACCATCGCGATCTGTGCCTCGGCGACCGGTGGCGTCGCGAGCGCGCTGCTGCTGACCTTCGGCGCCCCGCCGTTCGCGCAGTTTGCGTTGACCTTTGGACAGCCGGAGTTCTTCGCGGCGACGGTGCTCGGGCTGGTGAGCATCATCGCGATCGCGAAGTCCGCCCCATGGGTGAGCCTGTTGTCGCTGGCGCTCGGCATCGTGATCGGCAGCGTCGGCGTCGATCCCCTTTACGGCATGCCGCGGCTGACCTTCGGCATCCCCGGGCTGCAGAGCGGCATCAACTTCGTGGTCGTGATGATCGGTCTGTTCGCGTTCTGCGAGGTGCTCGAGATGCTCGGCCGCGCGAATCACGGCGACACCAAGAAGAACGGCTCGGCACGCTTCAAGATGCCGTCCTTCCGCGACTTCTGGTCGGTCAAGGGCGCGGCCGCGCGCGGCGCCGGCATCGGCTGCACGATCGGCATGGTGCCCGGCGCCGGTGCGACCGTCGGTGCGGTGATCGCCTACGGCATCGAGAAGCAGGTTTCGCCGCGCGGCCACGAGTTCGGCACCGGCGTCGAGGCGGGTCTCGCCGCCCCCGAGGCGGCCAAGAACGCGACCACCGGCGCGGCCATGATCCCGCTGCTCACCCTCGGCATCCCGGGCAGCGCCGCGACCGCGATCATGCTCGCCGCGCTGGTGCTGCATGGGGTCAATCCGGGACCGCTGCTGTTCGCGATGCAGACGGAGATGGTCTATACGATCTTTGCGAGCCTCTTGCTCGCCAACCTCTTCATGATCGTCGCCGGCGTGCTGGTGGCGCGCGGCTTCTCGTCGCTGCTGAAGATCCCGCCAACCATCCTCGGCGCGTTCATCGTCGTGATGAGCGTCGTCGGTGCGTACGGCGTGCGCAACAACCTCTTCGACGTCTATGTGTGCCTGTTCTTCGGCGTCGTCGGATACGTCATGAAGCGCGCCAATTTCCCGACCGCCCCGCTGGTGCTCGGCGTGATCCTGGGGCCGCTGGCCGAGCGTTACTTCCTGACCTCCCTCGCCAACTACGACAACGACATGGGTATCTTCCTGAGCCGCCCGATCAGTGCCTCGATCCTCGGTTTCGCGCTGGTGTTCGTGTTGTGGGCACTGGTGCCGGAGATCCTCAAGAAGCTCAGGATGCTGAGACGCGAGGTCGATCAGGCCGCCTAGAAAGCCTGCGCTCCGCCCGAAGCCCGAAGACAAGCACTACCCCTCGCGCCCCGTCCGATGCGTGGCATGCCCGACCGCTCCCTCCCCGCCACGGGAAGGGACAGGGCTAGTTCGCCAATGCGGGCCATGGGGCAACCGACAAGTAGAGACATAGTGGAGCACTCGATGAACAACAGCACCAAAGCACGTCGCCGCCTCGTCGATGAACGAGCCGAGATCAAGCACACGACCTGCTACATGTGCGCCTGTCGCTGCGGCATCCGCGTGCACATGCGTGACGGCGAGGTGCGCTACATCGACGGCAACCCGAACCACCCGCTCAACGGCGGCGTGATCTGTGCCAAGGGCGCCTCGGGCATCATGAAGCAGTACTCGCCGGCGCGGCTGACCAAGCCGCTGCTGCGCAAGCCCGGCTCCGAGCGCGGCGCGGGCGAGTTCGACGAGATCAGCTGGGAGGAAGCCTTCACGCTGCTCGGCGAGCGGCTCGCGCACATCCGCTCGACTGATCCGAAGAAGTTCGCGCTGTTCACCGGGCGTGACCAGATGCAGGCGCTCACGGGCCTGTTCGCGCGCCAGTTCGGCACGCCGAACTACGCCGCGCACGGCGGCTTCTGCTCGGTCAACATGGCCGCCGGCATGATCTACACGATCGGCGGCTCGTTCTGGGAGTTCGGCGGGCCGGACCTCGAGCGCGCGCGCCTCTTCGTGATGATCGGCACCGCCGAGGATCATCACTCGAATCCGATGAAGGTCGCGATCTCGAAGTTCAAGCGCGCCGGCGGCAAGTTCATCTCGATCAATCCGGTGCGCACCGGCTACTCGGCGATCGCCGACGAGTGGATCGCGATCAAGCCCGGCACCGACGGCGCGCTGATCCTCGCGATCATCCACGAGCTGATCGCGCAGGGTCTGTACGACCGCGACTTCCTGGTGCGCTACACGAACGCCGGCCAGCTGGTGTCGCAGGCGCCGGACAGCGACGACTTCGGCCTGTTCGTCGAGGACGCCGACAGCGACCCGGTCAATCCGATGTACCCACAGAACAAGCTGTGGTGGGACCGCCACACCGACCGCCCGGTGGCGACCCACGCGGAGGGCGCTGACCCGTACCTCCTCGGCCGCTTCGAGCTGCCCGACGGCACTGCAGTCGCGCCGGCCTTCCAGCTCCTGAAGGAGCGCGTCGAGCGTCACACCGCCGAGTGGGCCGAAGGCATCACCGGCATCCCGGCCGCGACGATCCGCCGCCTCGCCCACGAAATGGGCGTTACCGCGCGCGACCACAAGATCGAGCTGCCGATCGCCTGGACCGACAGCTGGGGCCGCGAGCACGACACCGTGACCGGCAACCCGGTCGCCTTCCACGCAATGCGCGGGCTCGCCGCGCATTCGAACGGCTTCCAGACCATCCGCGCGCTGGCAATCCTGATGTCCATCCTCGGCACCATCGATCGGCCCGGCGGCTTCCGCCACAAGGCGCCCTTCCCGCGCGCGATCCCGCCCAGCGCGAAGCCGCCCAGCAGCCCGGCCGCGGTGCAGCCCGACACCCCCCTCGGCGGCATGCCGCTGGGCTGGCCGGCGGGGCCGGACGACCTCTTCGTCGACGACGACGGCCGCCCGGTGCGCCTCGACAAGGGCTTCTCGTGGGAGGCGCCGCTGTCGGTGCACGGGCTCATGCACAACGTCATCACCAACGCGTGGCGCGGTGACCCTTACCCGATCGACACGCTGATGCTGTTCATGGCCAACATGGCCTGGAACTCGACGATGAACACGTCGGAAGTGCGCAAGATGCTCAACGACCGCGGCGAGGACGGCGAGTACAAGATCCCGTTCCTGGTCGTGTGCGACGCGTTCCAGTCCGAGACCACCGCGTTCGCCGACCTCGTGCTGCCCGACACGACCTACCTCGAGCGACACGACGTGATGTCGATGCTCGACCGGCCGATCTCGGAGTTCGACGGCCCGGTCGATTCCGTGCGTATCCCGGTGGTCGAGCCCAAGGGCGAGTGCAAGCCCTTCCAGGAGGTGCTGATCGAGCTCGCCAGCCGCCTGAAGTTTCCGGCCTTTGTGACCGCCGACGGCCACCGCAAGTACCGCAACTACCAGGACTTCATCGTCAATTACGAGACCGAGCCGGGCTCGGGCATCGGCTTTCTGGCCGGCTGGCGCGGCACCAGCGGCGACAAGGCGATGAAGGGCGAGCCCAACCCGCGCCAGTGGGAGATGTACGCGAAGAACAACTGCGTGTTCCATTACACCCTGCCGCCCTCCTACCAGTACATGCGCAACTGGAACCAGGGCTACCAGGAGTGGGCGCAGCGCATGCGCATCCGCCGCTTCGCCGACCCGATCCTGATCCACATTTACTCGGACGTCCTGCAGCGCTTCCGCCTCGCAGCACAGGGCAAGCGGCCCGGCAAGCAGCCGCCGGCCAACCTGCGCGAGCGCATCACGACCTACTTCGATCCGCTGCCGTTCTATTACGAACCGCTCGAGTCGCAGTCGGCCGACAACATCCGCTACCCGCTCAACGCGGTCACGCAGCGGCCGATGGCGATGTACCACTCGTGGGATTCGCAGAACGCGTGGCTGCGCCAGATCCACACCCACAACTACCTGTTCGTCAATCCGCGCCTGGCCAAGGGCAAGGGCATCGAGGACGGCGACTGGATCTGGGTCGAGTCGATGTGGGGCAAGGTGCGCTGCATGTGCCGCTACAGCGAGGCGGTCGAGCCCGGCACGGTATGGACCTGGAACGCGATCGGCAAGGCCTCGGGCGCGTGGGCGCTCGATGCGGACGCGAACGAATCGCAGAAGGGCTTCCTGCTCAACCACCTGATCTCGGAGGAGCTGCCGCCGCTGCCCGACGGGCGGCGCCTGTCGAACTCGGACCCGGTCACCGGCCAGGCCGCCTGGTATGACGTCAGGGTCTCGATCCGCAAGGCCGAGGCCGACGAGCCGCAGCAGAGCTGGCCGCAGTTCGCGCCCCCGCCGCCCCCGCCGGCGACCAGCCGCATCAAGCGCGCGTGGCTCGCGTTCCGCGCTGGACGAGGAGAATTCAGATGACGCAACTGGCATTGGTGATCGACCTGAACGTGTGCGTGGGCTGCCACGCCTGCGTGACGAGCTGCAAGTCGTGGAATACGTCGGGCGAGAACGGCCCGCTCGCGGAGCTCAACCCGTATGGCGCCGACCCCAGCGGCACCTTCTTCAACCGCGTGCAGACCTACGAGGTCGGCGAGTTCCCGAACACCGAGACGGTGCATTTCCCCAAGTCGTGCCTGCACTGCGAGGACCCGCCGTGCGTGCCGGTGTGCCCGACCGGGGCGAGCTACAAGCGCAAGGAAGACGGCATCGTGCTCGTCGACTACGACAAGTGCATCGGCTGCGGTTACTGCTCGTGGGCTTGCCCGTACGGCGTGCGCGAGCTCGACGAGATCCGCCAGGAGATGACCAAGTGCACGCTGTGCGTGGATCGCATCGACAACGAGACTCTGCCGCCCGAGGACCGCAGGCCGGCGTGCGTGATGGCCTGTCCGACCAGCGCGCGCCTGTTCGGCGACATCCACGATCCGGACTCCCAAGTGTCGGTGGCAATCCGCGAACAGGGCGGCTACCAGCTGATGCCCGAGTGGGGCAGCCAGCCGTCGAATCACTACCTGCCACGCCGCAAGGTCGAGATGCGGCTGCACGAGGACCAGCTCGTGCGTGCCGACAACCCGCTCAAGATCGACCGCAAGCTGCCGCAGCCGCGCCTCGACGAGCCCTCGCTGGACGACTCGACCTCTTGGTGAGCCGCATGCGCGATGCCCGCCGGAGAACACTGTGCGTGACGACGGTGCCGCGCGGCTACGCCGGCGGCGCCGGCGCGCCGCCGGCAGCAGGGCCCCTCGTCCCGACAGATCAGCAACACAAAAGGATGAACTGCTCATGAAACCAGCGTTTTCGGTGATATTCCTGACGACCTTGATCGGCGTCGGCCAAGGCTTCTTCATCGCGCTCTACGCCGCCGAGCTGCTCGCGCAAGGCGGCGGCCTGGCTGCCCCTGACGGGCGCGGCTTCTATGTGGCCGGCAGCGTGATCGCGCTGCTCTTTCTCATCGCCGGCCTCGCCGCGTCGTTCTTGCACCTCGGCCACCCCGAGCGCGCCTGGCGCGCCGCGGCGATGTGGCGCACCTCGTGGCTGTCACGCGAAGTAATCGTGCTGCCGGCTCTGATGCTGGTGATCTTCGTGTACGCGCTCGGCCACTTCTATGGCAGCGACGCGACGCTCGTGACCGGCGCAGTCGCGGTTGTGCTGAGCATCGCGCTGTTCGTGTGCACCGGCATGATTTACGCGTGCATTCGCTTCCTGCAGGAGTGGGCAAGCCCGCTGACGCTGACCAACTATTTCCTGCTCGGCAGCGCATCGGGTTTTACGCTCGCGAGCGCCTTCGCGTACTTCACGGCGCCGCATCTGATGAGCCTCTACACGGCGTGCGCGATCGTGCTGACGCTGACCGCCTTCGTGAGCCGCGGCGCCTCGCTCGTGCGCAACGCGCACATCCGCCCGAAATCCACGCTGCAGAGCGCCACCGGCCTGCGCCATCCGCGCGTCGTGCAGAAGGCCCAGGGCTCGATGGGCGGCTCGTACAACACGCGTCAGTTCTTCCATCACGCGAGTCCGCAGCGGTTCCGCCACATCAAGTGCGGCTTCCTGCTGGCGGTGTTCCCGGTGCCGGTAGTGCTGCTCGCCGGCGGTGCGCTGCTCGATTCGGCGGCGCTGCTCGTGACGGCCTTCGTCGTGCAGTACGCCGGCCTGATCGCGGAGCGGTGGTTCTTCTTCGCGCAGGCGAATCACCCGCAGAACCTGTACTACCAGTACATCTCCTGAACGCACGGCCGCGTCGCGATACCGGGCTTCTGCGGCACGGCCACCGGGGCGCGACCGCGCGCGCAAAGCCGGCGGGAATGCAACTCCGCAACGGCGGCGTTCCGGCGCCTTGTACGGCGTCGTCATTGCAGCCGCGGCACGGTAATGGAGCCGCCGTGCCGTCGAAGTCCGACACATGGCTCCCCCCAACGGAAGGAGAGCAGGGAATGGAATTTTCCAAGAAGCCTTCGCCGCCTCGGCAAGACCTGGCCCACAACGCTGCAGGGGCGGACACCCGCACCGGCGCCTTCAGCCGGCGCGAGTTCCTGCAGGCGGCCTCGGCACTGGGGGTAGCGGCCGGCGCCCTCGGCACGGGCGCATTCGGTTTGGCCGGGCGCGCCGAAGCGGCACAGGGTGCGCCGGCGGCACTGCCGCGAACGATCGCCGAGGCCGGACAGCTGCTGCGTTCCGGTGCAACGAGCTCCGAGCAATTGACGCGCACCTACTTCGCCGCGATCGAGAAGCTCGAACCCAAGCTCAACGCCTTCATCACGCTGCTGCAGGACAGGGCGATCGCCGCAGCCCGGGCCCGCGACGCCGAACTCGCGGCGGGTCGCGATCTCGGCCCCCTGCACGGAATTCCGATCGTCACGAAGGACATCTTCGACACTGCCGGCATCGTCACGACGGTCGGCTCCAAGGCCTTCGAGAACCGCGTGCCCGATACCGATGCCACCGTGATCCGCCGCCTCGAGGCAGCCGGCGCGGTGATCCTCGGCAAGACCAACATGAACGAATTCGCTGCCGGTGTGACCGGCACGAACGACGTCTTCGGCAACACGCACAACCCGTGGATGCTCGGCCGCTCGCCGGGCGGCTCCTCGGGCGGCACGGGCGCGGCGATCGCGGCCGGCCTGTGCCTGGGCGGCACTGGCACCGACACCGGCGGCTCCATCCGCGTGCCGGCGAGTTGGTGCGGCATTGCCGGCATACGGCCATCCTATGGCCTGGTGAGCCTGAACGGCGTATATCCGCGGGCGTACAGCCTCGACGTTGCCGGCCCGCTCGCACCGACGGTCGGCGATCTTGCCGTGCTGCTCGACGCGATGGCCGGCTATGACCCGAAGTACGAGCACTCCTCGCTCGCGCAACGCCGTGCAAGCTACGCGGATGTGCTCGGCAAGGGTGTGGCCGGCATGCGCCTGGGCATCGTCCGCAACTACACCTATCGCGATGTCGACGACGATGTCGCGGCCGCGATCCGCCAGGCGGCCGACACCTTCGCGCGCCTCGGTGCCGAGATCGTCGAGATCGAGGTGCCACCGCTCGAAGGCGAGCTCGACTACGCCAAGCTCTTCAGCGAGGTGCTGCTCTACGAGTTCAATCAGATCCTCGGTGACGAGTACCGCGCCACCCCCGATCGCGAGCGTGTGTTCGGCTCGATCGTGCAGCGCAATATCGCGGTCGGCGAGAAGGTCGAGCGCACCGCCTACGAGCGCACGCTGCGAAGCCGCGCTGAGCTGACGGCGCGGGTCAAGAAGGCGTTCGACGAGGTCGATACGATGCTCACACCCGCCCTGCCGATGGTTGCTCCCGCCCTCGACGCGCCGGGCGAGGTCTTCGCGCGCGGGCGGCAGTTCACGCTGCCGTTCAGCTTCACCGCGCTGCCCTCGGTCGTCGTGCCCTGCGGCTTCAACCCCGAAGGTCTCCCGATCGGACTGCAGATCGTCGGCAACCATTTCGAGGAGGCGCTGCTGCTGCAGATGGCCTCGACCTTCGAGCAGAACACCGACCATCACAAGAAGCGCCCCGCCATCCACGCGGAGGCACTGGCCTGAGGCCTGGCCAACGGACGGCAC
>DAOMOP010000089.1:15035-15190 GCA_035444405.1 Rhodocyclaceae bacterium
CCGCCGCAGAGGAGCGAACCCGGTGGAACCGGTGCGATCGGGCAATCCGCTCGAACGACATACGAAGAATTGCTGCATCAACCAACAGTGAGGAACAGCTGATGCCTCTGATAATCGGAGTGCCTGCGGAGACCGTGGCGGGCGAACGGCGCCTG
>DAOMOP010000090.1:0-15099 GCA_035444405.1 Rhodocyclaceae bacterium
TGCCGGCCTTCGCAATCACGAACGACTCACCGCGCGCGGCCTGCTCGACCAGCCGGGACAGATGGGTCTTGGCCTCGTGGATATTGACGGTGCGCATGGCAATTCCGCAGTTGACTAAGTCGAGTTAGTTTAGCCGCGACGATTGCCGGAAACAAGGCACCGGACACAGAAGCAGAAAAGGCGAGGGGAAAAGGGGCGGCCCATTAGCCGGCCTGCGTCAAGCGAGTAAGCGAATCCATTGCCGCGGGCACGATCTGCCACGACACGCCGAACCGGTTCTTGAGCCAACCGCACTGCTCGGCCTCGGGAACGGCCGACAGCGCGTTCCAGTAGCGGTCGATCTCGTCCTGATCTTCGCAGTGCACGATCAGGAAGACGGGGATTGCGACGTCGTGTCCTTCCGGCTGACCCGCCGCGCTCCCAATATCACCCGCCAGGCGAACGAATTGCCGGACAGCCTGCGGCCGACTAAACTGTACATCCATTCTGTACAGTCTGGAGGCTCCAATGCACACGGTCAGCGTGACCGAGCTGCGGCAGCACCTGCCCGCCTGGCTCAAGAAGGTGGAGGCCGGCGAAGAGGTGCGGGTGACGTCGCGCGGGCGCGTCATCGCCCGCCTGACGCCCGAGCGCGACCCGCAGGCGCTGGCCCTGGAGCGACTCGAAGCCTTGCGCGGTACGGTGATCGTCGGCGACATCCTTGCCCCGATCGACGAACCGTGGAGCGCGGATGAAGATCATCTGTGACACCCATGCGCTGCTGTTCTGGGCAGACAGGCGCGATCGCCTGAGCCCACGGGCACTTGCCGCGATGGAGAACGGCCGCTCGACGCAGAGCCTTGCCTGCGCGGACATCAGCCTGTGGGAGATCGCGATCCTGTTTCGCAAGGGCCGCCTTCGGCTGGCGCCGGACGTCACACCCGCCGACTATGTCGACACCATCATCCAGGCACTCGCCCTGACGGTGCTGCCGATCACGCCGGCGATCGCCGCGCTTGCCGAAAGCGGCGCCGTGCCCCACGGCGACCCGGCCGACCGCCTCATTGCGGCAACGGCGATGGTGACCGAGGCGCCGCTGGTGACCATCGACGAGAAGTTGCACGCGCTGCCGCAGTTGCGCTGTATCTGGTAGCGCAGCGCTGTTTGCCGTTTGCTGGAGGCTGAAAACATGAAGATCGCAGTTATGGGCGCCGGCGCGGTCGGCTGCTTTTATGGCGGGATGCTGGCGCGGGCCGGCCACGAGGTGGTGCTGATCGGGCGGCCACAGCACGTGGAGGCGGTGCGGCGCGACGGCCTGCTGATGGAGATGGCGGCCTTCACCGGGCGCGTGCCGGTCGGCGCGAGCACCGACGCCGACGCGGTGCGCGGCGCGCGCCTCGTGCTGGTGTGCGTGAAGTCGACCGACACCGAAGAGGCCGCGGCGCAGATCGCGCCGCATCTGACGTCGGATGCGATCGTGCTGAGCCTGCAGAACGGCGTCGACAACGCCGCGCGGCTGCAGGCACGGCTCGGTCACGAGGTCGGGCCGGCAGTGGTGTATGTCGCAACCGCGATGGCCGGGCCCGGCCACATGCGCCACCACGGCCGTGGCGAGCTGGTGATCGGGCCGATGGCCGCGGCCGGCGAGCTGGTCGCGCTGTTCGGCGGCGCCGGCGTGCCGGTCGAGGTTTCCGACAACGTCGCCGGCGCGCTGTGGGCGAAGCTGATCCTCAATTGCGCCTACAACGCGCTCTCGGCGATCACGCAGCTGCCCTACGGGCGGCTGGTGCAGGGCGAGGGCGTCGAGGGCGTGATGCGCGACGCGGTGGCCGAGTGCCTGGCGGTGGCGCAGCGTGATGGCGTCGTCGTGCCGGGCGACGTGTGGGCGGCGGTCGAGGCGATCGCGCGCACGATGCCGACGCAGACCTCCTCGACCGCGCAGGATCTTGCCCGCGGCAAGCCGAGCGAGATCGACCACCTGAACGGCTACGTGGTGCGCCGCGGCGCGGCGCTGGGCGTGGCGACGCCGGTCAACCGCACGCTGCATGCGCTGGTCAAGCTGCTCGAGGCGCGCGGTGGATCGACGTCCGGTCGGTGCGCGTGACCACACGCCGCCGTGGGAAGAACAGCATCACCGAATGAACGCCATCAACGCTTTCCAGCTCTCCCGGTCGGCGTGTTCGTCATAGGCTAGCGGCATGTTGTGCTGCTCGCCGACGGCGGTGGCACCGGGGTTGGTGAAGCTGTGCATCGCGCCGGGAAAGCTCATCAGGGTGAGCTCGGCACCCGCCGCGGACATCTCGGCGACGAAGGCGCCGACCTGCTCGGGCGGGATCATCGGGTCGGCGCCGCCGGTGGCGACCAGCACGCGCGCCTTGACGGTGCCCGGCTGGGCCGGCTGGTCGGTGCCGAGGCTGCCGTGGAAGCTCGCCACACCGGCGAGCTCCGCGCCCTTGCGCGCCTGACTGAGCACGACCGCGCCGCCGAAGCAGTAGCCCACGCCATAGATGCGCGATGGGTCGACGGTGGGCTCGGCGGCCAGTGCGGCGCGCGCCGCCTCGAAGCGGGCGGCCATCCTGTCCGGCTCGGCCAGCGCCGCCTGCATGAAGGCCTGTGCGTCGCTCGGGTGGTCGGCGACCTTGCCGTGGCCGTACATGTCGACGGCGATCGCAGTGTAGCCGGCCTCGGCGAGCTGGCGGGCGCGCTCGCGCGCGTAGTCGTTCAGCCCCCACCATTCGTGGACGACGATGACGGCCGGTGCCGGGCTGGCGGTGTCGGCCGCATAGAGCACGGCGGTGCCGAGCTCATCCGGCAGGGTGATCTCGCGCGCCTCGGCTGCGGCCAGCGCCGGCAGGGTGGCGGCCATCGAAAGTGCGGCGAACCAGTGGTGCAGCTTCATGGCGGTGCTCCTCTCTGTGTTGTGGGGAATCGTTGTTCTGCGGGGGAACGCAGCGTCGACCGTGCCGCAGCCGATGCGGTTCGCGTGATGTCGCGAGATTGCAGGAGCGACGCGGACGCGGGCGGCGATGTTGCGCGCAACGGCACCGTCGACGATAGTTCGATGCGTGCCTGCACGACTGTGTGCGATATATCCGTCCCATCCACCACAGCGACCCGTCAGACCATGTTCCAGCCCGTTGCCGCACCCTCCGCATCCTCTTCCCGCCAGCGCGTCGAGCATGCCTTGCGCGCGCTCGGCATGCCTGCCGACATCGTCGAATTCGGTACCAGCACACGCACCAGCGCGGAAGCGGCGGTCGCGATCGGCTGCGCGGTGGCGCAGATCGCCAAGTCCGTCGTGTTCCGCGGCAAGACGACCGACCGCTGCGTGGTCGTCGTCGCAAGCGGCGCCGACCGCATCGACGAGAAGAAGCTGCGCGCCGAACTGGGCGAAAAGGTCACGCGAGCCGATGCCGCGTTCGTGCGCGAGCGCACCGGCTTCGCGATCGGCGGCGTCGCGCCGGTGGGCCACATCGGCGAGGTCAGCGTGCTGGTCGACCGCGCGCTGTGGTCACTCGACCCGATCTGGGCCGCGGCGGGAACACCGAACGCGGTGTTCCGCCTGTCCGCGGACGACTTGCACCGGATTCCGGGGATCCGGGTCGTGGATGTGCGGGACAATCCGCGCTAAGCAGGGCGCCCGCGGCGGACTGCGGTCGTCGCAAGGCCGCACGAGCAAAGGCACGTCCTGCGGGGCGCGCGATAACGCGGAGACTCGACGTGTCGCACCGGCCTGAGCTGACCGGCCGGCTCCGCGTGACGAAAGATTTGCTTACAAATCCCCGTGGAGGTGATCATGGAAGGCAGCGAAGCTGCCGTCGCCGTCGTGTAAGCTACGGCCGCTAAAGGGGAACTCACTCGTCACGGGTGCGCCGTCGGCGCGCCTTGCGCAAGCGCATGCTCGAACACATCACCGGCAGGGGACGCGGCGTCGGGCAGGCGCCGGCGCAGCGCCGCGACATCCTGCGTACGGTCTACGACCAGAACCGCAACCTTGACACCACGCGGCCGCAACCGCGCGGGCGGGTGGCGCGCGCACCCCGATGGCGCGACGTCGCCTGGATCGCAGCTTCGGCGTTGCTGGTGGGGGCGCTCGCGATGCTGTTACCCGGCGCATCGGACAAAGCCGCCGATGACGCGCCGGTCGCCGGCGCGGTGCCGGCCCCGTGGACGGGTGAGGTCGAGCCGCTCGAGCTCACCGACCTCGCGCCGCTGTCGTCGGCGGACGCGAGCCTCAAAGAGCTCTTCGGCCTCGGGGTTCGCACCATCGTGATCGACGCCGGACACGGCGGGCGCGACCCCGGTGCGGTCGGCACGCTCGGCACCCACGAGAAGGACATCACGCTCGACGTCGCGCGGCGCCTGCGCGACCGGCTCGCCGCGCTCGGCAGTTACCGCGTCGTGCTGGTGCGCGAGTCGGACGTGTTCGTGCCGCTGTGGGAGCGCGCGGCGTTCGCGAACCAGCACGGCGCGGATCTGTTCGTGTCGATCCACGTCAATTACCTGCCCAGGGTGTCGACGAACGCGGTCGAGACCTACTATTTCGGCCACTACCAGGACGAACGCACGCGCAAGCTCGCCGAGCTCGAGAATCAGGGCTCGGACTACTCGCTATCCGAGTTCGAGGCGCTGGTGCGCAACATGCAGGACACGCTAAAGCTGCAGGAGTCGCGCACGCTCGCCCATGCCATCCAGGAGAACCTGCTGACGAGCATGCGCGCGCGCGACCAGCGCGTGCTGGACAACGGCGTGCGCACCGCACCGTTCGTCGTGTTGCTCGGCGTGAAGTCGCCGAGCGTGCTGGTCGAGATCGGCAGCCTCAGCAGCCCCGAGGCCGAGCGCAGTCTGCGCCGGGAAACTTACCGCGACGAGATCGCCAGCTATCTTGCAGAAGGCCTCGTCGAGTATCTGAATCTGCAACGCCCACAGGAGTACCGAAGCCATGAAGACCAAGACCAGCTCGCGCAGCGTCAGTGACAAGCTCTACATCGGAATCGACCTCGGTACCTCGCGCAGTGCGATCGCCGCCAGCAACGGCAAGCGCACCTGGATCGACAGCTACGTCGGCTGGCCCAAGGATTTCGTCGCGCGCAAGGCGCTCGGTGCGCCGGTCCTGTTCGGCGACGAGGCGCTCAAGCACCGATTGTCGCTGGAGCTCAATCGTCCGCTCGAGCACGGCGTGATCAAGGAGGGCACGGCACGCGACCAGGAGGCGATCCGTGAGCTGATCGGTCACATGGTCGAGCTCGTCGAACCGGGCGACGGCCAGGAGATCCATGCGGTGGTCGGCGTGCCGGCCGAGTCGTTCAAGACCAACAAGCTCGCGATCAAGCGCTGCGTCGGCGACGCCGCCGACGCGATCATGGTGGTGTCCGAGCCGTTCGCGGTCGCCTATGGCAAGGATCTGCTCGACAACGCGCTGGTGATCGACATCGGCGCGGGCACGATCGACTTCTGCATCATGCACGGCACGGTGCCCGGCGACGACGACCAGCGCACGCTGCTGAGCGCCGGCGACTACCTCGACCGCCAGCTCCTCGACGGGCTGGTCGAGCGCTACCCGACCGCCAGCATCACGCTCAACATGGCGCGCCAGTTCAAGGAGCGGCTGAGCTTCGTCGGCGAGCCCGAGGGCAAGGTGACGGCGGACATCCCGGTCAACGGCAAGAGCACGCCGCACGACATCACCGAGGAAATGCGCCGCGCGTGCGAGAGCATCCTGCCGGGCATCGTCGAGACCGCCGCCGAGATGATCGCGCGCTTCGACCCCGAGTATCAGGACGCGGTGCGGCGCAACATCATCCTCGCCGGCGGCGGCAGCCAGATCCGCGGGCTGGCGCGCTACCTCGAGCGCGAGCTCGGCAGCTACGGCCCGTGCAAGGTGAAATCGGTCGACGACCCGCTGTTCGCCGGCGCCGACGGCTGCCTCGCGCTCGCCAAGGACATGCCGCCCGAGTATTGGGAGAATCCGTCCGACTGAGCACGGACACCGCCGGTGATCACCCGGCCGGTCCGGCTGCCCGAACGACGACCGGGCGCGCCGCACCGGCGGCGCGCCCGGCCGGCTCAACGCGCGACCAGCGGGTCGCTGACGCCGAGCACGTAGATCGCCACCAGCGCGACGATCCCGGTCATGCCCACGTAGTAGAGCGTGGGCCAGAAGGTCTTGCGCAGCGTCGCCCCCTCGCGGCCGAGCAGGCCCACCGTGGCCGAGGCGGCGACGACGTTGTGGATCGCCACCATGTTGCCGGCCGCCGCCCCGATCGCCTGCACCGCGACGATCAGCGCGCCCGAGATGCCGAGCGAGGTCGCCACACCGAACTGGAACTGGCTCAGCATCATGTTGCTGACCGTGTTCGATCCGGCGATGAAGGCGCCGAGCGCACCGACCGTCGGCGCCATCAGCGGATACACCGTGCCGACGCTGTCGGCCACCCACTGTGCCATCGCGATCGGCATGCTCGGCAGCTCCGCGGCATTGATGCCGGAGTTGATCAGGATGCGCACCATCGGCACCGTGAAGAGCAGCACGAAGCCGGCGCCGAGCAGCACGCGCGAGGACTCGCCGGCCGCTTTCAGCAGCGAGCGCACGTGCATGCGGTGCAGGATGACGGTCGCCAGCGCCACCGTGACGAGGATGCCGCCGGGCAGGTAGAGCGGCATGAAGTCCGCGCGGATGCCCTTCTCGCCGAGGATGTCCGGGAACACCAGCACCACCGACTTGAGCGCGGAGCCGACCTCCGGAAACACGCGGCTCACCACCAGCAGCGCGCCCACCAGCACATAGGGCAGCCAGGCGCGCAGCGTGCCGATCGGCTGGTGCTTCGGCAGCTGGTCGAGCTTCATCTCGATGCTGCCCAGCCACTCACTCGGCCAGTCCTTCGGATCGGCGAAGTCCCATGTCCTTTTCGGCACCAGAAAGCCCACGCGCGCCGCGGTGGTGACGATCGCCAGGCCCGCCAGGCCGCCGAGCAGCGACGGAAACTCCGGCCCGAGGAAGACGCCGGTGGCGGCATAGGGCAGCGTGAAGGCGAGGCCGGCGAAGAGCGCGAAGGGCAGCACCTCGAAGCCCGCCTTCCAGCTCTTTTCCTTGCCGAAGAAACGCACCAGCATCAGCACCATGACCAGCGGCATGACGCTGCCGACCAGCGCATGGATGATCGCGACCTTGCTCGTGATCAGCTGCAGGTACAGCTCCCAGCTCGAGCCCTGGGCGGCGAGCTGGGCACCGATGGTGGCGGTGTCGAGGCCGCTATTGACGCCGATGACGATGGGCGTGCCGACCGCGCCGAAGGACACCGGCGTGCTCTGCACCAGCATGCCGAGCAGCACCGCCGCCAGCGCCGGAAAGCCGATCGCCACCAGCAGCGGCGCGGCGATCGCCGCCGGCGTGCCGAAGCCGGAGGCGCCCTCGATGAAGCAGCCGAACAGCCACGCGATGATGATCGCCTGGATGCGGCGGTCGGGGCTGATCGTCGCGAAGCCGGCGCGGATCGCGGTGATGCCGCCTGAATACTTGAGCGTGTTCAGCAGCAGGATCGCGCCGAAGATGATCCACAGCACGCCGATCGTGATCACCAGACCCTGCAGGGTCGAGGCGATCACGCGGTTGAAGCTCATGTCCCAGGCGAACAGCGCGATGCCCGCGGTGAGCACATACACCGCGGGCATCGCGCGCTTGGCCGGCCAGCGCAGGCCGACCAGCAGGATCGCCGCGAGCAGGATCGGCGAGAAGGCGAGAAAGGCGAGCATTCCCGGTTCCATGGACGTCCCCCCGCTCAGCACGGCACGCGCGGTGCAAGTTGGTCGGACCTGACGAAGCGTATAACAGCCATGAAACCTCCTCGAATCGGTTGAAAGATCGCATCTTTTGCGGTCATTGGTCTGACCACTTGACCAAAAGATGGGTTAGACTAAGGGACGTTGTTTCGACTGTCAATCGAAACGATAAAAAAACCGGATGAAGCCATAAGCGCGTGGTCGCAGCCCCGGTTGCGGGCGCGTGGGTTGCCCGGCTTGCTGTGGCGGCCTCGCTTGCCCGAGCGCTCAGCCGTGCCCGCGCCGCAGCCGCTGCCTGCGTTGGCGGTGCGGCTCGGCTTGCCGCCACCGGGCCGGCGCGATAGATTCGCGCCTGCGCCCGCGGCCCCCACGCGCCGCGCCGACCGGCACAACGAGGACACGGACCGAAACCATGAAAGCCGCCCCCCTGCAGCAACGCCGCCTGGCCGACGACATCGTCGAGCGCATCGAGACGCTGATCCTGGAAGGCACGCTCAAGCCCGGCGAGCGCCTGCCCGCCGAGCGCACGCTGGCCGAGGAGTTCGGCGTGTCACGCCCGTCGCTGCGCGAGGCACTGCAGAAGCTCGCCGCGCGCGGCCTGCTGACGAGCCGCCACGGTGGCGGCACCTTCGTCGCCGACACGCTCGGCTCATCCTTTCGCGACCCGCTCGTCGAGCTGCTCGAGAAGAACCCCGAGGCGCATCGCGACCTGCTCGAGTTCCGTCACACGCTCGAAGGCTCGTGCGCCTACTACGCGGCGCTGCGCGCCACCGCGCCCGACCGCGAGCGCCTGAGCGCGGCTTTCGACAAGCTCGCCGAGTGCCACGCCCACGCACGCGGCGTGAACAGCAGCGAGGAAGGCGCGGCCGACGCCCAGTTCCACCTCGCCATTGCCGAAGCGAGCCACAACGCGGTCCTGCTGCACACCATCCGCAGCCTGTTCGAGCTGCTCGAGCACAACGTCGTCACCAACATCGGCGGCATGTATGCGCACTGCAGCGAGGTGCGCGAGACGCTGATGCAGCAGCACCGCGATCTTTATCGCGCGATCATGGAAGGCCGCGCCGACGACGCACGCGCGCTCTCGAACCGCCACCTGCACTACGTCGAGGAGGTGCTGACCGAGGCCCAGCACACCGCCCGCCGCGTCGAGCGCGCGCGGCGGCGCACGCCGCTCAGCCACGCGACGTCTGTCCCGGCGGCGGAGCCGGTGCCTCGGCGGGAACTCCCTCCCAGCGGGTGATCATCGCCTTGATGTGCGCGAGCGGAGTGTGGCCGGCGGTGGCGAGATCGATCTCCTCGAACGGCTCGCAGCACCCGGACGGGCGCGCGTGCCGGAGAAAAATGCGCGGGCATCGATGAGCCGATGCCCGCGCGAACCGAAGCGGGCGAAGGGAGACTCGGGGCCGCGGGTCAGTCCGCACGCAGCGCGTGTGGGGAATCGGACTGGTACCGCGGAAGGGGGACCCCGCTTCAATGCATTCCTTATCAATTCGCGTGCCAGACCGCACCCGCGGCCCTGGAATTTCCCAAAACTCCTTTCTTGTTCAAGGTCTTGCACATCCAGTGCGGCCGATGCACACGGTGCCGCACCGCTGCCGCGCCCGCGCCATCGGCCGCAGCGACTGCCAGGAGTGGCAGACACGGCGGCAGTCCGGCTTCAACCGGCCGCGAACTCGCGCAGCTTGCGGTACAGCGTGCGCTCGCTGAGGCCGAGCTTGCGCGCGAGCTCGCGACGGCTGCCGCGGTGCTCGCCGACTGCGCGCAGAAAGGCCTCGCGTTCGATCGCACGCCAGTCCTGCGCGGCGTGGCGTGCATTGGCGTGGTCGGCGGCCGACGGGAGCGCGGCCGGAGTGCCGGTTGCCGGCCCGAGCGCCGGCGGCACGCCCATCACGGCCGGACCGCCCGCCCCGGGCCTGCGCACCTCGTCGGGCAGGTGCTCGGGGCGAATCAGCTCGCCGTCGCACATCAGGCTCGCACGCTCGAGCACGTTGCGCAGCTCGCGCACGTTGCCGGGAAACGGATAGGCCGCCAGCAGGGCCATCGCCTCGCGTGACAGCGCGAGTGCGCGCTGCTCGCCGATGCGCGCGAGCAGGCTCTCGACGAGCAGCGGGATGTCGCCCGCGCGGTCGCGCAGCGCCGGCACGACGATCGGGAAGGTGTTGATGCGGTAGTAGAGGTCCTGGCGGAAGCGGCCGTCGGCGACCATCGCCTGCAGCGGCTGGTGTGTGGCCGAGATCAGGCGCACGTCGGCCTTGCGCAGCTCGGTCGAGCCGACGCGGCGGTAGGTGCCGGTCTCGAGCAGGCGCAGCAGCTTCACCTGCATGCCGAGCGGGATGTCGCCGAGCTCGTCGAGAAACAGCGTGCCGCCGCTGGCGGCCTCGACGAGGCCGGCCTTGCGGTGGGTCGCGCCGGTAAAGGCGCCGCGCTCGTGGCCGAAGAGCTCGCTCTCGAACAGCGTCTCGGGCAGCCCCGAGCAGTCGACCACCACGAAGGGGGCGTCGGCGCGGCGGCTGGCGCGGTGGATCGCATTGGCGACGACGTCCTTGCCGGTGCCCGACTCGCCCTGCAGCAGCACGCTGGCGTCCGACGGGGCGACCCGCGCGACGAGCTCGAGCATCTTCTGGAAGGCCGGCGCCTTGCCGATCACGCCCTGCTGCCCGGGCACGCGACGGTCGTCGGGGCGCAGCGCCATGCGCTCGACGAACCAGCCGATCTCGCCGCCGCCGTTGCGCACCGGCGAGAGCTCGATGTCGACGTACTCCTCGCCGCGCGGGGTGTGGTGCAGGTGCAGCACGCGCTCGCGCTGCCCGGACTCGAGACTGCGTGCGAGCGGACAGGATTCGCCCGCCTCGTCGCACGGCACGCTCGAGTGATGCGACACGTCGTAGCAGGTGCGCCCGATCACGCTGCGCCCGCCGCCGAAGCTGCGCCGGTAGGCGGCATTGGCCGCGATCACACGGTACTGGCGGTCGCACAGGATGTGCGGCTCGGGCAGCGACTCGAGGAAGGAGACGAGCTCGGGCAGTGGATGAAGATCGTGGCTCATGTCGGACAGATATGGCAGTCGCTCTGCCACAGTCTGGCAGGACTGCCGTGCCAAGGTCAATCGGAGCAGGCCGTCAATTCATTGATTTATATCAACAGTTGCTCATCCTTCAGGGTTGGCACGGGAAGTGCATCGAGGGCCCATGGCTATGCACACGCAGCACGCAAACCCTATGGCCCCGGCCCACCTCCTCAAACGCCCGCGGCGGCAGCGCGCCGTCCGTTGCGCGCGATGACAGCGATGTACTTTCGCATCCTCGCCGACAGCGGCGACGATCGGCTCGCCTACCTGCTCGCCGATCTCGAGGAGCAGGAAGCGGTCGTGGTCGATCCGTGGCCGACGCAGACCGGCGTGATCGCCGCGATGCTCGACGAGCGCGAGCTGCGCCTGCGTTTCGTGCTGCGCACGCACGTGCACGCGGGTGACGAGGCGGCCTGCGATGCGCTGTGCCGCCACACCGGCGCCACCCTCGTGACCGGCACGCACGCCCGCGCGCAAGACGGCGGGCGGCGGGTCGCGCATGGCGAGCACCTGGTGTTCGGCAACGAGTTGCTGCGCGCGCTCGATACGCCCGGCCACACGCCCGGGTGCGTGAGCTACCTGTGGCGCGACCGGCTCTTCTGCGGCGATGCGCTCGACGTGCCGGCGTGCATCGACGGCGACGGCGAATGCGACCCCGGGCGCCTGTTCGACACGCTCACACGGCGGCTTTTCATCCTGCCGGCCGAAACGCTGGTCTTTCCCGCGCACGCGCTGCACGGGCGCGGCGTGACGACGATCGCCGAGGAGCGGCGCCGGCACGCGCGCCTGTCGGCGATCTCGCGCGAGGCCTTCGTGACCGAGCTGAGCCTGAACGGCGAGCTGGTGCGCGCCACCGGAGGCGGCAGCTCGCGCGGCGACCGGGAGCACGCGCAGGGCACCGTGGCGGTCGTGACGGCGCAAGCACGCGGCGAGAACGATGGGCCGCGCCGGATCTGGTGAGCGACCCGACCCGGCAAGCCGTGCATCGCCGACGCACGCACGCCAGTATTGCGTATGAGAATATTTTGATATGCTTGATTTAAATTAAAAGAGCGGTTTCATCCGGGCACGGCCATCCGCAGGCCACCCGGCCAGGAGCGGCCGATGCCGCATCATCGAGAGGAGAGGGAGATGTTCCGACCACACCACGACACCGAGCTGCTCCACCAGGTGGAGTCGAGGCCACTCGACCGGCGCAGCTTTCTGATGCTCGGCGCGGCCGGCGCCGGCGCCTTGCTGCTGCTCCCGCGCGCAGCCCAGGCGCGCGAGCGGCTCCGCACGCGCGCCCGCATCGTCATCGCCGGCGCCGGTGCCGCCGGGCTCGCCGCCGCCGCGCAGCTCAGCGAGGCGCTCGACGGCGCGCAGATCACCATCATCGACGCGCGCCGCGAGCACCTGTACCAGCCCGGCTTCACGCTCGTCGCCGCCGGCATCAAGCCGGCCGCCTACGTGAGCTCGACCACTGCGGAGTATCTGCCGCAGGGCGTCGAGTGGCTCGAGGAGCGCGTCGCCGAGTTCGACCCCGACGGCAACCGCGTCGTCACCGAGAGCGGCAAGGCGGTCGGCTACGATTTCCTGATCGTCGCGACCGGCCTCAAGCTCGACTACGACGCCATCGACGGCATGGACACCCGACTGATCGGCACCAATGGCCTGGGCAGCGTCTATCACAGCCCGGCCGGGGCCGAGGCAACCTGGCGGGCGCTGTCCGAGTTCGCCGACCGCGGCGGCGTCGGCGTGTTCCTTCGTCCGGCGACCGAGATGAAATGCGCCGGTGCGCCGCTCAAATACGCCTTCATCGTGGACGACCACCTGCGCCGGCGCGGCAACCGCGGCAAGGCCGAGCTGATCTACAACGCCAACAACAAGGTACTGTTCAGCGTGCCGATCGTGCACGAGAAGGTGCGCATGCTGTTTCGCGAGCGCGGCATTCGCACCCATTACGATCGCGTGCTGCAGGCGATCGACCCGCGCCGGCGCGTGGCGACCTTCTCGAGCCCGGAAGGGCCGCTCGAGCTCGGCTACGACTTCATCAACGTGATCCCGCCGATGCGCGCCCCCGACGCGGTGCGCGCGAGCCCGCTGCGCTGGCAGGACGGGCCGTGGGCACACGACGGCTGGATGGAGGTCGATCGCGCCAACCTGCGCCACAAGCGCTATCCGAACGTGTTCGGCGTCGGCGACGTCGCCGGCGTGCCCAAGGGCAAGACCGCGGCGAGCGTGAAGTGGCAGGTGCCGGTCGCGGTCGATCACCTGCTCGCGTCGATCGCCGGGCGCACCAGCGAGGCGGTCTACGACGGCTACACCTCGTGCCCGCTGATCACCCGGCTCGGCCGCGCGATGCTGGTCGAGTTCGACTACCACGACAATCTCACCCCGTCCTTCCCCGGCGTGATCGCGCCGCTCGAGGAGCTGTGGGTGAGCTGGGTGATGAAGACGATGGCGCTCAAGCCGACCTATGTGGCGATGCTGCGCGGACGCGCGTGACCAGGAGGAGACGCAAATGAAAGAACTCGATCCGATGATTCTGCTCGCGGTGTTCCAGGAGATGCTCGGGGCGCTGCTGTGGGTGCTGCTCGCCACCGCCGTGGGTGGCATCGTGGCCTTCATCGCGCTGATCGTGCGCGAGCGGCGCATCGTCAGCCGCCGCCTCGTGCGCGCCGAGCTCGCCGGCTTGGTCGGCGGCGCGCTGTCGCTGGTGCTGATGGCCAAGGTGTCGTCATCCGGCTTCACCGACGCGGGGGGCCCGGCCGACTGGTTCCTGATCGCGCTGGTGTTCGGCGCGGGACTGGTCGGCACGACGATAATCGGCTATGCGGCAGCGGGCTGGCTGGTGCAGCTCGCACGCGGCGCGACGGCCACGCAGGCGAGCCCGCCGGTCGCCAACCGCGCCGCCGCCATGCCGCCGGCGCAGGAGCATGGCAACACCGTGGTCACGGCAATGGCCCGGCGCGCCAAAGGCGAGGATCGCACGGTCGCGACCGAACACTGAGCGCATCGACGCGACGCCCCCCGTCGTCGCGGGCG
Organism: Rhodocyclaceae bacterium; assembly: GCA_035444405.1. Classification (GTDB taxonomy): domain Bacteria; phylum Pseudomonadota; class Gammaproteobacteria; order Burkholderiales; family Rhodocyclaceae; genus DAOMOP01. The sequence goes on from DAOMOP010000090.1 coordinate 13,856, forward strand.
GGGCGCGTCGCGGCAGTCGCCGAACGCCCCGCCCGTTTGCAGCGCGCCAGGCGTCGCGTCGGCGCGCGACGAACTGGCCGGCACCGCGCGCACGGGCTCGGTGCGACGGCGCGCACCGGCGAGCGGCAACAGATCGCACGGACGAATCCGTCCCGCGGGTGTCCAATCGGGTGTCACCTTCGACGGGAGTCCGCGATGCAGCCCGCCAGCTTTGTCCATGCCCATGCCGCGCACGCCGACTGGCGCATCGCGCTGGCCCAGGCCGTGAGCCAGATCCAGGCCGACATCACGGCGCGCTCCGCGCAGCAGGGCCGCGCGGCCGAGTACACGCTCGGCTTCTGCTATCTCACCGACTACTACGCCGCGCACGCCGAGGCCATCGTCGACGCGCTGCACGCGCAGCTGCCCGGCGTGGCCTGGGTCGGCACGGTCGGCATCGGCGTGTCGGCCGGCGGCACCGAGTACATCGACGAGCCGGCCCTCGCGCTGATGATCGCGCCGCTCGCGCGCGACGCGTTCCGGCTGTTCTCGGGACTGCAGCCGCTGTCGTCGGCGCCGGCGCAGTTCGTCGCGCACACCGCGCTCGTGCATGCCGAGGCGAGCACCCCGGACGTGCAGGAGCTGCTCGAGGAGCTCGCCACGCGCACCGCCACCGGCTACCTGTTCGGCGGTCTCGCGTCGTCACGCACGCGCACGCTGCACATCGCCGACCACGTGCTCGAAGGCGGCCTGTCGGGCGTCGCGTTCGGCGCCGAGGTCGAGCTGATCTCGCGCGTGACGCAGGGCTGCCAGCCGATCGGGCCGGCACGCACGATCACCGCCGGCGAAGGCAACTACGTGATCACGCTCGACGACCGGGCCGCGCTCGACTGCGTTCTGGACGACCTGCACCTCGATGCCGCGCTCGAGGACGACGAGCTCGCCGAGGCCTTGTCCGGCACGCTGGTCGGGTTGTCCTGCGACGACGAGGACATGCCGGCCTTGCCCGGGCAGTTCGGCACCGACACCATCGTGCGTCATCTCGTCGGCGTCGACCCCCTGCATCGCGTGCTCGCGATCGCCGACCAGGTCGACCCCGGCAGGCGGCTCGCCTTCTGCACGCGCAACGCGATCGCGGCGCAGGCCGACCTCGAGCGCATCGCCACCGAGGTCCGGCGCGAGGCCGAGGCGCGTGCCGGCGCCCGCATGGCCGGCGCGCTGTACGTGAGCTGCTCGGGGCGCGGCGGCCCGCATTTCGGCGCCCG
>DAOMOP010000091.1:0-14978 GCA_035444405.1 Rhodocyclaceae bacterium
GACCCGCTTCGGGCCGATGTTCCAGATCGAGCGCATGGGCGGGGCCTTCTGCCTGTGCGCGATGCGCGTGCCGGAGGCGGACTTCGCGCGCGTGACCGAGCAGGTCAACGCATTCGCCGAGGTCGCGCACAACTACCGCCGCGAGCACGCATTCAACATGTGGTTCGTGCTCGCCACCGAGCGCCCCGAGGGCATCGCCGACACCGCCGCGCGCATCGAGGCGGCCACCGGCCTGCCGGTGTTCCTGTTCCCGAAGGAGCAGGAGTATTTCGTCGAAATGAAGCTGGAGGCATGATGGGGGCACCCGACCAGGCATCGCAGGACACACGCGGCGGCCCACCGGTCGACGACATCGACCGGCGCATCGTGCTGGTCACGCAGGGTGGCTTGCCGCTCGTGCCGGCGCCGTACGATCAGGTCGCCGCCGAGCTCGGCATCCCGGTCGAGGAGCTCCTCGCACGCCTGCAGCGCATGCTCGACAGCGGACGCATCCGGCGCATTGGTGCCGTCCCCAACCACTATGCGATCGGCTATACGGCCAACGGCATGAGCGTGTGGGACGTCGACGACGCGCTCACCGACGCGGTCGGCGAGTTCGTCGGCGCGCTCGACTACGTCACGCACTGCTACCGCCGCCCGCGCCGCCTGCCCGGCTGGCCGTACAACCTGTTCGCGATGGTGCACGGTCGCAATCGCGACACGGTGCGCCAGCAGGTCGAGGACATCGCCGATCTGCTCGCGACCCGCTTTCCCGGCGCCTGCCGCGGCCGCGACGTCTTGTTCTCGTCCGCGATCCTGAAGAAGACCGGGCTGCGCATCGGCACATGACACGGCGCGACACCCCGGCCGTTGCGCCCCTTGACGGCGGTCATTCCGCGCTGCGCGCGGCGGCGCTCTAATCGGCGTCATCACGGAGGCACCCGATGTTTCGCATCTCACAATTCATCCGCGAGCTCGACCACCCGACGCCGGTCGGCCCGCGGCGCAATCCGCCCGGTCCGGTGGTGATCTGGAACCTGATCCGCCGCTGCAACCTCACCTGCAAGCACTGCTACTCGATCTCGGCCGACAGCGACTTTCCCGGCGAGCTCTCTACCGCCGACGTCCATCGCGTCATGGACGACCTGAAGGCGGCCCGCGTTCCGGTGCTGATCCTGTCGGGCGGCGAGCCGCTGCTGCGCCCGGACATCTTCGACATCGCGCGCCGCGCCAAGGAGATGGGCTTCTACGTCGGACTGTCGAGCAACGGTACGCTGATCGACGAGAACAACATCGACGCGATAGATGCGATCGGCTTCGACTATGTCGGCGTCAGTCTGGACGGCATCGCCGGAACGCACGACAAATTCCGCCGCCTCGAAGGGGCCTTCGACGCCTCGATGGCGGGCATCCGCCTGTGTCTGGCGCGCGGCATCAAGGTCGGCGTGCGCTTCACGATGACCGAGGACAACGCGCACGACCTGCCCGGCCTGCTCGAGCTCGTCGAGGACGAGGGCATCGACAAGTTCTATTTCTCGCACCTCAACTACGCCGGCCGCGGCAACAAGCACCGCGGCGACGACGCCCACCACCTGACCACGCGCCAGGCGATGGACCGGCTCTTCGAGACCTGTCTCGACCTGCACCGGCGCGGCATCGCGAAGGAGTTCGTGACCGGCAACAACGACGCGGACGGCGTCTACATGCTGCACTGGGTGCGCCGCCGCTTCCCCGAGCGTGCCGAGCACATCCGCGCCAAGCTCGTGCAGTGGGGCGGCAATGCGAGCGGCGTCAATGTCGCCAACATCGACAACCTGGGCATCGTGCATCCGGACACGATGTGGTGGCATGTGCCGATCGGCAACGTGCGCGAGCGCCCCTTCGGCGAGATCTGGAACGACGTCTCGAATCCGCTGATGGCCGGACTCAAAGAGCACCCGCGCAAGCTGCACGGGCGCTGCGGCGAGTGCCACTACCTCGACATCTGCAACGGCAGCTCGCGCGTGCGTGCGCAACAGATCACCGGCGATCCGTGGGCCGAGGATCCGGCCTGTTACCTCACCGACGAGGAAATCGGCGTCAGCGCGGCCGACTACGGCAACACGCGCGTGACGACGACGCCGTTCGTCCCGCGCCGCCGCTCGGCCTGAGTGGCCGCAGCGCCCCGGCCGCGGGCACGATTCGATTCGCGACGGCGGACGACCTGTATCGATGACGCGGGGGATCACCGCCCCGCCCGGACCACCGCGCCGCGATCGGCGCGGCTCGACTGCGGAGCCAGTTTGGACATGAAACGATTCACACCGCGCACCTTCGCCCCTGCCCCGACCGCCCGACCTGGTGCGTCCGCGCACTTGCCCGCGCGGTCGCTTGCCGGTGCCGCCTCGGTGGCGCTGCTCGCGGCACTATTGTGGGCAAGTCCCGCTACCCGCGCCGCCGCCCCCGACGACACGATGACCGACTACGTGCGCCACTGCGCCGAATGTCACGGCGTCGACCGGCTCGGCGGCATGGGGCCGGCGCTGCTGCCGGAAAACCTCGCCCGACTGCGCAAGACCGAAGCGATCAAGGCGATCCGCGATGGACTCGCGGCGACGCAGATGCCCGCCTTCGGCGAGACGCTCGGCGACGCGCGCATCGCCGCGATCGCCGAGCTGATCTACACGCCGATCGTGCCGTCGCCGCAATGGACCGAGGACGACATCCGCGCCTCGCGCATCGTCCGTGTCGATCCGGCGACGCTGTCCGACCAGCCGGTGTTCGACGCCGATCCGCTGAATCTCTTTCTTGTCGTCGAGACCGGTGACCACCACGTGTCGGTGCTCGACGGCGACCGCCTCGAGCCGATCCACCGCTTCCAGAGCCGCTACGCGCTGCACGGCGGGCCGAAGTTCGCCGCCGGCGGCCGCTACGTGTTCTTCGGTTCGCGCGACGGCTGGGTGACCAAGTTCGACCTGTGGAACCTCAAGGTCGTCGCCGAGATCCGCGCCGGCATCAACACCCGAAACGTGGCCGTCTCGCCCGACGGCGACTACGTCGCGGTGGCGAACTATCTGCCTCACACGCTGGTGCTGCTCGACGGCGAGCTGAATCTGCTGAAATCGCTCGTGGTCGCCGACAAGGACGGCAAGAAGACCTCGCGCGTGTCGGCCGTCTACGAGGCGACACCGCGCAAGTCCTTCGTTGCCGCGCTGAAGGACGTGCCCGAGGTGTGGGAGATCAGCTTCGACCCGAAGGCCGAGGACATCCCGACCGGCTTCGTCCATGACTACAAGCTGCGCGAAGGCAGCTTCATCCCGGGCTATCTGAATCCGCGCCGCACCGTGGTGTCGGACGTGCTCGACGACTTCTTCTTCACGCAGGACTACTCGCTGCTGATGGGCGCGTCGCGCTCCGGCGTCGGCCAGGTCGTGAGCCTGGATGCGCGCATGCGTATCGCCGACCTGCCGCTCGAAGGCATGCCGCATCTGGGCTCGGGCATCACGTTCGAATACCAGGGCCGGCGCGTGATGGCGAGCACCAACCTGCAGGCGGCCGAGGTCACGGTGATCGACCTCGACGACTTCAGCGTCGTCAAGCGCATCCCGACGCGCGGGCCGGGCTTCTTCCTGCGCAGCCACGAGAACAGCCGCTACGCCTTCGTCGATTCGATGATGAGCCCCGAGTTCAAGAACCACTTGCAGGTCATCGACAAGCAGAGCCTCGAGGTCGTCAAGGAACTGACCGCCCCGCCCGGCCAGACGCTCGCGCACATCGAGTTCACGCGCGACGGCCGCTACGCGCTCGCCAGCCTGTGGGAGCACGACGGTGCGATCATCGTCTTCGACGCCGAAACCCTCGAGGAGGTCAAGCGCATCCCGATGAAGAAGCCGGTCGGCAAGTACAACGTGTGGAACAAGATCACGCGCGAGGAAGGCACCAGCCACTGAGCTCGTTCAGGCCGGGCGCGCGCGCCCGGCCTGCCCGCACGCAATCGGATCGATCGCTCCGTCGTGCGGGCTTTGTCGACGGGCGGCAGCGCCCCGACAGCCGGCCGACCGGGCCCGTGCTCGGCAGCGGCGGTCGCGAAGACCGTCGCGAGGCTCTAGACTGGTAGTCTCGTCACCCGATCGGAGCCGAAGCCATGACCATCAAGTCACGCGCCGCCGTCGCCTTCGCACCCAGGGAGCCGCTGCAGATCGTCGAGGTGGACGTCGCGCCGCCGAAAAAGGGCGAAGTGCTCGTGCGCATCGTCGCGACCGGCGTTTGCCATACCGATGCCTACACCTTGTCCGGCGACGACCCGGAAGGCATCTTTCCGGCCATTCTCGGCCACGAAGGCGGCGGCATCGTCGAGGCGCTCGGCGAGGGCGTGAGCTCGCTCGCCGTCGGCGACCACGTCATCCCGCTCTACACCGCCGAATGCCGCGAGTGCAAGTTCTGCACGTCCGGCAAGACCAACCTGTGCCAGGCCGTGCGCGCCACCCAAGGCAAGGGCTTGATGCCCGACGGCACGACCCGCTTCTCGTACCGCGGCCAGCCCATCCACCACTACATGGGCACGTCCACGTTCTCCGAATACACGGTGGTACCCGAGATCTCGCTCGCGAAGATTCCGGCCGACGCACCGCTCGAAAAAGTGTGCCTGCTCGGCTGCGGCGTGACCACCGGCATCGGCGCGGTGCTCAACACCGCGAAGGTCGAGGCCGGTGCGACGGTGGCGATCTTCGGCCTCGGCGGCATCGGTCTCGCCGCGATCATCGGCGCGAAGATGGCCAAGGCCTCGCGCATCATCGGCATCGACGTGAACCCGGAGAAGTTCGCCATCGCGACCCGGCTCGGCGCCACCGAGTGCGTGAATCCGAACGATTTCGACAAGCCGATCCAGGACGTAGTCATCGAGATGACCGACGGCGGCGTCGATTACTCGTTCGAGTGCGTCGGCAACGTGAAGCTGATGCGCGCCGCCCTCGAATGCTGCCACAAGGGCTGGGGCGAATCGACGATCATCGGCGTGGCCGGCGCAGGCCAGGAGATCAGCACGCGTCCGTTCCAGCTCGTCACCGGTCGTGTCTGGCGCGGCAGCGCCTTCGGCGGCGTCAAAGGGCGTACCGAGCTGCCCGGCTACGTGAAGAGAGCACAACAGGGCGAGATCCCGCTCGACGTGTTCATCACGCACAATCTGCCGCTCGCGGACATCAACCGCGCCTTCGAGCTGATGCACGAAGGCAGGAGCATCCGCAGCGTGATCCACTTCTGATGCGTCCGCCGGGGTGCATGAGCACCCCGCCACTGCGGGAGGATCGTGCATGAGTCTCGAAAGACTGTCCTGCCAGAGCTGCTTCGGCGGGCGGGTCGAGCGCTGGCGCCATCGGTCGCGCACGCTCGACTGCGACATGGTTTTCGCCATCTATCTGCCCCCGCAGGCCGGACACGGCGGCCGCCTGCCGGCGCTGTACTGGCTGTCCGGGCTGACCTGCACGGACGAGAACTTCATGCAGAAGGCCGGCGCGCAGCGCATCGCGGCCGAGCTCGGCCTCGTGCTGATCGCACCCGACACCAGCCCGCGCGGGCCAGGCGTGCCGGGCGACCCGGACGGCGGCTGGGATTTCGGCCACGGCGCGGGCTTCTACGTGAACGCGACCGAAGCGCCGTGGGCACGCCACTACCGCATGCACGACTACGTCGTGGACGAGCTTCCGGCCCTCGTCGAGGCGAACTTCCCGGTGTCCGACCGGCGCGGCATCAGCGGGCACTCGATGGGCGGGCATGGCGCGCTGGTCTGCGCGCTGCGCAATCCCGGCCGCTACCGTTCGGTGTCGGCTTTCGCGCCGATCGCCAACCCGATGAACTGCCCATGGGGCCGCAAGGCGTTCTCGCGCTTTCTCGGCGAAGACCCGGCACGCTGGCGCGCATGGGACGCGAGCGAGCTGATCGCCGAGGCCCGCGAGCGGCTGCCCTTGCTGATCGACCAGGGCGCGCACGACGGCTTTCTTGCCGAGCAGCTCAAGCCCGAGGCGCTCGAACGGGCAGCGCGGGCGGTCGCTCACCCGCTGACGCTGCGCATGCGGCCCGGCTACGACCACAGCTACTACTTCATTGCGACCTTCATCGACGACCATCTGCGCCACCATGCGCAGGCGCTGGCTGCCTGAGCTCCGCCGGTCGCCGTGCTGCACCCGCATGAGCCGGGGCCGCGGTGCCGCGGGCACCTAGCCGAGGCTCATGCGCAGCTTCTCGATGTCGACGATGTGAATGGTGCGCCCTTCGACCTCGATCAGGCCGGCCTCGATGAGCTCGTGCAGGATGCGCGAGAAGTGCTCCTGAGTGAGGTTCAGGCGCGACGCGATGGTGCCTTTGCTGGTCGGCAGGCGGATCGTCACGCGGCCGCGCGAGGTCGCCTCGCCCCCGTCCATTTCTTCCTCGCGCAACAGGTAACCGATGATGCGGTCGCGCCCCGAGCGCAGCGAATAGGTTTCGACGTCGGCAATCAGATGATGCAGGCGCTGCGACAGGCCCGCGATGATGGAGCGGCAGAACATCGGATCGCGGTTCATCTCCTCGAACACGACGACTTTCGAGATGTGCAGCAGCCGGCACTCCGACAAGGCCTGCGCCATGACGACATAGGGCTTGTCCATGAACATCACCGCCTCGCCGAAGGTGTGGCCGGGGCGGATGATCTCGATGACTTTCTCGTGACCGTCCGAGGACGTGAAGGCGAGCTTGACCTGGCCGGAAAGCAGCAGGTGGAAGCCGTGGCAGGGATCACCGCGGTGAAACAGCACCGCACCGCGCTCGAAACGCTGCTCGCGCACCCCGCGTGCAAAACGCGCGATCTCGGCATTGCTGAGGCCGTTGAGCAGCGGCACGTGCGCAAGCAGCCTGCAAATCCTGCCGTGGTCGGGATTCGCATCGACGCTGGCGTCGTCGGTCGGGGCCGCGCCGGCAACGCCCTGGATTTCCGACAGACAGTCGATCCCCCTCATCAGGTCACCTCGCAAGCCGAAGCGCCGGACCACGGCGCGCGCAACTGCGCCCAGGTCGGCTGCGCACGCCCGGGCCGCGACACGCGTTCCCGGGAAGACCACGACACGAGTCCGCGCTGGCGCCGCCGCGCAGCTGCGTGACAAGGGGGTGAACGAACATGGTGCTAGCGCTAATCATCATGATCGCAGTCTAAGTAGTGGTACCCGTACCGACCTTGACGATGGACAAGTGCCTCGCCCCCCTCCGGACCCATCGGCGCGCCTGCCCGCCTGCCTCAACGGCCGCGCAGCATGTCGATGAATGCGCGCCGCATTTGTGGCGTGAACTCGCGCCGCGCGACGAAGTCGATCGGCTCGTCGGGCCGCGACGCATCGAGCACGATACCCCATAACGGTGCGATCTCGGTCGGCAGCATCGAATAGCGCAAATCGCCGACATAGCCGGGGGCATCCGGGTGCGCGACCAGCAGCCCGTCGGAATAGCCGTGAAACCGCGACAGCTCGCGATAGGCGACCGAATCGGCAGGGAGGTCCTGCCATCGCGCGGGGTCGATCAATTCGGCCGTGCGACCCTGGTACACCTTGCTGCCACCGGCCGGGCCGATGCGCACCGCATCGATGTGGGCGACCGCACCGTCGACCGCCACCGCGCGCCACAACAGCACGTTGCCCATGGTCGGCTTGACCAGCACGCGCTCGGGCGTCTGCCCGCGATCCTGCGCCAGCGCCTCGGCAACGTCCAGCGCACGCTGATGCTGCACGGCCCCGAACACCAGATACGCACCGGCGAGCGCGAGCCCCAGCCATCCCCAGCGGCGCTCGCGCAGCCACCAGGCGGCAATCAGCCCCGCGAGCAGGCAGCCGCTGAACACCGGATCGACGACGGCGACAATGCTCCACGAAATCGGCACGTCGCTCACAGGCCACAGCAGTCGCGTGCCGTAGCTCGTGCAGGCATCGAGAAAGCCGTGCGTCAGATACCCCAGAAAAGCGTAGCCATACACCTGCGCGAACGACAGATGACGGCGCAGCAACGGCCACAGCAGCAACGCCGCGACGAGCGCTCCGACCGGAACGAAGGGCAGCGCATGCGTGAAGTGGCGGTGATACTCGATCACCAGCAGCGGATCGGCGTCGCTGCGAATCAGCGTATCGGCATCGGGCAACAGCCCCGCGGCAAAGCCGGTCAGCGCCGCCAGGCGGACATGCCGGCTGCTACTCGCACTCTGCGCTGCCGCGGCACCGAGCAGGCCTTGCGTGACGATGTCCATGCGTACGTCGCAAGCGCCGCGCTCAGGAGCGCTCGGCCGGATCGACCGGCCGCTTGCTCCGCGCCTTGCCCGAGCGCATGCTGCTGATCACCCAAGCTATCGCAAGCCCGGTCAGCGTCACGTTGAGCACGATGCCGATGATCCAGAACGGACCGAGAGTCTCGAGAATATCCACGCGCAGGTTCCTGTGAGATGACCGAATCGACCCGCGCGGGTGTCTCCGCGGGCCAGGCGACTGTCTATCACGGCGGTTCGGGGTGGTCAATGACGCTCAGCAAGCGCCGCCGTTCGCATCGGATGAAGCTCACGCCGTGCGCCATCCATGACGAAGAAACCAGAGCGGCCCCGCTCTGTTTCGGTCAGCGAAACCCGATGCGCTTCAAACTGCGTGCCGAGGCCAGCGATACCTGACAAGGTGCAACGACGGCATGCAGCGGACGGCGCGATGCGCATCTCCCATAGCGAGATCGCAGTGAACATCGTAGAGTTCATGCGCGGCTACATGATTGCTTGGGAACCCCACAACCCGGAAATGTTTGCGGCCCTGTTCTTGCCCGATGGGCAATGCCCCGACACACTGTTCCAGATTGGCAATACATCAGGATGAATCGACGATGAAGCTGATTGACGCATTGCAAGACGAGCACGTGCTGATCGAAACGGTGCTGGGATCGTTTCGCACGTATGTCGGAGGACTCCTCGACGGAACTGCGGACCCGGATGACGGCAGACGCTTCGCCGCGTTTTTCACCGAGTTCGCCGGCCATTTCCATCACGATCGCGAGGAGCGGGTGTTCCTGGATGCGCTCGTCAAGGATGCGGACCTACCGGGCGACCGCGGACCAGTGTACGCTATCGTGCACGAGCACGTCGAGATGGCGGGGTGGCTGGGCGAGATGACGCCGATTCTCGAACAGGGGCCGCAGTCCGAGGACGATCTTGTTCGGCTTCGGGCGCTGGCAACGCGCTATTCGCACGCGCTCTGGCGTCATATCGACGCGGAGAATTCCGTCCTCTACCCGGAGGGTACCGAGCGGCTTCTCCGGTGCGGCATTCGCGAGTTGCCGGATCGGCCGATGAGTGAGGCAGAGGCGGCCGCGCGTGAGGGCGGTGCGCTCCTGCTCGTCCGTTACCCGCCGGTGGAGGACGCTGCGCTCACGCGCGGCGACGGTTGTTTCATGTGCCGAGCCCACGGTGAGACCTGCGACGGACTGGAGGCCGAGTGGTGGAGCGAGCTCGAGTGGGAGGAGTTTTTCATCCGGTGACGCAAGCACTGAAACTCCTGGAGTACATCCCTGACGGAGCAGCTGCCGGACAGGCAGACCAACCACCATCCGGCACCACCCTGGCTTGAAGAGCACCGTGGGCACACGGGCACAAAGCGCATGCATACCGAAGGTCATGCCCGTGAATCACGCTGCAGCCTGCCTCCCATGCGGGCACGAGATGGGCACAGCGTCGGCACAAAATGGGCACGGTGCCCACAACGGCCCGGACGCAAAAAAGCCAACCACCGCTAAGTGATTGGCTTTCAAGCTGAAAACTGGTTGCGGGGGCAGGATTTGAACCTGCGACCTTCGGGTTATGAGCCCGACGAGCTGCCAGACTGCTCCACCCCGCGTCGGAGAAACAAAACTATAGTCGGTCCGTCGGCCTGTGTCAAATGGATTTTGCGCCGCGTTCCGATGATCTCTCGAACAGCTCATCGACGCGTAACACTTCTCCGGCACCGTCCGCGTCGTAGCCCGGCAGCCCGACGACCCGCTGCGCGAAGAGCGGGCTGCGCAGCGTCGCGAGTAGATCCTGCATGGCCGGCTGCTCCAGCAAATCGTTGCGACACGCGAGAACATACGTCTCTTCGGCCAGGGGCAGGAAATCGAGCTTGAAGCGGCTGGCTGCGGCGGCGACGCCGAAGCCGGCGTCGGCCATGCCGCTGGCGACGAAGGCGGCCACGGCGGAGTGCGTGTATTCGACCTGCTCGTAAGTCACGATCGCCTCGGGCGTCACCCCGGCCTGCTCCAGCAGCAGGTCGAACAGGATGCGCGTGCCGGAGTTCGGCTGGCGGTTCACGAAGCGCAGCTCGGGCCGCGCCAGGTCCGCGAGACTGCCGATGCCCGCGGGGTTGCCGGCGGCAACGAAAAGACCCTGGGTACGCGTGACCAGGCGGACCAGCCGATGGCTGCGCGGCTTGAGGAACTTGGTGCAGCGCGCGACCAGCTGCGGCGCCGGCAGGTCTTTCGGCAGGTGGAACCCGCACAGCTCGCAGTTGCCGCGCGCCATCGAGGCCATCGCCTCGACCGATCCGAGATACTGCAGCTCGAGGCGCGCCTTGCCGATCTGCGCGAACAGTTCCGGCAACAGCTCGACCGCGAAACCGTGGCTGGCATGCAGACGCAGCGTGGGCTGGCTTTCGCTGAGCGCGCGGCCGATCTCGCGATCGATCTCGACCGCCAGATTCTGAAGCTGCGGCCCCAGCCGCGCCTGCACCCGCTCGGCCGCCCAGGCGAGCTTTTCGCCGAGCGGCGTGAGCCGCGCGCCGCGCCCCTTGACCAGCACGACCAGCGGCACGCCGAAGAAGCCCGACCAGTGGTGAATGAGATTCCAGCAGTGCCGATACGAATAGCCGACCTGGCTGGCCGCCAGCGTCAGCTTGCCGGTCTGGTTGATGGCCTGCAGGACCCGGAACAACAGCGGATCGAGCTCCTGGCCGGCGGCATTGCGAAAGCGCCACGCAGGCTCGATCGTGATCAGCTCTTTCGGCATAAAACTTCATATCGTGCATTCGAAAGCATGATGCTACTTTAACCGCAACACAGCACTACAAGGCAACTTTGACCAATATGTGCACTGTTATTCATATATCAGCATCACTGCCGAGACGAACATGAGCGAAGTCCATTCCGATCCAGCCCGTGCCCGCCTGGCACGGGTACGGCAGCTTGCCGACGCCGGCCGCGGCATGCCGGGTGCGCTGCTGCCGCTGCTCCATGCGGTGCAGGACGAGCTCGGCTTCATTCCCGAGGCTGCCGTACCGATCATCGCCGAGACACTCGACCGCTCGCGCGCCGAGGTCCACGGCGTGATCAGCTTCTACCCCCACTTCCGCACCGCCCCGCCGGGCCGCCACGTGGTGCAGCTCTGCCGTGCCGAGTCCTGTCAGGCAATGGGGGGCGTCGCCCTGGAAGCGCATGCGAAGGCGCGCCTCGGGATCGATTATCACCAGACCACCGCCGACGGCGCCGTCACGCTGGAGCCGGTGTATTGCCTCGGCAACTGCGCCTGTTCGCCCGCGATTCGCGTCGACGACCACATCCTCGGCCGGCTCGACGCCGAGCGCTTCGACGAAGTGATCGACGCGCTGCGCGAGAGGGCTCCGGCATGACTACCCGGCTCTACGTTCCGCAGGATTCGGGCGCGCTTTCGGTCGGCGCCGAGCGCATCGCACAGGCCATCGGCGCCGAGGCGGCCCGGCGCGGCCTCGACATCGAGATCGTGCGCAACGGCTCGCGCGGCCTGTACTGGCTCGAGCCGCTGGTCGAGGTCGACACACCGGCCGGGCGGCTCGCCTACGGGCCGGTGCACACGCAAGACGTACGCGGCCTCTTCGACGCGGGCTTTCTCGCGGGCGGCGCGCATCCGCTCGCGCACGGTCCGACCGAAGCCATCCCCTGGCTCGCCCGCCAGGAGCGTTTGACCTTCGCCCGCGTCGGCATCACCGACCCGCTCTCGATCGCCGACTACCGCGATCACGGCGGCTTCGCCGGCCTCACCCGGGCACTCGGCCTGACGCCCCCCGAGGTGGTCCGGGAAGTCACCGACTCTGGCCTGCGCGGACGCGGCGGCGCGGCCTTCCCGACCGGCATCAAGTGGAACACGGTGCTGAACGCCTCCGCCGATCGGAAATACGTCGTGTGCAACGCCGACGAGGGCGACTCGGGCACCTTCTCCGACCGCATGCTGATGGAAGGCGACCCTTACTACCTGATCGAAGGCATGGCGATCGCCGGGGTCGCGGTGGGGGCGACGCAGGGCTACATCTACCTGCGCTCCGAGTATCCCCACGCACACCGCGTGCTCAACACAGCGATCGAACGGGCACGCGCGGCCGGCTATCTCGGTCCCGACGTGATGGGCTCGGGCCGCGCCTTCGAGCTGGAGGTGCGCCTGGGCGCCGGCGCCTACGTCTGCGGCGAGGAGACCGCGATGCTGGAAAGCCTGGAGGGCAAGCGCGGCACGGTGCGCGCCAAGCCGCCGCTGCCGGCGATGTCGGGCCTCTTCGGCAAGCCGACGGTGATCAACAACGTCATGAGCCTCGCCTCGGTGCCGGTGATCCTGGCCAGGGGGGCGGCCTTCTACCGCGACTACGGCATGGGCCGCTCGCGCGGCACGCTGCCCTTCCAGCTCGCCGGCAACCTCAAGCGCCCCGGCCTCGTCGAGAAGGCCTTCGGCGTGACGCTCGCCGAGCTCCTGTACGACTTCGGCGGCGGCTCGGCGAGCGGGCGGCCGATCCGCGCGGTGCAGGTGGGCGGGCCGCTGGGCGCCTACGTGCCCGAGTCCCGCTTCGACGTGCCGCTCGACTACGAGGCCTACGTTGCGATCGGCGCCATGGTGGGCCACGGCGGCCTGGTCGCCTTCGACGATACCGCCGACATGGCCAAGCTCGCCCGCCACGCGATGGCGTTCTGCGCGGTGGAGTCCTGCGGCAAGTGCACGCCCTGCCGCATCGGCTCGACCCGCGGCGTGGAGGTCATCGACCGCATCATCGCCGGCACCGAGCGCGGCAGCAACGTCGCGCTGCTGAATTCCCTGTGCGACACGATGCTGAACGGCTCGCTGTGCGCGCTGGGCGGCATGGCGCCCTACCCGGTGCAGTCGGCACTCGAGCATTTCCCCGAAGACTTCGGTCTCGACCGGGGTCTCGCCAGGAAGACCGCGGCCTGACGCCGCACGATCAGGAGAAGCAGACCGATGTCGCTGCCCCGCGAAACCGACTACGGCACGCCCCGGCGTGAATCCGAAGAACTCGTGACCCTTTCCATCGACGGCGTCGAAGTCACCGTGCCCGCCGGCACCTCGGTGATGCGCGCGGCCCAGGAGCTCGGCACCGCCATTCCCAAGCTGTGCGCCACCGACAGCCTCGAACCGTGGGGCTCGTGCCGCCTGTGCTCGGTCGAGATCGAAGGCCGGCGCGGCTACCCCGCCTCGTGCACCACCCCGGCCGAACCCGGCATGGTGGTGCGCACCCAGACCGACAAGCTCGCCGAGCTGCGCCGCGGGGTGATGGAGCTCTACATCTCCGACCACCCGCTCGACTGCCTCACCTGTGCGGCCAACGGCAACTGCGAGCTGCAGGACATGGCCGGCGTGGTCGGGCTGCGCGAAGTGCGCTACGGGACGCAAGGCAACGCCAATCACTTCGACGCGGAAGACCGCGCGCCCATCGACACCTCCAACCCCTACTTCGCCTACGACGCCTCCAAGTGCATCGTCTGCAACCGCTGCGTGCGCGCCTGCGACGAGACCCAGGGCACTTTTGCGCTGACCATCTCCGGGCGCGGCTTCGACTCGCGCGTCTCGCCGGGCCAGGATCAGGCCTTCATGGACTCCGAGTGCGTATCCTGCGGCGCCTGCGTGCAGGCCTGCCCGACCGCCACCCTGATGGAGAAGTCGGTCATCGACAAGGGCCAGGCCGAGAAGAGCGTCGTGACCACCTGCGCCTACTGCGGCGTGGGCTGCTCGTTCAAGGCCGAGATGAAGGGGACCGAAGTGGTGCGCATGGTCCCGAACAAGGACGGCCACGCCAACCACGGCCACGCCTGCGTCAAGGGCCGCTTCGCCTGGGGCTACGCCACCCATGCGGACCGCATCTCCACGCCGATGATCAGGAAGCGCATCGACGAGCCGTGGCGGAAGGTCAGCTGGGAAGAGGCGATCAACTACGCGGCCGCGGAATTCCGCCGCATCCAGGCCAAGTACGGCCGCGACGCCATCGGCGGCATCACCTCCTCGCGCTGCACCAACGAGGAGACCTACCTCGTGCAGAAGCTGGTGCGCGCGGCCTTCGGCAACAACAACGTGGACACCTGCGCGCGCGTGTGCCACTCGCCCACCGGCTACGGGCTGAAGCAGACCCTGGGCGAGTCGGCCGGCACCCAGACCTTCGACTCGGTCATGCAGGCCGACGTGATCATGGTGATCGGCGCCAACCGGACCGACGGCCACCCGGTGTTCGGCGCGCAGCTGAAGCGCCGGCTGCGCCAGGGCGCGAAGCTCATCGTCGCCGACCCGCGCGCGATCGACCTCGTGAAAGGCCCGCACTACCGCGCCGCCCACCACCTGAAGCTCAGGCCTGGCACCAACGTCGCGCTCGCCAACGCCCTCGCCCACGTCGTCGTCGCCGAGGGCCTGGTCAACGAGGCCTTCGTCGCCGAGCGCTGCGAGGCCGGCTCCTTCGCGACGTGGCACGCGTTCGTCGCCCGCCCGGAGAATTCGCCCGAGGCAACGGCCGAGATCACCGGCGTGCCGGCCGAAGCGGTGCGCGGCGCCGCGCGGCTCTACGCCACCGGCGGCAACGCCGCGATCTACTACGGCCTGGGGGTGACCGAGCACAGCCAGGGCTCGACCATGGTGATGGCGATCGCCAACCTCGCGATGGCCACCGGCAACGTCGGACGCCTGGGCGTCGGGGTGAATCCGCTGCGCGGCCAGAACAACGTGCAGGGCTCGTGCGACATGGGCTCGTTCCCCCACGAGTTTCCAG
>DAOMOP010000092.1:0-14918 GCA_035444405.1 Rhodocyclaceae bacterium
GGGCTGCCCCAGGACGGTTGCTCACCCCCTCGGGGGGTGAAGCGGGGGCACGGACCCCCGCCCCGCGCCCGCGGCGCGGGCATTTCCTGCGGTCCGACGGTTCGCGCCCATACGCGACACGCAAACCGCCCGCCGATCGGGGGCGCAGCCCGAAGGCGGGCGGTTTTCGCTGGCGCGGGCCGCGAGCCGAACCGGCGCGATTGCACCGTGTGCGGCGGGCGTCGCGCGCGGCGGCGCTTACATCAGATAGATCGCCAGCATGCAGGCGACCGCGAGGCCGGTCATCACCGGAATGAAGTTGCGGCGCACCAGGTCGATCGGCTTCACGCCTGCGATGCCGGCGTCGGCCGCCACCCCGAAGGCCCACGCGCACAGCGTGCCGCCGCCCGCGAAGATCGCCGCCACCTGGCCGAGCGAAGCGAGCACCGCGACGTTCACACCGGCCGCCCCGCCGAGCGAGCCGGCCAGGCCGCCCACGAGCGGCAGACCCGAGAAGCCCGAGCCGTCCATGCCGGTCAGCAGGCCAATCAGCGCGATGCCGATCGCGAGCACGATGTCGTTGCCCTGGATGTAGGCGCCCATCACCTTGCCGAGATCGAACAGAAAGCCCGGCGTGCCCTCGCCGAGCACCGCGGCGGCGTGCTTCGGATGGCCGAGGAAGAAGAAGCCGGCGATCGGGATGATCGGCGCGAAGATCTTGATCGCGAAGAAAAAGCCCTCGCGCACGTGATCGACGATGCGCTCGAAGCAGCGCGTGCCCTCATGCAGACAGGTCGACAAGAGCAGCAGGATCACCGCGGTGCCGCCGAGCAGCGCGGTCGCCGCGCCGCCGCGGATCGCCTGTGCCGGATCGAAGATCGCGCGATAGATCATCAGCGCCACGATCGAGAACAGCACCATCGGCACCATGATCGCGAACGCCTTGGCATACGGCCCGCGCACCTCGGGGTGGGAGACGAAGTTCTTGACGCCGTTGGCGACCGTTGCACCGGGCAGCATGCTCGGGCTCGCGCCGTCGGTGCCGCCGGCCATCGTCGGCGCGATACCGGCCGCGATCGCGCGCGGCTCGACCGCGTGCAGCTGCGCGGTGAAGCCGATCGGGTTCGCGACCGGCTGCGGCGCGAGCGGGGCGCCGACCGCCGGGGCGCCGTTGGTGCTGCCCGACATCAGATCGACCTTGTCGGCGCGCTCGAGCGTGCCGCGCCGCATGTCGCGACGCAGCATGAAGAACGCGACGCCGATCGACACGGCACCGACGGTGATCGAAAACAGCGCCGTGTAGGGCAGGATGTCGGTGGGCTGCAGGCCGGCCGAGGTTGCGGTGAGGCGCGTCGCGCCCTGGATCACGAGGTCGCCCGACAGCGCCATGCCGTGGCCGAACAGGTTGATTGCGACCGCCGCCCCCATCGCCGGCAGACCCACCTGCACCGCGATCGGGATCAGGATCACGCCGACCAGCGCGACCGCCGGGGTCGGCCAGAAGAACGACGCGGCGATGTACATCGTCGCGCCGAGCACGAAGAAGGCCGACCACGGATTGACCATCAGCCGCTTGACCGGCGAGATCATCAGCACGTCGGCGCCCTGCGCCTGCAGCGATTTGAGCATCGCGACCATCAGTGCGATCACCAGCATGATGTCGAAGAGCTCCTCGCCCGCGTTCAGGAACGCCTTGAACATCACCTGCACGCCGCCGACCACGGTATTGACCGCGCCGTTGCCGCTCGCCGCAAGCAGTCCGAGGATCAAGATGCCGACAATCGACGGGATTACGACGTCCTTGCGGACGACGATCGACGCGAAGATCGCAACGATCACGCCCAGAAAGACCCAGTGTGAGGCCGTGAGTGCTACCGATTCCATCTGTCTGTCTCCAATGGTGTGTCGTGAAGCGGCCCGGCGAACCCGGCTGCGGCGCGTGCCCTTCCATGCCGCGGCGCTGGCCGCGTGCCACCGGGGGCGATGTCCGACCTAGATCGGGCACCCGGCCGGCGTCGATGGTGCTGGCGCGTTTGGCAACTCGCGTTGCGTCGGGAACCCAGGGGTTCCGCTTCGATTACTGGTGAAGTCCGCGGTGCTGCGGCCCCGGGAGCTTCACCGTGCTCGCCGGATCGGCGGGGTACTGCGTGAAAGGATTGCGGGAAATTCCTTCCTCGCGCCGTCTTCGCTTTCTTCGGGGCTGTCGTCGTAGCGGGTTGTCGAACGGGCGAATCGGGGCCGGGTGGCGCGCCCTGTCTGTCGAGGGCAGGAAACGACGCCCTTACTGCATTTGTGTACTTTGTATACGATCGGCTAGTGGCGCGTCAACTTCTTTTTTGCCTCGCGCGGACGCCCTCGCGGCGCATCACACGTCGGCCGGCGGCGCGGGCCTGCTGCCGCCCGCGACGCGGCGTGCAACGACCCGAGCAGCTTCCCGTGATCTAGACGAAATCCACGAAAATACAAAGTGATGCGTGTGTATTCGGAGCGGCTGGCGTGCTGCCGTGCACGGGCGCGCCGTGCTGCGACGCCGCATCGGCGGCGCGTGCCGGGGGGCGCCGCGGCGGTGGCGCTCGCGGATTGGGCCGAGCTGGCGCCGGAGCGAGCTTTACAGGGCCTTTTGCTGTAGATAGTATACAGAAAACACCGGGAGCCCCTGGTGACCTGCCTGCCGCCGGGTTGCGCGCGCGTCCCTGCGATGCGTGCGGTCCGGCGGCCCGACCGAAGGGGGAGCACCGTTGGCCATCGTCGATTATCTGGCCGTTTCGCTGGTCGTCTTTCTCGGCGCCTGCCTGCAGGGGGCCGGGGGCGTCGGGTTCGGCATGTTCGTCGCGCCGGTGCTCGCCTTGTGGCGGCCGGAACTGGTGCCGGGCCCGCTGCTCGTACTGGGCGGATTGCTGTCGCTGATGTCGGCGGTACGCGAGCGCGAGGCGATCGATTTTCGCGGCTTGCGCTACGCGCTGGCCGGCCGCATTCCGGCCTCGTTCGTCGGTGGGCTGGCCTTTGCGCTGTTGCCGCTCGCCTTGCTTTCGGTGGTTTTCGCGGTCCTGATCCTCGCCGCGGTGGCGTTGTCGGTGCTCGGCTGGCGGGTGCAGTCGTCGCCGCGCAATCTGTTCGTCGCCGGGCTCGCGTCGGGCTTCATGGGCACCATCACGTCGGTCGGCGCGCCGCCGATGGCCATCGTGATGCAGCACATCCCGCCGGCGCAGCTGCGCGCGACGATCGGCGCGTTCTTCGTCGTCGGCGCGCTGATTTCGGTACTCGCGCTGGTATGGATCGGCCGCTTTGGCTGGACCGAGCTCAACTACGGTGTCGCGTTGCTGGTTCCGCTGGCGGTGGGCTTTGCGGTGTCGAACCGGTTGGTCGAGCGCATCAGCCGCGAGCAGGTGCGCGCGCTGGTGCTCGGCATGTCCGGATTCGCCGCCGCGCTGCTGCTGATGATGCAGCTGGTCTGACACGCGGCGCGCCGGCGCGCGATGCGATTTTTCTGGAGAGGAAGAACAGCATGGAGCAACTGATTCTGTACGTCGCCACCGGCGCCGTGATCGGCGTGATCGCCGGCCTGATGGGCATCGGGGGCGGCATCGTCGTCGTGCCGGTGCTGACGCTGATCTTCACGACGCTGCATTTTCCGCACGAGCACCTGCTGCACCTCGCGCTCGGCACCTCGCTGGCGACGATCCTGTTCACGTCGGTGTCGAGCGTGCGCGCGCACCACGTGCGCGGTGCGGTGAACTGGGACGTGGTGAAGCAGCTCACGCCGGGCGTCCTCATCGGCACGCTGGCCGGCACGTGGGTCGCCGCACAGCTGACGACACCGATGCTGAAGAGCATCTTCATCGTGTTCGCCTATTACGTGGCGGTGCAGATGCTGCTCAACGTCAAGCCCAAGCCGACCCGCCAGCTACCCGCCTCCGGCGGCCTGCTCGTGGCCGGCCACGCGGTGGGCGGCTTTTCGAGCCTGGTCGGCATCGGTGGCGGCACGGTGCTGGTGCCGCTGATGACGATGTGCAACGTCGCGATGCACACGGCGGTCGGCACCGCGGCGGCGGTCGGCTTTCCGATCGCGCTGGCGGGCACGGCCGGTTACATCGCGAACGGCTTCGTCGCCGGCGGCCTGCCGGAATACAGCTTCGGCTATGTGTACCTGCCGGCCTTCGTCGGCATCGCGGTGACGAGCATGCTGACGGCGCCGCTCGGTGCCCGCCTCGCGCACGCGCTGCCGGTCGCGCAGTTGAAGAAGGTGTTCGCGGTGGTGCTGGTGCTGGTGGCCACGCGCATGTTGCTCGAGATCGTCTGAACACCGGCGCGGCGGCGGGCCGTCGCAGTGCACACTGCATGCAGTGTACAATGTGACGACCGGCCGGCGATCGCGTGCCTGCGGCCCGTATTAGTCCGGTTGTGGGCCGGCGCGCGTGCACCGGGCGTCCGGCACGGCGGGGGCGCCCCGCGCGACGGCCGCATGACGTTTTTTTCGAGGTGCCACGATGGATATCGACGATCTGACTACCGAAGAGACCTCCCCCGAGGTGCGCCGCGCGCGGCCGTTGGGCCGGACCCACTCGCCGTTGTGCGACCTCGTCACCGAGCAGTTGCGCGAGGCGATCCTGTCGGGCCGTTACACGGCCGGCGAGCGCCTCGTCGAGGAGCAGCTCGCGCAGGAGTTCGCGGTGTCGCGCAATCCGATCCGCGAGGCCTTGCGCATCCTCGCCGCCGAGGGCCTGGTCGAGGTGCGTCCCCGCCACGGTGCGACGGTTGCGGTGATGTCGCACCAGGACATCTGCGAGATGATCGAGGTGCGCGCGACGCTCGAGGGGCTCAATGCGCGGCTGGCGGCGCGCCGCCACGATCCGAAAGTCGTCGCGCGGCTCGAGCGCGTGCTCGAAAAGGGCCGCCGCCTGGCCGCCGGCGCCGCGCCGAAGGAGTTCATCGCGCTCAATGCGGAGTTCCACAACCTGCTCGCCGAGGCCGGCGGCAACAGCACGCTGGGCGAGATGGTGCGCTCGCTGCGCGACCGCACGGCGCTGATGTTCTCGCCGGTCGACAGCGTCGAAGCCGACCGCGTGTGGGCCGAGCACGCCGAGATCACCAAGGCCGTCATCGCCGGCGACGAGGAACTCGCGGCGCTGCTGGCGAGCCGCCACGTCGTGCGTGCCGGTGAGCGCCTGCTGCGCGAGAACGAGTGCAGCGACTGCGTGCGCGGCTTCCCGAAGGGCAAGCGGCCGCAGGGTTGCCCGAACGACGCCTGAGACGGCGCCCGACGCCCCCGCAGGCGGCGCCGGCGTGCGCCCGTCCAAACGCGCAAAGGCCGCACCCCGGTGCGGGATGCGGCCTCAAGACAGCCCGGTAGCAAGACAGCCCGGTAGTAAGACGGCGTGAGGCAGCGCAGCCACGCCGGCCGCGCGCATGCCGGCGCGGCCGGCGTCGTGTCCGGCCCGCCCGGTATGCCCGGCGGGCCTGCCGAGCGGTCAGGCGCCCGCGCGGGCGACGATCAGTCCTTCGCGGTCGATGGCGGGCGCGGTGCGCGCACTGCGGGAGGTATCTTCCCAGGACACGCTGACGTCGCCCTTCACGAAGGTCTGGCAGGCCATGCGGAAGCCGTTGCGGATGTCGTCGGCGGACAGGTGCTTGCGCTCCTTCGGCTTCACGGCATCGGTGTTTTCGATGCCCGTCTCGATGCGGCACTTGCAGGTGCCGCACAGTCCGCCGCCGCACTTGAACGGAATGCCGCCTTTCTCGCGCAGCGACACCCTGAGCAGGTTGCTGTTTTCCGGGGCCGAGACGACCTTGTTGTCGTTGGTGACGAAGGTGATGTTGATCATGGCAGTTCCCAAGGTTCTGGCGGGGCTCGGTGGTCGGTCCGGCTCAGCACGAAGCTCTCGCCGCCGAAGCGGGCGAGCTCCTCGAGCTCGCGGCGTGCGTCCTCGACGGTGCGGAATTTCTGCAGGAATTTCGTCGAGATGCGGTTGACGACCGGCGGCGGGGTCTCGTCCTCGATGCGGATGCGGGCGTCGCCGTCGAACTCGGCGATCACGAAGCGGGCCTTCTTGCGGCCGCAGAACAGGTAGTCCCAGGACTCGACGGGCGCGAGGCCCGCTTCCGGCTCGGTCCTGAATTCACCGACCTTGCTGGTCAGGATCACGTACATGGCAATCGGTATCCTCTGGTTCGGGTGACGGAGGCGGGGCGCCTCACTTTGCGGCCGCGTCCGCAGCGGCGAGCGCCGGCGGCGTCCATTCGACGTCCTGCAGCAGCTCGATGTCCGCGTGCAGCCACAGCTGGCAGGTCAGGCGATAGCCCTCGGCGAGCTTGTCGCCGAGCTGCTTCTTTTCCTTCCAGTTCGGCGGCGGCAGGTGCTCGGCACCGGCGAGCACCTTGCACGCGCACTTCGAACACTTGCCCATGCCGCACTCGTAGCGCAGATGGGGATACGGAAACTGGCGGATCCCGGCCCTGACGACGAGGTTGGTGTTGTCCTTGACCTCGTCCTCGAAGACCTGGCCATTCTTGTGCAAGATCACTTTCGGCATGGTGTGTCGTCCTGGCTGGCGCCGCGGCGCGGGGCCGCGGCGCTTGCCCGTTGTCCTCTGAATCCGGTGTGTCCGCGCCGTGCGGGCAAACGGGCGGCGCGGGCGGCGTTTGGCAGTTGTCAGGCGGCGGTTTTGAGCTGTTCGATGGGGAGGTCGTGAGCGACGTAGTCCCAGTAGAGAGCGGTGGTGTAGAGCAGCCGCATCTGAGCGCCGATCTCGCAGATCTTGAGGCATTTTTGCTGGAGCTCTGGGGTGTTGGCGTGTTCGAGGACGATCTGGTAGCCGCGCTCGCCGTGGATTTCGTCGGAGACGATGTGCAGGTCGAAGAACTCGACCTCCTCGTCGGAGAAGCCGTACTTGTCGCGCAGGGTGGGGGTCTGCTTGCGGTAGATGGAGGGGACTTGGGATTCGAGTCCGACGACGAGTCCGGCGACGGCGACGACGGGGTCCTCGCGCATGGCGACGGCGTAGCACCAGCTTTGCAGGCCGCGGGTGGTGGGGGACATGTTGTCGGGGTCGATGACGCGCTCGCGGGAGGTGCCGCAGGCCTCGGCGAAGCGGATGAGGAGGTCGGTATGGCGGTCGCCGCCGATTTCTTCCTCGTACATGTTGGCGAGCAGGAAGTCCTTGGCCTCGGTGAGGTGATCGGGGGTGCGGGCGTAGATGTAGGCGAGGTAGTCGGCGAAGGGACCGACGTAGTGGTAGTGGTTTTCGGCCCAGCGGGCGAGGTGGGCGCGCGAGAGTTTGCCGCTGGCCCAGGCGATGGAGAAGGGGGCGAGGTTGGCGCTTTTGCCGCGGATGGCCTGTTCGAGGGCGGTGCGGAAGTCGTCGCGGTTCATCAGGGCGGTCATGTGCTCCTCCTTTGTCATAATGGTGGCGGGCGGGCCGCCAGTCGGGTGGGGCGTGATGGCCGCCCGCCGATGCGTGATCGTCCGGAACGGAAGGTCATCGGACATCTTGCTGTATACTGTATACAACAATAAACGGAAAATCAACCCGTCGCGCGGGATATCTCGCGGATCTTCTATCTGGAGGGGAAAACCGCGATCACGATGCAGCCCCCGCGGCCTCAGGAAGGGGGCGCTTGAAGTGGTCGGGGCGTCGCGCGGCTAACGGCCGAGGGCGATGCCGTCCTTGCGCCGGTCCGAGCCGCCGACCAGGCGGCCGTCGGGTGCGCGCAGCACGAACTGCGCGCCGCCGAAGTCGCTGCGGCCGCCCAGTTCGCCGGCACCGGCCGGATCGGCATAGCCGGCCGCGCGCAGCGCGCGCACCACCGGCTCCGGCGTGCCGGTCTCGATCGCCAGCGTGGTGTCGGATTCGAGGCGCCAGCGCGGCGCGTCGATGGCCGCCTGCAGCGGCTGCTGCCACACCGCGAGCCGCACCAGCAGCTGCACATGCCCCTGCGGCTGCATCGCGCCGCCGACCACGCCGAAGCCGGCGTGGAACCGCCCGTCGCGCAGCGCCGCGCCCGGGATCACCGTGTGGTAAGGGCGCTTGTGCGGCGCGACGCCGTTGATGTGGCCGGGCGCGGAGAAGCCGAATGCGCGGTTTTGCAGCACGAAGCCGCAGCCGGGCACGCCGATGCCCGAGCCGAAGCGCTTGAACACGCTGCTCATCAGCGTCACCGCCAGGCCGTCGGCGTCGACGACCACCGTGCAGACGGTGTTGCCGGCCGGATCGGCGACGGTCGCTTTGGCATGCGCCATCGCGCGCTGCATCGCGCCGACCATCGCGACCGCCGTGTCCGGGTCGTCCTCGCCGAGCGGCTGCGGTTCGAGCTCGCGCAGCGCCTCGAGTACCGCGATGCCGTGCGTGTTGGGCGGGCATTCGAGCACCGTCAGGCCACGAAAACTCGCCGACGCCGGCGTGCAGAAGTCGCCGTGATGCGCCTCGAAGTCGCGCGCTTCGAGCACCCCGCCGCACGCCTGGCTGGCCTGCGCGGCCGCGCGTGCCGGCGCGCCATGGTAGAACGCTGCCGGCCCGTCGTGCGCGACCGCTTCGAGCACGGCGGCGAGCTCGGGGTTCGTGAAGATCTCGCCCGCCTGCGGCGGGCGCCCGGCGCGGTACAGCGCGGCGCTGGCCGCATCGCTGCGCAGCACGTGCGCGAACAGCGCCCATTCGCCCGCGCTCACACGGCCCACCGCGAAGCCGGCACGCGCCGTCGCGATGGCCGGCTGCAGCAGGCGCGCGAACGGCAGCCGCCCGTAGCGCGCGTGCAGGTCGTGCCAGCCCTGCACGACGCCCGGCGTCGTCACCGACAGCGGGTGGCGCTCGGGGATGCGCTGGCCGGGCAGCTCGCGCACCAGGCTCGCGTCGAGCGCGAACGGCGCGTGGCCGGTCCCGTTGTAGGCGAGCGGCGGCTCGCCGGGCGCGACGATCATCGCCAGCAGGTCGCCGCCGATGCCGGTCGCCATCGGCTCGACGACGCCGAGCAGCGCGTCGGCCGCGATCGCGGCATCGATCGCGCTGCCGTCGGCGTCGAGGACCTCGAGCGCGGCCTGCGCGGCCAGCGGGTGGCCGGTCGCGACCATCTGGCGCTCGCCCCACACGCCGGCGGAGTCCTTGTGGAGGGGGTCGATTCGGTCAGTGCTCATCGGGGATCGAAGCTCCTGGTCCAGGGAACGGATGCGCGACGAGCACCGCGATGGGGCGGCCGCCGGTTACGGTCGGTTCGTCTGGCACCGGTCACGCTGCAAGTCGATGTTCGATCGCGGCGCGCACCAGATCGGGGATGAAGATACCTTCGTCGGCGTTCGGGAAGTACAGGTCGAACCCACCCCCTTCGACGCGCACGCCGGACAGATCGGCGGCGCGCGCGAAACCCAACGCGCTGGCGGGCATCGACAGCTCGACGCCACCTTCGAGTTCGAGGACGAGGCGGTTCGTTGCCGCCTCGAAACGCGCACCGATCGCTCGAGGTTCGACAGCGGCTGCGCTGCGGCCCCGATCGTATGCGCGTGCAATCATGTCATCCATGCTGTCCATGTGTCGCGTCCCATGCCCCGCAAAGCCCGGCGAGGTTACTGTCGATGTGATCGAGCATCCGGCGCAGCGTTCCCCGCTCGATGCCCCGTGCATCGAGCGGGATGGCAGGACCGTCCGGGCAATTGAGCGCGATCCTGGCTCGCCCTTGCGGCCCCACCACGTGCACGTGCGCAGGCGGATGATCCAGCGAATAAATCATGATCCGCCACGCTCCGAAGCGCAACAGCGTTCCCACCAGCGTGTCCTCGTCCTCCGGTCAGTCCATGACTCTGCGCGTGCGCAAGCACGCGGCGCGACAGGGCGCCAAAGCGAATCCGGCCCTTCGCCTGGCGGCTCCTGCGACGCAAGAGAGTGGACTATACCGTACGACTAAGCACTGGTATGCAAATAGTATGGGTCTGGCGCTGCACTGGGCTGCGCCTAGCCCGCCTTGCGTGCGACGAGCTCGATCTCGACGCGGGCGCCGCCGGGCAGGGCGGCGACGCCGATCGTTGTGCGTGCCGGCCGCGGCTCGTCGAAGGCCTCGGCGTAGATCGCGTTCATCGTGCGGAAGTCGCCCATGTCGGCGAGAAAGACGTTGGCCTTGATCACGTCGGCGAACGACAGGCCGGCGGCGGCGAGCACCGCGGCGAGGTTGTCGAGCACCTGGCGTGTCTCGGCGGCGACGTCGCCGCCGGGCGGCAGCGCGCCGCTGGCCGGGTTCACGCCAGTCTGGCCGGACACGTAGAGCAGCTCGCCCGCCCAGACGGCGCGCGAAAAGGGGCCGAGCGGGGCGGCGAGGCCGGGGCCTTCGGTGATGGCGTTGCGGGTCATGATCGATGTTTCCTTCGGGTTGGGGGAGACGAACGGCGGGCGGTGCCATGCCGGGTCACGTGGTGTCGTGCCGCACCGGCCGATGCTGCGATGGGTGATGTGGCGGGCCCTGCATCGCGGGAGGCGCGCGGCACGAGCGGTCCGTGCCGCGGCGCGGAACTGGGAGGTCCCGCCGCGGGGCGGGGTCGGCGGTTCCGCCGCCGCGCGATATCGGCACGGTCGGCCGAGGCGCCGGCTCAGTGGTGCTGGAAGCTGAAGCCGTCCACATAGATGTGGTCCACGCTCGCGCCCTTGCCGAGGAAGGCCTGCTTCGCGTCGTGGATCATCGCCGGTGCGCCGCACAGGTAGAAGGCGTGCTCCGAGAAGTCGTCGAAATCCTGCAGCACGGCGTGCTGCACGTGGCCGCGGCGGCCGGGCCAGGACGACGGCGCGCGCGACAGCACCGGGACGTACTGGAACTCGTAGAGGCGGTCGGCCCAGCTGCGGATCTCTTCGTCGAGGTACAGGTCGGCCGCGGTGCGCATGCCCCAGTACAGCGACACGGGCGGGCAGTCGGGGTCGTCGAGCAGCGACTCGAGGATGCACTTGATCGGTGAGATGCCGGTGCCGGTCGCGACCAGGATCAGCGGCCGGTAGTCCTCGGCGTGGTAGCAGAACGTGCCCAGCGGCAGTTCGACCTCCAGCGTGTCGCCGGGGCGCAGCTCGGCGAGTCGCCCCGCAGTGAAGCGGCCGTCCGGAATGCGGCGGATGTGGAAATCGACGAGCCCGCCGTTGGGCACCGAGGCCATCGAGAAGCTGCGGTGGCTGCCGTCCTCGAGAAACACGTTCATGTACTGGCCGGGCCGGTAGATGAAGGACCCGGCCTCGGGCAGCTCGAGCGCGAGGTGGACCACGTCGTCGCTGAACGGGCGCAGCTCGCGGATCACCGCGGTGTGGCGCGCCGGCTCGGAGGCCGCTGGCAGCGCACGCTCGGTGCTGATCACCAGGTCGCTCTGCGGGTGCGCCTGACAGGTCAGCACGAAACCTTGTTCGGCTTCCTCGGGGGTCAGCGCCATCGGGAATTCGTCATAGGTGACACGGCCTTCGAGCAGCTTCACGCGGCAGGTGCCGCAGCCGCCGAGCGTGCATTCGTGGGGCAGTCGCACCTCTTCGCGCAGCGCCGCGTCGAGCACGGTCTCGCCGCCGCCGACCTCGAAGGATTCGGACGTTTCCAGGAGTTGAACTCGATAAGTCATGGTCGCCTCCGGGCCCATGGCACCGGGTCTTGGGGTTAGTTCGATGCTGTGACGGTGGGCTTGCGGGCCGCCCCGCGGGAGCCGCCAGGGCACGCCGAGCGCCGCGCGAGCGCGCCCACCGTCACCGTGTGCTCACTTCTTGATGTCGGCCTGGGCCAGCACCTCGAAGCCTTGCGGCGCGAGCAGCGCCCGGAGCGCGGCCAGCGCGGCGACGCCGCAGGCGGTGTCCTGCTCGCCGTTGCCGCCCGACAGACCGACGCCGCCGATCACCTCGCCATTGACGACGATCGGGTAGCCGCCGACGAACACCGCGAACTTGCCCTCGAAGCTCCACTGGATGCCGAAGGCTTCGTTGCCGGGCAGCGCCGGGCCGTTCGGCGGCGTGTTGAACAGGTGCGTCGAGCGCTTGTGGCCGGCCGCGGTGAAGGCCTTGTTCCAGGCGATCTGCGGCCCGGTCACGCGGGCGCCGTCCATGCGCTCGAGCGCGAGCGGATAGCCGCCGTCATCGACGATGCACACCGTCTCGAGCACGCCGATCTCTTTCGCCTTGGCGACCGCGGCGTCGATCATGTGGCGCGCTTCCTTCAGTTCCAGCTTGATGGTCTCTTTCATGGTCTTTCGTCTCTCTCGATTGGTCGGATGTGGCGGCGGGCGGTGGCGCGCTGCCCCCCGGCTGCGCGGCCGGGACGGGCGCGCGTCACCAGCCCTGGTAGACGGTCTTGATCTGCGTGTAGAACTCGAGCCCGGCGCGTCCGGATTCGCGGAAGGTCGAGGTGCTCGAGCGCTTCAGCCCGCCGAACGGCGCGTTGACGAGATTGCCGGTGGTGGTGCGGTTGATCTTGACCGTGCCGGCCTCGATGTCGTGCGCGAAGGCGTGCATATGGCGCGGGTCGCGCGTGCAGATCGCGGCGGCCAGGCCGTACTCGGTGTCGTTGGCCTTCGCGATCGCGTCGGCGTAGTCCTCGGCCTCGATGATCGCGATCACCGGCCCGAAGATCTCCTCGCGGGCGATGCGCATCGACTGGGTCACGTCGGTGAAGATCGCCGGCGTGACGTAGTAGCCGTGCTCGAAGCCTTCGCCGGTGAGGCGCTCGCCGCCGCACAGCAGCCGTGCCTCGCGCTTGCCGATCTCGATGTAGCCGAGCACCGTGTCGAGCTGCGAGGCGGTCGCGAGCGGTCCGAGGTCCATGCCGCTCGCCAGGCCGCTGCCGATCCTGAGCGCCTGCACGCGCGCGACCAGGCGCGCCGTGTACGCTTGCTTGACCGCGCGCAGCACGATCACGCGGCTGGTGCCGGTGCACGCCTGGCCGGTCAGCGACAGCCCGCCCTTGATCGTGAGCTCGACCGCGCGGTCGAGATCCGCGTCGTCCATGACGATGAGCGGGTTCTTGCCGCCGAGCTCCATCTGCGTCCGCGTGGTCATCGCCACCGAGCGGTGGATGTGCTCGCCGGCGCCGGTCGAGCCGGTGAAGGACACCGCACGGATTGGCGCCGACTCGGTGATCACCGGGCCGATCTCGCTCGCCTTGCCGGTCACGAAGTTGAGCACGCCGTGTGGCAGGCCCGCGTGCGCGAGCGCCTCGACCAGGCGCAGCCCGGACAGCGGCGCGTCCGACGAGGGCTTGAATACCACCGTGTTGCCGGTGACGAGCGCCGGGGCGATCTTGCGCGCCGGGATCGAGGCCGGAAAATTCCACGGTGTGATCACGGTGACGACGCCGAGCGGCTCGCGCTGGCTATAGACGAGCTGACCGGGATCGTCCTGCGGGAAGAGCTCGCCGGTGAAGGTCTGGCCCTCGACCGCGTAGAAGCGGAAGGTCTGTGCCGAGCGCAGGAACTCGTCGCGCGCCTGCGCGAGCGGCTTGCCTTCCTCGAGCGTGAGCTCCTTGGCGAAGCGGTCGACGTGCGCCTCGATGTAGTCGGCCGCGGCGTTGAGGATCTTTGCGCGCCTGCCGATCGGCGTGTCGCGCCAGGCCGGGAAGGCCGCGCGCGCGGCCTCGACCGCCGCCTGCGCGTCGTCGCGCGTGGAGGCCTGGAAGCGGCCGACGATCTCGCGCGTGTCGGCCGGATTGACGTTGTCGAAGGTCTTGCCGGAGCGGCTGGCGACCCACGCGCCGTCGATATGGTTGAGGAAGGTCTCGATGCGGGCGGTGCTCATGAGGGATCGAAGCTCCTGGAAGTCGGGACGGGCGCGCGCCGCAAGCGGCGTCGGGCGCGGTGTGTGGCGGTTGTCAGGCGGCGGTTTTGAGCTGTTCGATGGGGAGGTCGTGAGCGACGTAGTCCCAGTAGAGAGCGGTGGTGTAGAGCAGCCGCATCTGAGCGCCGATCTCGCAGATCTTGAGGCATTTTTGCTGGAGCTCTGGGGTGTTGGCGTGTTCGAGGACGATCTGGTAGCCGCGCTCGCCGTGGATTTCGTCGGAGACGATGTGCAGGTCGAAGAACTCGACCTCCTCGTCGGAGAAGCCGTACTTGTCGCGCAGGGTGGGGGTCTGCTTGCGGTAGATGGAGGGGACTTGGGATTCGAGTCCGACGACGAGTCCGGCGACGGCGACGACGGGGTCCTCGCGCATGGCGACGGCGTAGCACCAGCTTTGCAGGCCGCGGGTGGTGGGGGACATGTTGTCGGGGTCGATGACGCGCTCGCGGGAGGTGCCGCAGGCCTCGGCGAAGCGGATGAGGAGGTCGGTATGGCGGTCGCCGCCGATTTCTTCCTCGTACATGTTGGCGAGCAGGAAGTCCTTGGCCTCGGTGAGGTGATCGGGGGTGCGGGCGTAGATGTAGGCGAGGTAGTCGGCGAAGGGACCGACGTAGTGGTAGTGGTTTTCGGCCCAGCGGGCGAGGTGGGCGCGCGAGAGTTTGCCGCTGGCCCAGGCGATGGAGAAGGGGGCGAGGTTGGCGCTTTTGCCGCGGATGGCCTGTTCGAGGGCGGTGCGGAAGTCGTCGCGGTTCATCAGGGCGGTCATGGGGGCGTCTCCTTGTGGGTGGCGGCTCGGCGCAGCAGGTCCGGACCGAAATGTTGTATACAGTATCCAAACTTTAACGCCGTAAACCCGCAAAAGCAAGCGTCGCGTTGCGATCGATGTATACCGGAACCCGGGCGCACGCTCCGCGCATCCGTGAGCGGCGCGCGGGGCGTGAAGAAGGGTGACGCCCGAAGTGCCGCGTGACCGGGGACTTCGGGCGCTCCGCAGTGGCCGAAAGGGGCTCGCTCCGAGGTCCGCGCAGCCGCGCTGCGCGGCTGCGCCGGGCGCGGCCTTGCGCCGCGCACGCGGGCCCGCATTCCGGCGCAATGCCGGGCGCTATGCCGCCAGCCGGCCCAGAATGGTGTTCATCTCGTCCTTCGATGAACTGGTGATCGCGATGTACCTCGGTGGCG
>DAOMOP010000093.1:0-14867 GCA_035444405.1 Rhodocyclaceae bacterium
CGGAACATGCCTTCCATGCCGAAGGTGCGGCTCTCGTCGGGCACGATCGGCACGACGTGGCGGCCGATCTGCTTGTCGCGCAAGAGCGTGTTCATCATGCGCACGATCGCCATCGTCGTGGAGAGCTCGCGCCCTTCGCCCGAGGCCTTCAGCAGCGCCGCGAAGGTCTCGAGCGGCGGCACCGCCAGCGCGTCGGCCTGGCGGCGGCGCTGCGGCAGGAAGCCACCCAGCGCCATGCGCCGCTCCATCATGTACTTGTGCTCGGGCGAATCCTCGTCGAACTTCAGGTACGGCAGCTCGTCGAGCTTGTCGTCGGACACCGGCAGGTGGAAGCGGTCGCGGAAGCGGCGGATCGCCTCCTCGTCCATCTTCTTCTGCTGGTGCGAGATGTTCATCGCCTCGCCAGCCTGGCCCATGCCGAAGCCCTTGATGGTCTTGGCGAGGATCAGCGTCGGCTGGCCCTGGTGCTTCGTCGCCGCATCGTAGGCGGCGAAGATCTTGAACAGGTCGTGGCCGCCGCGGTTCAGGTGCCAGATCTCCTCGTCGGTCCAGTCGGCGACGAGTTCCTTCAGCTCGGGGGTGTTGAAGAAATGCTCGCGTACGTAGGCGCCGTCCTTGCTCTTGAAGGTCTGGTACTCGCCGTCGACGCATTCCATCATGCGCTTCTTGAGCAGGCCCTTCTTGTCGCGCGCGAGCAGTGCGTCCCAGTGCGTGCCCCAGACCACCTTGATCACGTTCCAGCCGGCGCCGCGGAATTCGGACTCGAGCTCCTGGATGATCTTGCCGTTGCCGCGGACCGGACCGTCGAGCCGCTGCAGGTTGCAGTTGATCACGAACACCAGGTTGTCGAGCTTCTCGCGCGCGGCCATGCCGATCGCGCCGAGCGATTCGACCTCGTCGGTCTCGCCGTCGCCGAGGAACGCCCACACCTTGCGCTTGGCGGCATTGGCCGCATCGATCAGCCCGCGGCTGGCCATGTACTTCATGAAGCGCGCCTGGTAGATCGCCTGGATCGGCCCCAGACCCATCGACACGGTCGGGAACTGCCAGAAGTCGGGCATCAGCCACGGGTGCGGATACGAGGAGATGCCGCGGCCGGAGACTTCCTGGCGGAAGTTGTCCATCTGCTCCTCGGTCAGCCGCCCGAGCATGAACGCGCGCGCATAGACGCCGGGCACCGAATGGCCCTGAAAGAAGATCAGGTCGCCGCCGTGGTCGGCGGTCGGCGCATGCCAGAAGTGCGAGAAGCCGACGTCATAGAGCGCGGCCGCCGACGCGAAGCTGGCAATGTGGCCGCCGACGTTGGTGTGCTTGTTCGCGCGCACGACCATCGCCATCGCGTTCCAGCGGATGTAGGAGTGCAGCTTGATCTCCATGTCGGGATCGCCCGGATAGCGGGGCTGCTGGTCGGCCGGGATGGTGTTGATGTACTGCGTGTTGGCCGAGTACGGGATGTCGACGCCGTCCTCGCGCGCCGCACCGATGAGGGTCTCGATCAGGAAGTGGGCCCGCTGCGGGCCTTCGTTTTCGATGACGCCGGCCAGGGCCTCGAGCCATTCGCTGGTTTCCTGCACGTCCGGATCGGACTGCAGCGGTACATCTTGTTTCCCGGTCATGGTGTGTCTCCTCATGACTTGCCGTTAGCGATACCCGCCTCGGTCAGGCGGAACGTTTTTGACGAAACGTACAGGCGCCGACCTGCCTTGAGGTCGGCGTATTTCGTAATATAAAACGTTATTTTGATCTATGCAATCGCAACTCGTGCTTCAGGTCGCTGGGGCTCCTGTCGATTCGCATGAAGAAAGATGCAGCGGCGCGTCCGGCTGCCGCGTGAGCGGGCGTGCCCGTGCCCATGGCCGATGGGGCCTGGTCGAAGAACGCACAGGGTCGGGGCAGCGAAGAAAAAAAACCGGTCGGGGGCGAGGGAGGGAGGGAGAGATCCCCCGACCGATTGTGAAGACTGGCGAGCGGGATGCGGCCGCCGCGCTCATCGTGCGGCGGCTCTGCGGCGGTCGGCTTCGTAGGCGAACACGATCCGGCCGTTGCGCACCTCGCCCATGAAGATGTCGTCGGTGCTGGTGATCGTCTCGTGCTTGTCCCGCGAGAAAGGGCGATCATATACCATCACCACGCCGTCGATCCTCACGTGCAAATCCTCGAGCGCTTCGCGGATGCGGTCGCCATCGGTGCTGCGCGCCTGGCCGATCGCGGCGGCCAGCAGCAGCAGTGAATCATAGCCCTGCGCTGCAGCCGGAGGCACCGGAATGCGGTCGCTGCCCGTTCGCTCGCGCCAGGCCTGCAGAAAGGCCGCGCGCCGCGGCGTGGTCGGCTCGGGAATGAAGGTCTGGGGCATGCGCGCGCCTTCGGCATTCGGCCCGGCGTCGTCGATGAAGTTGGACATCGCCAGCGTCCAGCTGCCGATCATCGGCACGCGCCAGTTCAGTCGCGCCATGCCGTTGGCGATCTGCGCGAGCTCGGGGCCGATGCCGTAGGTGAGAATGGCTTGTGCGCCGGCATCGCGGGCACGCACGAGCTGTGCGGTCATGTCGGCCTCGCGCAGCTCGAAGCGCTCGATCGCGACCGGTGTGACGCCTCGGGCATCGAGGGCGGCTTCGAGATCCTCGCGGCCGAGCTGGCCGTAGTTGGTCGCGTCGTGGAAGATCGCCACGCGCACGAGCCCACGCCGGTCGATTGCCTCGGCGACGATCATCGCGGCCTGGATGGTGTCGTTGGCCGAGATCCGGAAGACGAAGTTGTCCGGATGCTCGGGGGGCAGGAACTGCCTGGTGACCAGCGTGCCGGTCGCCACCGACGTGATCACCGGAATGCGTGCCCGCTGGTAATAGCGCTGACTCGCGAGCGCGACGCCGGTATTGACGATGCCGAGGCCGGCGATCACCCCTTCGCTGTCGATGAGCTCCTGCACGACCTGGGCGCCTTTCTCGTTGCGCGCCTCGTCGTCGCGTTCGACGAGCTCGATCGGACGACCCATGACCCCGCCGGCTGCGTTGATTTCGTCGGCGGCGATGCGGATGCCCTCGAGCATGGACAGCCCCATCGGGCTCGATCCGCCCGTGAACGGACCCGTTACCCCGATTCGCAGTGGTGGCTCGGCCAGCGCGGGCAGCGCGCACAGGCACAGGATGGCTATGACGAATCGAAGCACGCGACGACCACTCCCGGCAGTTTGGGACTCGCGCCAATGTAAGGCCCATCGATGCGCAATATAATTGGCGAAAACCCGAAGCCGGCCGGAGCGGCAGATCCGGTACGGGAAAGACCCGATTACGCGGGTCTTCCCGGATGGCGACAATCGCACTGCCCGGTGCGACACGGCGGCGTGTAGCCGCCGCATGCGTATCTTCCCGTCAGCGCCCGCCCCGCCCGAACAGATCGAAGGCCACGATGCCCACGCCGCCTCATTCCGCGCTCGCCCGCTGGTACTGGACTGCCCCGTATGTCGCGGTGGGCGTGTTCGCGCTGACGATGCTCGCGCTGGTCTGGCTGCTGCAGGCGCGCGAGGCCGAGACCCAGCGCAACGCGGTCGCGCGCGACGTGCAGTGGGCCGAGCAGACGATCCGCCTGCACATGCTCGGCACCGAGGAGTTTCTCGGCCAGATCGCACGCGATCTGGCGGCCGACGCGCTCGATCCGGACGGCTTCCAGCTGCGCGCGAACCAGCACATCGCCAACAACGGCGAGCTGATCAACATCGTCTGGGTGGGGCCGGAGGAGGTGGCGCGCTGGTCGGCGCCATTCGACACCATGGACTGGCTGGTCGGCGATGCGCTGTCGGGACTGCAGACGCTGCCGTTCTACCGTTCGCGTGAGCGCGGTCGCCCCAGCTATGGCGAGGCCTACGTCAATGCGCGCGGCCGCATGGTGCTCGAGGTGTATGTGCCGGTGCGGCGCGGCCGGCAGTTCCTCGGTGCGATCGTCGGCGTCTATTCGATCGACCGCATGGTGCGTCATCTGGTGCCGAGCTGGTTTGCCGAGAAGTACCGTCTCGCGCTGATCAGCGAGAAGGGCGAGATCCTCGCCGTCAATTCGGGCGTGCTCGACCTCGATGAGAGCATCTCGTTCGCGGTCGCGCTCGATCCGCCCGGCAATGGTCTGACGCTTCGCGCCACCGCGTTCCGCACCGAGGGCCAGCTGCCCGAGGCGCTGCCGGCCGCGATGATCCTCGCGCTGTCGGTGATCGTGCTGTGGAGCCTGTGGCTGCTGCGCACCCACGTGCGCCGCCGCGTGCAGGTCGAAAAGGAGCGCGACCGCCTGTTCAACATGTCGCTCGACCTGTTGTGCATCGTCGGGCTGGACGGTTTGTTCCGGCGCTGCAATCCGGCCTTCACGCGCATCCTCGGCTATCACCCGGAGCAGCTGCTCGGACGCGCGCTGCTCGACCTCGTGCATGCCGACGACGTCGCCGGCACGCTCGAGCAGATGCGCCGCCTCGCCGCCGGCGAGCCGGTCAGCTTCGAGAACCGCTGCCGGTGTTCGGATGGCGCCTTCAAGTGGCTGGTGTGGAGCATCAACCCGGTGGCCGAGGAGAAGCTCGTGTATGCCGTCGCCCACGACATCACCGGCCGCAAGGCGGTCGAAGATGCGCTGCGGGCCGAATCGGCCTTTCGCAAGGCCATGGAAGAGTCGGTCATCACCGGCATGCGCGCGATCGATCTGTCCGGCCGCATCATCTACGTGAATCCCGCGTTCTGCCGCATGGTCGGCTTCCGGCAGGACGAGCTCGTCGGCGCGATCCCGCCGTTTCCGTACTGGCCCGAAGAGGATCTCGACATCTGCAGCCGCAATCTCGACCGGACGCTGGCCGGGCGGGCGCCGCCGGGCGGCTTCGAGATGCGCATCCGGCGCCACGACGGCCAGCGGCTCGATGCGCGCTTCTACCTCTCGCCGCTCATCGACCAGTCCGGCCAGCAGACCGGCTGGATGGCCTCGGTGACCGACATCACCGAACCCAAGCGCGTGCGCGAGGCGCTCGAGGCTGCGCAGGAACGCTTCGAAGCCGTGCTCGACGGCCTCGAGGCGGCCGTCTTCGTCGCCGACGCCGGTACCGACGAGATCCTGTTCGCTAACCGCGCGTTCAAGAACATCTACGGTTTCGATGCGGTCGGGCGCACCGTGCGCGGTGTGTCTGCGCCGCAGCCCGACAGCCGCGACTATCACCTGAACCTGCGCGGACTCGACGTGGCCGAGCTGCCGGTCGAGCTCTTCGACGGCGAGGTCCAGCACCCGCTGTCGGGGCGCTGGTACCACGTGCGCGAGCACGCCACGCGCTGGGTCGACGGCCGCGTCGTGCGCATGGGCATCGCCACCGACATGACCGACCGCAAGCAGAGTGCCGAGGTCACGCGCCAGCAGGCCGAGCGCCTGCAGCACACCTCGCGCCTGATCACGATGGGCGAGATGGCCTCGACGCTCGCGCACGAGCTGAACCAGCCGCTGTCGGCGATCGCCAACTACTGCATGGGCTGCGTGACGCGCATCCAGGCGAAGAAGTACCGTGAGGAGGACCTGCTCGCCGCGATGCAGAAGGCGAGCTTCCAGGCCGAGCGTGCCGGCAAGATCATCCGCCGCGTGCGCGAGTTCGTGAAGAAGAGCGAGCCGCGCCGCAGCGCGGTGCGCCTGGCCGACGTGCTCGACGACGCGATCGGCTTCGCCGACATCGATGCGCGGCGCGTGAGCGGGCGCATCGTCCTCGAGGTGCCGCCGGACCTGCCCCCGGTCCATGCGGACCGCATCATGATCGAGCAGGTCATCATCAACCTGGTCAAGAACGGCCTCGACGCGATGGCCGAGCTGCCGCGCAGCGACCGCGTGCTGGTGGTGCGTGCGCGCGCGCTCGGCGAGCGTGTGGTCGAGGTCGCCGTGATCGACCGCGGTCACGGCATCGGCGAGGAAGAGCGGCAGCTGCTGTTCTCGCCGTTCTACACGACCAAGGCCGAAGGCATGGGCATGGGGCTCAACATCTGCCGTTCCATCATCGAGTTCCATGATGGGCGCTTGACTGTCGAAGCGAACCCGGAAGGCGGTACTATCTTCACCTTCACGCTGCCAACGGAGATCGTCAGTGAGCATGTCGCCCGCAGAGCCTGACCAGAGCATCTTCATCGTCGATGACGACGAGGCGCTGCGTGACTCGCTCGTGTGGCTGCTCGAATCGAGTGGCTACCAGGTGTGCGCATACGACTCGGCGGAGACTTTTCTCGACGCCTATCGTGCCGAGATGACCGGCTGCCTGGTGCTCGACGTGCGCATGCCGGGCATGAGCGGGCTGGAGCTCTTCGAGGAGCTGCGCCGGCGCCACTGCACGCTGCCGGTGATCTTCATCACCGGTCATGGCGACGTGCCGATGGCGGTCGCCGCGGTCAAGCGCGGTGCGGTCGATTTCATCGAGAAGCCGTTCGGTGACCGCGACATGCTCGGCCTGATCGAGGAGAGCCTCGCGCGCGAGCGCGACAGCCGCCATCAGCGCCAGCTCGAGGCCGAGACGGCACGCCGGCTCGCCGATCTCACGCAGCGCGAGCGCGAGGTGCTCGACCTGATCATCGCCGGCAAGCTCAACAAACAGATCGCCGACCTGCTCGGCATCAGCATCAAGACCGTCGAGGTGCACCGCGCCCGCGTCATGGAAAAAATGGGCGCAAGCTCGCTCGCCGAGCTGGTGCAGAACGTGATCATCGGCGAGCCCGGAACGCTGCGCGGCTGAGCACGACGCTCGCCGGTCTCACCGAACTGTCATGGATTTCATCAATACCTTCCTGCTGCTGGTGGGCGTGCTGCTGTTCATCAGCGTGCTCGCGAGCACCTTGTCGGCACGCCTGGGCCTGCCGCTGCTGCTCCTGTTTCTGGTCGTCGGCATGCTTGCCGGCGAGGATGGTCCGGGCGGCATCGCCTATGACGACTTCTCGACCGCGATGCTGGTCGCGCAGCTCGCGCTGGCGGTCATCCTGCTCGACGGCGGCCTGCGCACGCGCACCTCGACCTTTCGCGTCGCGGTGAGGCCGTCGGCGGTGCTGGCTACCCTGGGCGTCATCGCTACGACGCTGATCCTGGGGCTGTTCGCGACCTGGTTGTTCAAGGTCGACTGGCGCATCGGCTTCCTGCTCGCGGCGATCGTCGGTTCGACCGATGCGGCTGCGGTGTTCTCGTTGCTGCGCAACAGCGGCGTGCGGCTCAACGATCGCGTCAAGGCCACGCTCGAGATCGAGTCGGGCGCGAACGACCCGATGGCGATCCTGCTCGTCACGGTGATGGTCCAGACCATCATCACACCGGGCGGGCAGGACGGCTGGGCCTACGTGCTGATGGCAATGCAGCAGATGGGTTTCGGGCTGATCGCCGGTGGGCTCGGTGGGGTCGTGCTGGCGCGGCTGCTCGGGCGGCTGCGACTCGCCGAAGGCCTCTATGCGCTGCTGATCGTCTCGGGCGGGTTGATGGTGTTCGGCGCGACCAATGCGGTCGGCGGGAGCGGCTTTCTCGCCGTCTATGTGGCCGGCCTGATCGTCGGCAACCGGCGCTGCCACGCGACCGAGCACGTGCTGCGCGTCATGGACGGTCTGGCATGGCTCGCGCAGGCGGGGATGTTCCTCGTGCTCGGTCTGCTCGTGACCCCTTCGCACCTGGTCGAGCACGCACCGCTGTCGCTGGCGATGGCGCTGTTCCTGATGGTGATCGCGCGACCGCTGGCGGTGGCCGCGTGCCTGTGGCCGTTTCGCTTCGCGCCGAACGAGGTGGCCTATATCTCATGGGTGGGCCTGCGCGGCGCGGTGCCGATCGTGCTGGCGATGTACCCGCTGGTGATGGGGGTGCCGCAGTCGACGCTGCTGTTCGACGTCGCCTTCGCGGTGGTGCTGGTGTCGCTGCTGGTGCAGGGGGCCACCGTGCCGGGTGCGGCACGGCTGTTCGGAGTGGTGGTGCCCAAGCGCGACGAGCCGGTCGAAAGGCTCGAAGTGTGGGTTGGCGAGCGCGCGACGCTCGACCTGATGGAGTACGTCGTCGGGCAGCGCTCTCTTGCCGAAGGCATGCATCCGGATGATCTCGTTGCGCAGGAGGCCGGCGCGGACGTGCGCTGTGCCGCCGTGCTGCGCGACGGTGCGCTGGTGGCGCTCAATGACGCGACGCGTTTGCGCACCGGGGATTCGGTGTGGCTGATCGCGCCCGACCAGATGGCCGAGCGCCTGTCGGCGGCTTTCGCGCCGGGCAAGGCCGACGAGCTCAGCGCGCATGCAGGCTTCTTCGGCGAATTCACGGTTGCGGCCGATTGCCCGGCGGGCGATCTGGCTGCGGCCTATGGCCTGATACTGGCTGCGGGCGAAGAGATGCTGCCGCTGGGTGAGCTGTTCACGCGACGGCTGGGGCGCCCGGCAGTCGAAGGCGATCGCGTGCGCATCGGCGCATTCGAGCTGACCGTGCGCCATGTCGACGCCAAGGGCCACATCGACCAGATCGGTCTGAAGTGTCCGCGGCCCGTGCATTGACACCGCGACGGCGCGCAGCGGGCCGGAAGCATGGTGCATTGCCTGCACTATAAAACCGCCGCCCGTTGACATGCATCAACGGACTATTGTTGACCTTGCGGTAAGTTTTGGCCCAATTCGTGCGATAACCTGGGAGTCCAACGGATGGGAGCACCGCTCAAGGTTCCGGCAGCCAGCCGGCTTTTCATGTCCGGCAACGAAGCCGTCGCCCGCGCCGTGTGGGAGTCCGGCGTCAAGGTGGCGGCCGCCTATCCGGGGACGCCGTCGACCGAGATTCTTGAGGAGCTCGCGCATTACCCCGATCTCTACGCCGAGTGGTCGGTCAATGAAAAGGTGTCGCTCGAGGTCGCGCTGGGCGCGTCGATGATGGGCTCGCGCGCGTTCTGCGCGATGAAGCACGTCGGCCTGAACGTCGCCTCGGATGCGTTGATGACGATGACGGTGACCGGCGTCGAGGGCGGCCTGGTGATCGCCGTGGCCGACGACGTCGGCATGTCGTCGTCGCAGAACGAGCAGGATTCGCGCTTCTGGGGCCGCTTCGCGCACGTGCCGGTGCTCGAGCCGGCCGACTCGCAGGAGGCGTATGCGATGACGCGCGCGGCCTTCGAGCTGTCCGAGCGCTTCCGCACCCCGGTGATCCTGCGCCTGACCACGCGCATCTGCCACGTCAAGGGCGTGGTGCAGACCGGCGAGCGCGAGGCGATTGCGGCGCCCGGCTTCGTCAAGGACGCGTCGCGCTGGGTGATGGTGCCGGGCCACGCCAAGCCGCGCCTGCCGCTGATGTTCGAGCGCGAGGCGGGGCTGCGCGCCGAGGCCGAGACGTCGGCGCTCAACCCGCTCGTCGAAGGCAGCGACCCGCGCGTCGGCTTCGTCGCCTCGGGGCCGGCGTTCATGCACGTGCGCGAGGCTTTCCCCGACGCGCCGGTGTTGAAGCTCGGCCTGTCCTGTCCGCCGCCGCTCGAGAAGATCCGCGCGTTCGCATCCACCGTCGACACGCTGCTGGTGGTCGAGGAGACCGAGCCGCTGCTCGAGCTCGAGCTCAAGGCCGCCGGCATCGCCTGCCACGGCAAGGACGTGCTGCCGCGCATGGGCGAGCTCGCCCCCGAGGTGCTGCACAAGGGGCTCGCGCGCCTGCGCGGCGAGGCGGTTGCCGAGCCCGAGCGCCTGGTGCCGCAGAAGGTTTTCCCGCGTCCGCCGACGATGTGCGTGGCCTGTCCGCACCTGGGCGTCTATTACACGCTGTCGCAGATGCGCAACCTGATCATCTCGGGCGATATCGGCTGCTACACGCTGGGCGCCGGCCACCCGTGGAATGCGCTCGACACCTGCATCTCGATGGGCGCGTCGATGGGCGTGGCGCTGGGCATGGACAAGGGGCGCGGGCCCGCCGACGCGAACAAGA
Organism: Rhodocyclaceae bacterium; assembly: GCA_035444405.1. Taxonomy (GTDB): domain Bacteria; phylum Pseudomonadota; class Gammaproteobacteria; order Burkholderiales; family Rhodocyclaceae; genus DAOMOP01. The sequence continues at coordinate 9,895 of DAOMOP010000093.1, forward strand.
AGATCCTCGCCGTCATCGGCGACTCGACTTTCATGCACATGGGCATGCAGGGCCTGCTCGACATCGTCTGGAACCGCGGCAACATCACCATTCTGCTGCTCGACAACCGCACCGTCGGCATGACCGGCGGCCAGGACAACCCCGGCACCGGCCGCGACATCTACGGCAACGAGGCACCGCGGGTCAATTTCGCACAGATGTGCGAGGCGCTCGGCGTCAGAAAGGAGCGCATCCGCGAGGTCGATCCGTACGAACTGCCGACGCTGTTCAAGGCGCTGCGCGAGGAGACCAGGATCGAGGAGCCGTCGGTGATCATCACCAACCGGCCGTGCGTGCTGATCGACGAATACAAGCCGGCCAAGGCCTATCTGGTCGAGGAAGACCGCTGCACCGGCTGCGGCAACTGCATCGAGGTCGGCTGTCCGGCCATCCACGTCACGCGCCGAGGCAAGGAGATCAAGGCCTCCGGCAAGGAAGTCGACCTCGCCTTCGTGCGCATCGAGACGTCCGCCTGCACCGGCTGCGGCCTGTGCGTGCAGCCGTGCGCGCCCGAGGCGATCGTCCATGCGGTTCCGGTCCAACCGCTGCAGTTCATGGGGAAATGAGCGCGATGTCCGATATCACCAACATTCTCGTATGCGGCACCGGCGGCCAGGGGGTCATGACCGCCACCGAAATCCTCGCCGAGGCGGCGCTGTCGCTCGGCTTCGACGTCAAGAAGACCGAGGTCGCGGGCATGAGCCAGCGCGGCGGCGTGGTCACCTCGCACCTGCGCTTCGGCGCGCAGGTGCTGTCGCCGCAGATCGCCCCCGGGAAAGCCGACCTGCTGGTCGGCTTCGAGGCCGCCGAGGCGCTGCGCTGGCGCCACATGCTGCGCCCGAGCGGCGTCGCGCTGGTCAATAGTGGCCGCATCGTGCCGCCCATCGTCAATGTCGGCCTGTTCGAGTATCCCGATGATCCGGTCGGCGAGATGCGCGCGGCCGGCGTCGACGTGTACGACTTCGACGCGACCACGCTCGCTCAGGAGCTCGGCAACATCCGCCTCGGCAACACCGTGATGCTCGGCGCGATCGCCGACCGGCTGCCGTTCCCGGCCGAAGTGCTGCGTGACGCCGTGCTCGCGCGCTTCGCGCGCCGCAAGCCGCAGCTCGTCGAGATGAACCGCGAGGCCTTCGAGCTCGGGCGGCGCGCGGTGGCGGTCGCGGCCGAAGCGGTCTGAACGAGGCGGCGCGCGGCAGGTCGCGCGCGTGGCGCGTGCCGGCCAGCGGCGACGCGCCGTTTCGATCACGTGTCGGCAATCGGCGGCCGGACGGCGGTCGGGGAGGGGGCGGACCGATGCGTGGCGTGCCGGGGTCCGGCCTCGTTTTCATGTGCCCGCGCACAAGTGGCTGACCCTGCGATAAAATACTGGGCTTTTTCGAGGCCCGGAATATGACGGCTCGCATTCTCGACGGCAACGCACTGGCGGCGCGCCTGCGCGCGCAACTGGCCGAGCGTACCGCAGCGCTCGCGCAGCAGGGCGTCGTGCCCTGCTTGGCGGTGATCCTGGTCGGTGACGATCCGGCCTCTGCCGTGTACGTCCGCAACAAGGTCGCCGCGTGCGAGAAGGCCGGCATGCGCTCGCTGAAGTACGCATACCCGGCCGACGCCGAGCCGCGCGCCGTGCTCGAGCGCATCGCCGCGCTCAACGCCGACGCCGGCGTGCATGGCATCCTCGTGCAGCTGCCGCTGCCGCCGCAGTTCGATGAGACCGCGGTGCTCGAGGCGATCGCGGTGGGCAAGGACGTCGACGGCTTTCACGCCGAGAACGTCGGCCGCCTGTCGCAACAGCGCGAAGGCTTCATCCCGTGCACGCCGCACGGCGTGATGAAGATGCTCGAGGCCGAGGCCGTGCCGGTGCAAGGCGCCGAGGCGGTCGTGATCGGGCGCTCGAACATCGTCGGCAAGCCGATGGCGATGCTGCTCACCAATGCCGGCGCCACCGTCACCGTGTGCCACTCGAAGACGCGCGATCTCGCCGCGCACTGCCGCCGTGCCGACATCCTCGTCGCCGCGGTCGGGCGGCCGCGCTTCGTCACCGCCGACATGGTCAAGCCCGGCGCGGTCGTGATCGACGTCGGCATCAACCGCCTGAAGGACGGGCCCGACGCCGGCAAGCTGTGCGGCGACGTCGATTTTGCCGCGGCGCGCGACGTGGCCGGGCTGATCACGCCGGTGCCCGGCGGCGTCGGTCCGATGACGATCACGATGCTGCTCGCCAATACCGTCGAGTCGGCCGAGCGCGCGGCGCGCAAGGATGCGAAATGAGCGACAAGCCGATCGTCGGTCTCATCATGGGCTCGAACTCCGACTGGCCGACGATGCAGGCCGCGGCCAAGGTGCTCGAGGAGTTCGGCGTGCCGTTCGAGGCGCGCGTCGTGTCCGCCCACCGCACCCCCGACCTGATGTTCGAGTATGCCGAGACGGCCCGCGCGCGCGGCCTCAAGGCCATCATCGCCGGGGCCGGCGGTGCCGCCCACCTGCCCGGCATGGTCGCCGCGAAAACGACGTTGCCGGTGCTCGGCGTGCCGGTGCAGTCGCGCGCACTGTCGGGGCAGGACTCGCTGCTGTCCATCGTGCAGATGCCCAAGGGCATTCCGGTGGCGACCTTCGCGATCGGCGAGGCTGGCGCGGCCAACGCCGGGCTGTTCGCGGTCGCATTGCTGGCCGTCGAGGACGCGGCGCTCGCGCAGAAGCTCGATGATTTTCGGGCACGCCAGACGCAGGCCGTGCTCGACATGAAGCTGGAGCCGCAATGATCCTGCCGCCCGCGACCCTCGGCATGCTCGGTGGCGGCCAGCTCGGCCGCTTCTTCGTTTCGGCGGCCCATGAAATGGGCTTCAAGGTGTGGGTGCTCGATCCCGACCCGCACAGCCCGGCCGGGCGCATCGCCGATCGCCAGCTGATCGCCGCCTACGACGACTTCATGGCGCTCGATGCGATGGCGGCCGGCTGCGCGGCGGTGACGACCGAGTTCGAGAACGTGCCGGCCGGCACGCTCGACTATCTCGCGAAGTTCGTGCCGGTGCATCCGGCCGCGAGCGCGGTCGCGGTGTGCCAGAACCGCATCGCCGAGAAGACCTTTCTTGCCGCACATGGCCTGCCGCACGGACCGTTTGCGGTGATCACCGCCGAGGAGGACATCCGCAACGCCGATCCGGCCTTGTTCCCGGCGGTGCTCAAGGTCGCGCGCTTCGGCTACGACGGCAAGGGGCAGGCGCGTGTGGCCGATCGCGACGAGGCGCTGCACGCGTTCCACCAGTCCAACAACGAGCCGTGTGTGCTCGAAAAGCTGCTGGCGCTCGACTTCGAGGTGTCGGTGGTGCTCGCGCGCGACGAGGCCGGCCACATGCGTTGCTTCCCGACCGTCGAGAATCGCCACCGCCACGGCATCCTCGACGTGACGATCGCGCCCGCGCGTGCGACCACCGCGCAGCGCGACGCAGCGCAGGCGATCGCCGAGCGCATCGCCGAAGCGCTTGGCTACGTCGGCACGCTGGGCGTCGAATTCTTCGTGTGCCGCGGCGAACTGCTGGTCAATGAGATGGCACCGCGTCCGCACAACAGCGGCCATCACACGCTCGATGCGTGCGTGACCAGCCAGTACGAGCAACAGGTCCGCGCACTCGCGGGGCTGCCGCTCGGCGAGCCGCGCCAGCATTCGCCTGCGGTAATGGTCAATCTGCTCGGCGAGCTGTGGTTCGAGGCCGAGCGCTATCGCGAGCCGGACTGGTCGCGCCTCTTCACCGTACCGGGCCTGCGGCTGCACCTCTACGGCAAGCACCACGCGCGACAGGGGCGCAAGATGGGGCACTTCACCGTGATCGGCGGCGATCCGGTTCAGGCGCTGAACCACGCGATGCAGGCGCGCGCCGCCATCGGCATCACGGACGACTGACGATGGTGGTGGAGCCCACGGCCGAGGCCATCCAGCGTGCCGCCGACCTGCTGCGCGCGGGCGAGCTGGTCGCGCTGCCGACCGAGACGGTGTACGGACTGGGTGCGGATGCGCTGAACCCCGCCGCGGTCGCGAGGATCTTCGCCGCCAAGAACCGGCCTGCCGACCACCCGCTGATCGTGCACCTTCCGGGCATCGATCACTTGCCGCACTGGGCTGCGGCCATCCCGACCGATGCGCTCGCGCTCGCGCGCGCCTTCTGGCCCGGGCCGCTCACGCTGATCCTGAAGCGCGAAGCGTGTGTCCCCGACGTCGTGACGGGTGGCCAGGACACCGTCGGCCTGCGCGTGCCGAATCACCCCGTCGCGCTCGCGCTGCTGCGCGCGTTCGACTCCGGCATCGCCGCGCCGAGCGCAAACCGCTTCGGCCGCATCAGCCCGACCACCGCCGCGCACGTGCGCGAGGAGCTCGGCGAGCGGGTCGCGATGGTGCTCGACGGCGGCCCGTGCGACGTCGGCATTGAATCGACCATCCTCGACCTCTCGCGCGACACGCCGGTGATCTTGCGCCCCGGGGCGATCTCGGCCGACGACATCGCCGCGGTGATCGGCCGACGCCCGCTCTTGCGTGGCGAGGCCTCGACCGTGGACCAGCGCGCCGAACCTCGTGTGTCCGGCGCCCTCGCAGCCCACTACGCACCGACCACACCGCTCAGGCTCGTGCCGGCCGCAAGGCTCGGTGAAACTGCGACAGCCCTGACCGGCGAAGGCCGCCGCGTTGCCGTGCTCGCGTGCACTTGCTCCGATCCCCACGACGCCCGGCTGATCTGGCAGGCGGCGCCGGCCGATCCGGCCGCATTCGCGCATGACCTGTACGCAAACCTGAGGCGTCTGGACGCCTGCGGCGCCGACGTGATACTGGCCGAAAGCGTGCCCGAGACCGAGCAATGGCAGGCAATCCGCGACCGCCTCGACCGTGCCGCGACAGGGTCCGGGGCCGACGACGAAACTTGAGTACGGCCCCTTCCAAAACGGCA
>DAOMOP010000094.1:0-14836 GCA_035444405.1 Rhodocyclaceae bacterium
AATCGAGGGCTGTCATGTCGGCCTTCACGGCGGTGACGCGGCCGGCCACGAAGTCGGAGGCAAAGCCGAAGCGCTGGGCGTCCTCGTCGCGCATGCGCCGGCGCGGGCCGTCGCCGCGCGTGCGTCCCGCTGCGCGGCGCCGTCGAGCACCATCACGACGTCGACTGCGACCGCGCCGGTCGCCGACAGCAGCACCGGGTTCAGGTCGAGCTCGCGCAACCGCCCTTCCGCCGCCGCACCGAAGCGCGACACGCTGCACAGCAGCTCGATCAACGCATCGCGGTCGACCGCCGCGCGACCGCGCATCGGCCCGAGGATCGCCTCGCCGCGCAGCCGGCCGAGCATGCGGTCGGCCTCATCGCGCGTCAGCGGACACTTGCAGAACGCGACGTCCCTGAGCACCTCGACCAGGATCCCGCCGAGCCCGGCCATGAGCACAACGCCGAACACCGGGTCGTCCTTGAGGCCGATCACGAACTCGACATCCCCGCGCATCATCGCCTGCACGATCACGCCGTCGATGCGTGCGTCGGGACGGGCATTGCGGACACCTTGCACGAGCTGCTCATAGGCGGTACGTACCGCGTCGGCACTCTCCAGGCCGAGACGCACGCCTGCGACCTCGGTCTTGTGCAGGATGTCCGGCGACTCGATCTTCATGACAACAGGATAGCCGATCGCGTCGGCGGCGCGGACCGCCTCGTCCGCGCTCGCGGCCGGGCGCACTTGCGCGAGCCGCACGCCGTGCCGCTCGAGCAGGCGCACGGCCGCGACCGTCGGCACCGCTCCTCCAGCGTCCGGCAGCTTGGCCGGTGCGATGCGTGCGTCGCGCTGCGCGCGGTCGGCCAGCCAGTGGCGGCGCGCTTCGGCATAGGCGACCAGACCGGCGACCGCATCGACGGCGAGCTCGGCCCCGCGAAACACGGCGATGCCGAGGGCCCGCAGCGCCGACACCGCGGCCGGTGGAGCGGCGACCCACACCACGATGAACGGTTTCGTCGCCCGCAGCTTGATCGCCTCGAAAATCTCGACCAGCGTATCGACATGGTTTTCCATCAGCTGCAGCCACACGATGCCGAGGTCGATGTCGGGGTCGTCGAGCATGTGGATGACGCTTTCGCGCAGCACCGCCGGCTCGGCGACGAACTGCCCGGTCACATCGACCGGATTGGCGGTCGCCCCGAAGCCCGGTATGCACGCGCGAATCGCGTCCTGCGTGTGATCACGCAGTCGCGGCACCGACAGGCCGATCTCTTCGGCGCGGTCGGCGATCAGCACGCCCGCGCCACCCGACTGCGTCGCGATGCCGATTCGACCGCCTTGCGGCAGCTCGCAGCACGCGAACGCTTCGAGCATGTCGAGCATGTGCTCCTCATTGCGCGCGCGAATGATGCCCTTCTGGCGCACTACCCCGTCGAACACCACGTCCTCGCCGGCCAGCGAACCGGTGTGCGAGGCGGCCGCACGCGCCCCCGCCCCCATGCGCCCGACCTTGGTCACCACCAGCGGCTTGCCGAGTGCCATGGCCTCGTCCGCAAGCTCGCACAGCCCAGGGCCGTCCTTCAGCCCTTCGATATAGCCGGCGCCGGCCCGGATGCGCTCGTCCCGGATGATCTCGCGCATCGCATCGACGAACGTCACGTCGGCCTCGTTGCCGGTATTGACGAAGTAGCCGAGCCCCAGTCCGCGGCTGCGGGCGAGCGCGGCGATCGCCGTGCCGAAGGCGCCGGACTGCGACACGAATCCGATCGGACCGGCCGGCACCTCGCCGTCGACATACTGGCTGAAGGTTGCGATGACGCGCTCGAAGGCGTTCAGCAGCCCGAGGCAGTTCGGTCCGCACAGGCGCACCTTGGCCTCGCGCGCGACACGCGCGAGCTCGACCTCCAGTGCGCGACCGGCTTCCCCGATCTCGGAGAAGCCGGATGCAAAGACGACGGCGGCCGGCACGCCCTTGCGGCCGAGCGCCCGGACGGCATCGGCGATCGCCACGGCCGGCAGCACGATCACTGCGAGGTCGACCGGCTCGGGCAACGCCTCGATGCTCGCGTAGCTCGGCACCCCGCCGATCTCCGGACAGCGCGGATTCACCGGATAGATCTTCCCGGCGAAGCCCTTGTCGAGCATGTGCTTGAGCGGACGGCCGCTGACCTTGCGGAAATCGGCCGAGGCTCCGATGATCGCCACCGAACGCGGGTTCAGCATCGCCCGCAGTGCATGGGTTTCCGACATCTCCGTCTTTCTCCAGTGCTTGGCATGCGCGGGAGCCGCGAGGCCCGCCGGCATTATCTCGTTATCAGCAGAATGCCTGTATGCCGGTCTGCGCACGGCCGAGCACCAGCGCGTGGATGTCGTGCGTGCCCTCGAGCGTATTGACGGTCTCCAGATTCATCACGTGGCGGATCACGTGGTACTCGTCGGAGATGCCGTTGCCGCCGTGCATGTCGCGCGCCGTGCGCGCAATCTCCAACGCCTTGCCGGCGCAGTTGCGCTTGAGCAGCGAGATCATCTCCGGGGCCGCCTGACGCTGGTCGCGCAATCGGCTCAGATGCAGGCAGCCCAGCAGTCCCAGCGTGATCTCGGTCTGCATGTCCGCGAGCTTCTTCTGGATCAACTGATTGGCCGCCAGCGGGCGTCCGAACTGCTTGCGGTCGAGCACGTACTGGCGGGCCGCATGCCAGCAGAACTCCGCGGCACCCATCGCGCCCCAACAGATGCCGAAGCGGGCATTGTTCAGACAGCCGAAGGGGGCGGCCAGCCCCTCGGCGTTGGGCAGACGGTTCTCCTCCGGCACGAACACGTCGTCCATGACGATCTCTCCGGTCGGCGAGGCGCGCACCGAGAACTTCCCCTCGATCTTCGGCGTACTCAGGCCCGGCATGCCTCGCTCCAGCACGAACCCGCGAATCACCCGGTCGTCGTCCTTCGCCCATACGACCATCAGGTCTGCAATCGGCGCATGCGTAATCCAGGTCTTGTTGCCAGTCAGCCGCCAGCCCCCGTCAACCCTTCGTGCCCGGCTCGCCATGCGCCCCGGATCGGAGCCGTGATCCGGTTCGGTAAGACCGAAGCAGCCCAGCAGCTCTCCCGTGGCCATCCGCGGCAGATACTTGCGGCGCTGCTCTTCGCTGCCGTAGGCATAGATCGGCAGCATCGAGAGCGTGGTCTGCACGCCGCAGGCCGATCGGTAGGCGGTGTCGACGCGCTCCAGCTCGCGCATGACGAGTCCATAGGCGACGTAACTGATGCCGGCACCGCCATAGCCCTTCAGCGGCGCCCCGAGGAAACCGAGTTCACCCATTTCCCGCATGATCCGGCGGTCGAACTCTTCACGTCGGTTCGCCTCGAGAATGCGCGGCATCAACGCCCGCTGGGCGTAGTCCCGCGCGGTGTCGCGTATCATGCGCTCCTCTTCGGACAGTTGCTCATCGATCAGGAAGGGATCGTCCCACTGGAACGGACGGCCGAGTTCCGTGAAGACACGGAACTCGTCGTGCCGCGCACCGGGCCCGTTTGAAAGTGCCATGACTGCCCCGCCCCCTATGCTCGCTCGATGACGAGGGCAATACCCTGGCCGACGCCGATGCACATCGCCACGAGGCCGTAGCGTCCGTCCGTGCGTGCCAGTTGGCGCGCCGCGGTGAGCAGGATCCGCGGCCCCGAGGCGCCCAGCGGATGGCCCACCGCGATCGCGCCGCCATTGGGATTGACCCGCGCATCGTCGAAGGCGATGCCCAGACCCTTCATGCATGCGAGCACCTGGGCCGCGAACGCTTCGTTGATCTCGATGACGTCCATGTCATCGACGGTCAGCCCGGCACGCTGCAAGGCCTTTTGCGCCGCCGGCACCGGGCCGAAACCCATGATCCGCGGCGCAACGCCGGCGATGGCCGACGCGACGATGCGTACCATCGGCGACAGCCCGTTGTCTTCAGCGGCCGCACGACTGCCGATCAACAAGGCCACCGCCCCATCGTTGATGCCCGAGGAACTCGCGGCGGTGGTCACGCCGCCCGGATGGAGCGGCTTGAGTTTTGCCAGGGCATCGATCGAGGTGTCCGCGCGCGGGTGTTCGTCGCCGTCGACGACACGTGGATCCCCGCGCCGCACCGGCACCACGACCGGCGTGATTTCTTCCGTGAAGAAGCCCTGCGCTGCGGCACCGGCGTATTTCTGCTGCGACTCGAACGCGAACCGGTCACACGCCGCGCGGCTGATGTCGAACTCCCGGGCCAGATTGTCGGCTGTCTGTGGCATGGTGTCGTTGCCGAATCTTTCCTCGATGGCCTTGTTCGGAAAGCGTGCACCGACGGCCGAATCGAAGATCCGCAGGTCGCGGCTGTAAGCCGTCTCGGCCTTGCCCATCACGAAGGGGGCGCGGCTCATGCTCTCCACGCCGCCCGTGATCATCAGTTCCCCCTCGCCGCAGCTGATCGCATGGGAGGCCGCGACGATGGCGCCCAGCCCGCTGCCGCAGTTGCGCTGCACCACCGTACCGCCGACTTCGACCGGCAAGTCCGCCAGCAGCCCCGCGTGCCGGGCGATGCAACGACTGTCTTCGCCGGCCTGGTTTGCGCAACCGATCACGACATCCTCGAGTCGCTCCGGGGCGATCGCGGACCGGCGAACCACCTCCTTGATCACACCGGCCAGCAGATCGTCCGGTCGCACGGCGGCAAGCCCGCCGCCGTGACGTCCGAACGGCGTTCGCAGTCCTTCGTAGACATAGGCATTCAACATGCACCCGCTCCTCGTTCTGATTGATCCTGCGCGCCTGGTAACGCGCGCAATGCCGCCGGCGGACGTCCCTTCGCAGCGATCGGATAGCCGCGCGCGGCAAGTACCGCAATCGCCGCCGGCCCACGCATCGGCGCCGGCCCGCCCTTGTTGACACGCTATCGGTCGATCAGATATATGTCCAATTTAAGTTCATGATGCCATTTATTGACGGTATGAATTTACGCGCCATAGACTTGAATCTCATTCCCGTCTTCGATGCCATCTTCAGCGAAGGGAATCTGACCAGAGCGTCGGCGAAGCTGGCGATGAGCCAGCCCGCCATGAGCAATGCGCTGGCGCGCCTGCGTGCAATCGTGGACGACCCGCTGTTCATTCGCACGGCCAGAGGCATGATCCCCACACCGCGTGCGAAACAGATGGCGGGACAAATGCGACAGGCGTTGATCCTGATCGAGAACACTTTGCGTGAGAGTGGCGACTTTGACTACGCGTCGTCGGAGCGCACTTTCTCGATTGCGGTGGAAGACTACGGCGAAGTGGTCATCACGCCGCGACTGATGGACTGGCTGGCACGCGCGGCGCCGGCCATCCAGACGAGGATCTGGCCCGGCCGCAGCCGTGCCGTGCGCGAGGAACTGCGCGACGGGACAGTGGATCTGGCGGTCGATTACTTCTGTCTCGAGGGACACGGTCTTACCAGCACGCACCTGATGACCGACGAACTGGTGTCGATGGTCCGTCAGGATCATCCGATCATCGGCGACACGCTGTCGCTCGAGCAATACGTGACCTTGCCGCATGTCGTGCTGGCACAGAAGTCCCCAATGGTCGATCGCGAGCTTGCCAAGCAAGGACTGTCACGCAGGCGCGCGCTGCAGGTGCCTCATTTCATCTCGATGCCCCTGATCGTCAAGAGCACCGATTTCATCTGCACCCTGCCCAGGCGAATGGCGAACGTGTATATGGAACACTTCCCGGTGAAAGTACTGAATTCCCCGATCGAGTTCCCGAAGATCCCGATCTACCTGGTCTGGAGCGAGGCAGTGGGCGCGGACCCCGGGCACCGCTGGCTGCGCGAGTCGCTCAGCGCCCTTTGCAGGCGGCTGTGACGCGCCTTATGACCACCATCGTTCGCGATCTTCGATGGTCGGAGCGCTCTGATTGGCGACGCGCTCAGCGCCCTTCGAAGTGGGCCGCCCGTTTCTCCGCGAACGCCCGCATCCCTTCCTTCTGATCGCGGGTCGAAAACAGCAACTCGAACAGTCGTCGCTCGAGCAGAAGCCCGGTATTGAGCGCCGCGTCCGCGCCGGCGAGGGTCGCTTCCTTGATCAGCCCGACCGCGATCGGTGGCATGGCGGCAATCCTGGCGGCGACCTCGAGCGCCCGATCGACGACCGCGTCGTCGGCAACCGCCTCGCTGGCGAGCCCCATCGCCGCCGCCTCGCGGCCCGTGATCGCTTCCCCGGTCAACACCAACAGCATCGTTCGGTATTTGCCGATCGTGCGCATCAGCCGCTGCGTGGCGCCTCCCCCGGGCATCACGCCGACCCGCACCTCGGGTTGTCCGAATCGTGCGTTGTCTCCGGCGATGATGATGTCCGCATGGAGTGCGAGCTCGCAGCCACCACCGAGCGCGACGCCGTTGACCGCGGCGATCACCGGCTTCGGACAGTCCGCGATGACCTTCCAGAGGCGCAGCACGCCACGCTGCATGATGTCCACCGGCGCGTCATCGACGATTTCCTTGAGATCGGCGCCGGCCGCAAAGGCCCGCATGTCGCCGGTGACGACGATGCTGCGGGTTTGACGATCGTCGCCGAGCTCGGCGAACAGTTCGGCAAGTCGCAGGCGCAATTCCGTGTTCAGCGCGTTGCGCGCCTCCGGGCGATTCAGGCGCAGCAAGACCACGCCGTCGGACGGTTTCTCGACAATCACAATCGACATGTTTCGGCCTTCTCCAGTCAATCGGCGCCTGCGCGCCGCTCCGGGGTCCTGAGCGACAGGCCCAGCATCTCGCGGCGCCGCAGCCACGGGCTCGGGCGATAGCGGTCGTCGCCATAAAGTCGGTGCAACGCTTCGACCAGCTTCAGAATCACGCCACGCCCGAGCCGGTCGCCGGCGGCGAGCGGACCTTCCGGAAAGTTGAACCCCAAGCGCATGCCCAGATCGAGATCCTCCGGCGCGGCGACGCCCTGCTGGCACAGGTCGCAGGCCAGATTGGTGATCGTCGCCTGCAGGCGCGGCATGACGAAGCCGGGGCTGTCATTGACACGGCTCACCGCGACACCGTCGGTGCCCAGCAGCGCCATCGCCTGCTCGACCGCCTTCGGTTCGGCACCCGGCGGGGCCATGACGGTACGCAGCCGCTCCCATCCGTAAAGCGTGTCCACCGCGACGGTTCGCGCGGGGTCGAGACCGAGGCGCGCCGCCGCGGACGAGGCGTCGTCGCCCAACGGCGCGATCAGCGCCAGCACATCTGCCGGGGGCCGTTCCGAACCGCTTACCGCCACGCCCGCGTTCAACGCAAGCCTCGCGAGGCGCTCGCGCGAATCGCCGTCATGCCCCCACAGCCACACGGCTTCCGGCAGCTCGGCCGCCACCGGCGGCTCCGGCTCGATGACCGGATTGTGCTCGGCATCGTAGCGGTAGAAGCCGCTACCGCTCTTGCGGCCCAGCATGCCGGCCTCGACCAGCAATCGGTACTGCGGCGTCGGCCGGTAGCGGGGGTCGAAGAAATAGTCCTCGAACAGACTCTTGGTCGCCGGGTAGTTCACGTCCAGCCCCACCAGATCCATGACCTCGAACGGTCCCATGCGAAAGCCGCCGGCTTCGCGGACAATGCGATCGATCACCGCCGGTGTCGCAATGGATTCCTGGCTGAAACGCAACGCCTCGGTGTAGAAGGCGCGCGCGCAATTGCCGACCAGGAAGGCCGGCCCGTCCTTGACGCGGATCGGCGTCTTTTGCATGCGCTCGCCGACCGCCGCCAGTACGTCGATGACCTCGCTGTTCGTGACCGGGGTGGCGATCACCTCGACCAGCTTCATCAGCGGTACGGGGTTCATGAAGTGCATCCCGGCGATTCGTTCGCGTCGGCCGCAAGCAGCGCCGATGGCGGCAATCGGCAATGCCGAGGTGTTGCTCGCCAGGATCGTGTCGGCGCCGCAGACGTCCTCGAGGTCCCGAAAAAGCTTGCGCTTGATTTCCAGATTCTCGACCGCTGCCTCGATCACCAGATCACTGCCGGCCAGCGCCGTCAGCTCACCACTCACGGCGACGCGCGCGAGCACGGCATCACGTTCGGCGGCCTCGAGCCTTCCCTTGTCCACGGCGCGGGCCAGCATCTTGGCAATGAACGCCTTCGCCTCGTCGGCAACACGGGCATTCACATCGAACAGGCACACGCTGAAACCGGCCTGCGCGGCGACCTGCGCGATGCCACGCCCCATCGTTCCCGCTCCGACGACGCCGATGCGGTAGTCTCGATCAAGATGCGTTCGAATCACGTCTCATGCTCCTCTGTTGCCCTGATGTTTGTTTTGGTGATCGGCGCACCCGCGCCCGCATCCCGGACGCGCCGCAATCATCTTGGCGGGCGCAACCGCCGGCCGGCCCGCTCGCGCTGCCGCCGGCACGAAGAAGGTGGCGCAACGCGGCGGCATTCAGGGCCCGACCTCGACGGCGCGCGGAGACGTGCCCACGGAAGCACCGCCACCATGCGCACCGGAGGCGGCCTTCTTGCGCTTGATCTGGCCCCCGAGCAGGACCATGAAGGCCAGCAGGCCGGCAGCCAGCAACCCATACTCGATGGGGATGTCCTCGATCTGGCGAAACATCACGTAGCCGAACATCAGTGCGGCACAGGCGGTCGCCAGCAAGCGCTCGTGGAACCTGAATCCGACTAGTCCGCAATTGAACAGCGCGGTGGCCAGCGCCGTCATCCCCAGCGGGATCGCGATCATGGCCCCGACCGCAGACGTCCAGCTGCGCGGCTCGAGCACCAGGACGGGGTTATAGACGACCAGGAAGGGAATAATGAATCCGGCGATCGCGATCTTGAACGCCATCAGCGAAGTCGCCATGTAGTTCGCCCCGGCGATGCCGGCCCCGGCCAAAGCGGCAAGCGCGACCGGCGGCGTGACGGCCGAGATCACCGCAAAATAGAACGCGAAGAAGTGTGCGGCAATCGGCGTCACACCCATGGAGATCAGGCTCGGCACCACCACGATCGCCACCAGTGCATAGGCGGCACTGGTGGGAATACCCAGACCGAGAATGATCGAGACCAGCATCGTGATGATCAGCGCGATCCACAACTGGCCCCCGCTCAGCAATTCCACCAGCCCGGCGATCTTGCTCCCGAGCCCCGTCGTGATGAGCGTCTGCGCCATCAATCCGACGATGGCCAGCGCGATACCGATCTGCGCGCCCACCAATGCCCCGCGCGCGAGACAACGCGCCAGTTCCAGCGGCGACGGACGCGTGTCGCGACTCAGGCAGCTCAACGAGATGGCGACTATGATGGCCCAGAATGCAGCCAGGCGAGGGCTGTAGTGGAGCAGGAGCATCACCACCAGCAGCGTGAGCGGCACCAGGAACAGCGGCAGCCTGCGCATGATCATCTTCTTGTCGACCGGTTCCGCAGGACTCTCGAGGTCGGCCCCCACGGCGATCAGCTGGACGCTCAGAATGCAACCCCAGAAGTACAGTAACGCCGGAATGAGGGCTGCAAGCATCACGGTCGCATAGGGGACGCCCATGAACGACGCCATCAGGAACGCCGCCGCACCCATGATGGGCGGCATGAGCTGCCCCCCGGTGGAAGCAGTGGCCTCGATCGCCGCAGCCACGTGGGACGGATAGCCGGAACGCTTCATGTACGGAATGGTGAATGCACCCGTAATCGCCACATTGGCCACCGCCGCGCCGGTGACCGTACCGACCAGTGCGCTCGATACCACCGCAGTCTGACCGGGGCCACCCTTGAACACACGTCCCGCCGCCTTGCCGAGCTCGTAAAAAAGATCGTTGACCTTGATGATTTCGAGCAAGGCACCGAACACCACGAACAGAAATACAAAGTTTGCGGAGATCGACAGAAAACTCCCGAAGATTCCGGAGAGACCGATACTCAGGTAGGAGATGACGTAATTGAGCGTGAACTCCCTGTGCCACAGCGGGCCGGGAAGATGATGCCCCCACAGGAAATATGCGACGAAGATCGCGGCAACGATCGGGAGCATCATTCCCCATGCATGTCGCGTACCGGCCATGACAACGAGGATCAACACCATTCCGACGATAACGTCACGGGTGTCGGGGAAGCCGATCACCATCTCGAGATGCGCCATATTGACCAGCACGTAGCCGGTCACGAACAAACCGAGCAGCAGCAGTCCTCCGTTGAGTGCGCGCGAGAGGTTGGTTTTGGCCACGCGCAACGCGCTGAGGAAGATGAGCGTCAGCACGAACGCGAGGTGGATCGTCTGATGCTCGTACGACCCGACGAGCGCGTACTGCGCCGTCAACATGTGGTAGCCGAACGCCGCCAGTCCCACCACCAGCAGGGCAGCATCGAGCAACTTGAATCGATTCATCACGAGAACCCTCATAGCCGGTAAGCCGCCGCGCGGCCGCCGATGGTCCGATTCCGATCACAGGAGGACTTGAAGCCCTCCCCGACCGCGGACAGGCATACATGAAGTCGGGGAGGATGCGGTGAAGCGCGGCCGTCTCAGTCCAGAATGCCGGCTTCGCGGTAGGCACGCAGGGCGCCGGGGTGGAGCTCCTCCGGCTCCCATCCGAAAGGCAGTGCCTTGCGAGACATCAGGGTGCCGAGTGAGTGATAGTCACGGAAGCTGTCCACATGCTCGATGATCAGCTTGGTGATCTCGTAGGCAGCCTCCACGGGAAAGTCCTCATGTACGGTCCACGAGACCGTGTCGGCGAAACTTTGCAGCGGCTCGGTGCGCCCCGGTAGCGCTTCCGCGGGCAGCGTGACCGGAATCATCGGCATGCCGCTCGCCACCACCTTGTCGATGGCCTCGACCGTCCAGGGCAGAAAGCGGATGTCGCGACCCGACGCGACGAACTCCTGAGTCTGCGGCGCCAACTGCATCTTGTTCGTTATCGGATCGAGGTAACCGCCGACGATGGCGGCATCGACCTGGCCATCGAGCAGGGCATCGACGGCCTCCTTGGTGCCCAGATACTGAACCTTGGCGTCGAGGCCGGCCCCGACACGCAGCAGGGCTTCGGGCTGCACCGCCCAGTTGATCTGTGTCCGACGGCCGAGCGCGACGCTTTTCCCCGCCAGGTCCGTGATGCCCTGGATATTCGGATCGAGCGTGGCCAGGAAATAGGTGCCCAGATTGTAGTTGGCGAGCGCCTTCACCGTCAGCGTCGGCTTCTCGAAGGGCGTCATGCCGGCCGCCGCTGCTGCATTCACGCCGCGACCCGAACCGACGATCATGGTCTTGCGCAACGACGGGTCACGCTCGAGCTGGTTGTGATTGAACACGAAGCCGGGGCTTTCGGAGTGACTGATGCGGATCTGCGGATGGTTGCGGTTGACGATCTGCTCGAGGGCGCCCCCCAGCACGTAGGATCCGGTGCCGAAGGGAGCGGAGATGTGCGCGTAGGTGTCGGCACCGACCGCGGTGCTGAAAATAGCCGCCGCAGCTGCCGGCACTAGCATCCTGAGTCCGAGTTTCATGAGCGTCTCCTCCTGGCTATGTCTGTATGTACGCGTGATGTAACAGCACGTTTTCTATTTCTAGCGCAGTTCAAGATATCGATCCAATGGAACTTGGTGATATGCAACATTGACGATATGAATTTCGTGGCACATCAAGTATCCGCCTCGACGTACCTCCGTCCGGACGAGCTCGACGACGTGCGCCGCAACGTACGTCGCGCCCAGGGCACATCCTTTTCGACCTGTTGCGCGGGGTCTGCGCCGGACGATAAGCAGGACGCCCCAGGTGCCCGCCATGCCGGCCAGGGACACGCACCATTAGCGTCGATGCCTGCCGCCGATCAACTGCACGATCTCGAAGAACAGCTCATTGTCGAGCGAGCGTGACAGGTCGGTTGCCAGGCTGCGACGATAAAACGCACCGAGATCGAGACCGACGCCGAGGGCGAGGATCTCGACGTCGTCCAGTTGCTCGTGCCGCGCGACGACCTCCTTCAGGTGGTTGTTGAGATAAAAGCGGTCGTTGACGAGGTTCGTGGCCGTGTCCATCGGGCAGCCATCGGAGACGACGATCAGGATGCGCCGCATCTCGCTGCGTGCGAGCATGCGGTTGCATGCCCACTCGACCGCCTCGCCGTCAATTCCCTCGCGGAACAGGTCGGCCTTGAGCAATCCGGCGATGTCGGTGCGCGCGCGCCGCCAGGGGCGGTCGGCGTCCTTGAAGATCACGTGACACACCTCGTTGAGCCGGCCCGGATGCCGTGGGCGGCCGCCGTTCAGCCAGTCCCTGTGCGCACGACCACCATTCCATGCGCCGGTTGTGTAGCCCAGCACCTCGGTCGTCGCGCCGGCCATCTCGAGCGCCCGCACCAGCAGATCGACGATGACGGCGATCGCTTCGATGTGCTCCTTCATCGATCCGGAACAGTCGATCAACAGGCTGACGATGCAGTTCGCATCGGGCCGGTACCGCTCGATGCGAAACACGCGTCGCTCGCCCGGCGAGCTGATGAGCTGGGCGAGGCGCCGGCCATCGACATGGCCTTCCTCCTCGCCGAACAGCCAGCCGTCGCGCCGCGGCACGCTCAGGATCGCCGCGAGCTGCCGGGCGAGGCGGGCGAGGTTGATACCCTGGCTACCGATGCGCTTGTCGAGACGTTCGCGATACTCCTTGAGCAACGCCTCGCGCACCAGCGCGGCGGCCGCCACCTCCCGATCGTAGCGCGTGGTGTAGGCACGGTAGCCGTGCCCGCCCGCCTCGAAGACCGGGCTGTCGCCGGTGCTCGCGACGGCGATGGTGTCGCCGCCCTCGCTGTCGAATTCGAGTAGCAGCGCGAACGCCGCGCCCGCGTCCTCTTCGTCCTCGCGGGCGGCGTCGTCCGGGCCTTCGGCGGCTGCGGCGCGCATCATCTCGCCGGTGATGTGGGCGATCTCCCGCGCGTAGCGCGCATACGCCGCTTGATCGTCGCGATGGCGGCGCAGGCCGGCCAGCGCCGTGCCGAGCACCGGCACGATCGCGGCCCTCGTCGCTTCGATGATGTCTTCGGTGTCCTCGAGCACCGGCCGCGCGGTCAGGCGCGACCAACAGATCTGGGCCACGGTATAGAGCAGGATGCCGAGGCTGCTCTCGGTCAGCCCGGAGCGGTGAAACGCGCGCGACCACTGCTCGAAGCGGTGCCGGACGTTGTACGCCATGCCGGGCATATCGGATGGCACGCGGCTGTCGGCGCGCAGTTGCTCGAGCAACTCGAAGATCAGGCGTTCGACCGGCTCGCTCGGGCATTGCTGCCGGTGCAGTTCGGCGTCGGAGTACTGCAG
Organism: Rhodocyclaceae bacterium; assembly: GCA_035444405.1. GTDB lineage: Bacteria > Pseudomonadota > Gammaproteobacteria > Burkholderiales > Rhodocyclaceae > DAOMOP01. The sequence continues at coordinate 13,256 of DAOMOP010000094.1, forward strand.
GCGCAGCGCGCTGCAATCGGTGGCGCCGCGGCGGGCGGCGCAATCGTCGCTGTCCGGATCGACGCGCAGATGCGGCGCATGCAGCGGCAGCGGCCGCGTCCCGCGGTGTAGGCGGCCGGCGCGGTAATGCAGCCGGGCATCGCCGGTGAGTGCGCGGATCGCAGCACCACACAATTCCTCGGCCTGCTGATGCCGGCGCGCCTTTTGCTGCGGCGTCGCCATTACGGGCGCCCCGTCTCGCGCATCCACGACTCGTCCAGTTCCTCGCCGAAGCAGCGCTGGTAGTACTCGGCGACGATCGGCCGCTCGGCCTCATCGCATTTGTTCAGGAAGGACAGGCGGAACGCCAGCGCCGGATCGCGGAAGATCTCGCAGTTCTCCGCCCAGGTGATCACCGTGCGCGGCGACATCAGCGTCGACAGGTCGCCGGCGGCAAAACCCTTGCGCGTCAGATCGGCGAGCGCAACCATCGCGCCGATCAGCTTGCGCCCCTTCTCGGTCGCCTTGTGCGGCACGCGCGCGAGCACGATCGCGACCTCTTCGTCGCGCGGCAGGTAGTTCAGCGTCGCGACGATGTTCCAGCGGTCGATCTGTGCGTGGTTGAGCACCTGCGTGCCGTGGTAGAGGCCCGATAGATTGCCCAGGCCGACCGTGTTCGACGTTGCGAACAGCCGGAAGTACGGATGCGGGCGGATCACGCGGTTCTGGTCGAGCAGCGTGAGGCTGCCGTCGCGCTCGAGGATGCGCTGGATCACGAACATCACGTCGGGGCGGCCGGCATCGTACTCGTCGAAAATCAGCGCGACCGGCCGCTGCAGCGCCCACGGCACGATGCCTTCCTGGAACTCGGTAACCTGCTTGCCGTCGCGCACGACGATGGCGTCCTTGCCGACGAGATCGAGGCGGCTGATGTGCCCGTCGAGATTCACGCGCACGCACGGCCAGCCGAGCCGCGCGGCGACCTGCTCGATGTGCGTGGATTTGCCGGTGCCGTGCAGCCCCTGCACCATCACGCGGCGGTTGCGCGTGAAGCCGGCGAGGATCGCCAGCGTCACGTCCGGGTTGAAGCGGTAGGCCGCGTCGATCTCGGGCACATGATCGTCGTGCGCCGTAAATACCGGCACCTGCAATTCGGTGTCGATGTCGAATAGGGTGCGCACGGATTCCGTGCGGTCGGGCTTGCCGAAATCGATGTCTGGCACAGGCGTCTCCTCAGTTCATTGGGGTGCGATACGAGCCCGCCGACATGCGACTCGCGCCGCGCTGGTGTGCGGTCCCGGCAAGGCTCGCGCGACGTGGCAGCCGTCGCGCCTTTCGCCGGCAATGCCGAGCTAGCCAGGGCCTCACAAAAAGGTACGCTTCGTATCGTTTTTTTAAAAAATTCGTTGACGTCCATCAAGCTTACTCCTAAAGTTTGCCTAACTTCCACTTTTCGAAACCCGGCGTACCGATTTTTTGTTCGCCCTCACCCACCATAGGAAGCAAGCCATGAGCGATATCGTCACCCCCGACAACCGCCGCGTGCCCAGCGGCCCGACGCGGATGACCCCGTCCGAGGCCTTCGTCGAGACGCTGGTCGCC
>DAOMOP010000095.1:0-829 GCA_035444405.1 Rhodocyclaceae bacterium
GAAGCCGAGCGCGTGCTGGGGCTGCTGCTGGCCGAACTGCCGGTCAAGGTCTCGGCGCGGCTGGCGGCCGCAATCACCGGTGCGCCGAAGAACGCGCTGTATGCGCGCGCGCTCGCGCTGCGCGGCGAGGAGTCCTGAAGCGCGGGTGTCGCGCGGGCCGCCGACCGGGCCTGGGCGTCGGTCCGGCACGCCGGCAGCGGGCGTCTGTGGCTATAATCGAGCCACTTCGACCCGGTGCCGACCCATGCAATCGATCACCCTGATTCGTCCCGACGACTGGCATCTGCACGTGCGCGACGGCGCGGCGCTGGATGCAGTCGTACCGCATACGGCGCGACGCTTCGGTCGCGCCGTGATCATGCCGAATCTGCGCCCGCCGGTAACCACCACCGCGCAGGCACGCGCCTACCGCGAGCGCATTGTCGCGGCGGTGCCGGCGGGGCTCGCGTTCGAGCCGCTGATGACGCTGTACCTGACCGACAAGCTGCCGCCCGACGAGATCGACCGCGCCGTCGATTCGGGCATCGTCGTCGCAGCGAAGCTCTACCCGGCCGGTGCGACCACGAATTCGGATGCCGGCGTCACCGCGATCGACAACATCCATCCGGTGCTCGAGCGCATGCAGGCGCGCGACCTGGTGCTGTGCGTGCACGGCGAGGTCACCGATGCCGAGGTCGACGTGTTCGATCGCGAGCAGGTCTTCATCGACGAGGTGCTCGCGCCGCTGGTCGCGCGCTTTCCGCGGCTGCGCGTGGTGTTCGAGCACATCACGACCGAGGCGGCGGTGCGTTTCGTCACGGCGGCGGGACCGAACGTCGCGGCGACCGTG
>DAOMOP010000095.1:839-14717 GCA_035444405.1 Rhodocyclaceae bacterium
CAGCGGCGCGAGTTCATGAAGGCGAACGACGTCGCGGCGACCGTGACCGCCCATCACCTGTTGCTCAACCGCAATGCGATGCTGGTCGGCGGCATCCGGCCGCACCATTACTGCCTGCCGGTGCTCAAGCGCGAGACGCACCGGCGTGCGCTCGTCGAGGCGGTGACCTCGGGCAGCACGAAGTTCTTCCTCGGCACCGATTCGGCGCCGCACGCGCGCGGCGCCAAGGAGAGCGCCTGTGGTTGCGCCGGCTGCTTCACCGCCCACGCCGGCATCGAGCTGTATGCCGAAGTGTTCGACGCGGCCGGTGCGCTCGAGTGCCTCGAGGCCTTTGCGAGCCTGAACGGACCGGCTTTCTACCGGCTCGCACCCAACGCGGATCGCATCACGCTCGAACGGCGCGAGTGGGTCGTGCCGGCCGACTACGCCTACCTCGACGGCGATCCGCTGGTGCCGTTGCGCGCCGGCCAGACGGTGGCGTGGCGCCTTGCCTGAGGCCGCCACGGTGACGCGCGTGCGGCAGGCGCTCGTCGCGGCGGCCATCGTGCCGCTGCTGGCCGCGTGCGAGAACAGCGCGACCGCCTACACCATCGACACCGCCCAGCATGCGCTGATCCTGATCAGGGAGCAGCCCTACTTCTGGACGCGCACGGTCAATCAGGCGGTCGTGGTGTCGCGCCTGCCGCACTGCCAGCGCAAGGTGACGATTCATCCGGGGCCGACCGTGCTGGTCGAGATGCAGGTGTTCGAGGCCGGCGACAGGCTGTGGGCGTTGCGCCAGGGCGAGCGCTGGTATCTTGCCGGTACCGAGGACTGCCGGGTGCAGGACTGGGACAACCCGGGCGGACAGCCTCCCGGGCCGCTCGTCGGCACCTTCCGCCTCGATGAGGGCCGTGCGAAGTTCGTGCGTGCCGGAACGTGACGGTGCCGTCCGGTCACTCCACCGGCCCGGCGCCCATTTCGCCGCACCCCCGTCGTCCGTATAATCGTCGTCAGGAAGTCCGCCAGGCAGTCGCTGCGCACGTTCGCGTGCGTGGAGGAAAGTCCGGGCCCCGCAGAGCAGGATGCCGGCTAACGGCCGGGCGCCGTGAGGCGACGGAAAGTGCAACAGAGAGCAGACCGCCGATGGCCCTGATGGGCTCAGGCAAGGGTGAAACGGTGGGGTAAGAGCCCACCGCGGGACTGGCAACAGGACTGGCACGGTAAACCCCATCCGGGGCAAGGCCAAATAGGGGAGCGATGGCGTGGCTCGCGCCGCTCCCGGGTAGGCTGCTGGAGCGCCACGGCAACGTGGCGCCGAGAGGAATGACTGCCCGATGACGACGGTTTCGGCCGTGGTCGTTCGACAGAACCCGGCTTATCGGCGGACTTCCCACTTCTCGCTCGCGGGCACCGCGGGTGCCCCACCTTCTCCCACTTCGCTGCCGTCGCGGCGCCGCGATTCGCGCCGCTTCGCATGAAACCGCGCTATCTGTATTGATTTTTCAGGTTTTCTGCCCTGCCCGCGCAACTCCATAAGTCATTGTGTCACAAAGAAAAAGCCGGATACCCGCGCTTGACCGGGCTCGGCCTTTGCTCTAGAGTGGGAATTGGTGGATAAAAGTGGGTGAAAGTGTCGAAAAAGCACTTGCCCAGGCCAAGAACGATCAGGGGGGTCCATGTTCCAGGGGGCGGCTGCGCTCAGTCTCGATGCGAAGGGGCGCATAGCGATTCCCGCGCGGCATCGTGACGCGCTCGTGCCGGATGGTGCGCCGCTGGTCATCACCGCCCACCCGCATCGCTGCCTGCTCGTCTATCCGGAGGCGGCGTGGAGGCCCATCAGCGAGCAGATCGCCGCGATGCCGGGTCTGGATCCGCGCACCGCGACGCTCAAGCGCCTGCTCGTCGGCTTCGCTCAGACCGAGGAGCTCGACGGCGCCGGACGGGTGCTCGTGGCGCCGTCGCTGCGCCAGTGGGCGGGATTCGAAAAGCAGTTGTGGTTGGTCGGCCAGGGCTCGCATTTCGAGCTGTGGTCCGATGCCGGCTGGCAGAAGCAGCAGGAGGCGATGCTTGCGCTCGATGGCGATGCGCTGCCGCCCGGTTTCGAGAGCCTGGCGCTATGAGTGCATCGCTCGAACACGCCAGCGTCCTGCTCGCGGAAGCGGTCGAGGCGCTGGCGATCAAACCTGGCGGCGTGTACGTCGATGCGACCTTCGGGCGCGGCGGTCACAGCCGTGCGATCCTCGCGCGCCTCGGTCCGGCCGGCCGGCTGGTCGCCTTCGATCGCGATCCGGCGGCGATCGCCGCGGGTGCCGCGATCGACGACGCGCGGCTCGTGCTCGTGCATGCGCCGTTCAGCGCGCTCGACGACGAGCTCGCGTGCCGCGGCCTGGAGCGCGTCGACGGGGTGCTGCTCGATCTCGGCGTGTCGTCGCCGCAGCTCGACGAGCCGGGCAGGGGAATGAGCTTTCGGTTCGATGCGCCGCTCGACATGCGCATGGATACGAGCCGCGGGCAGACGGTGGCGCAGTGGCTGGCGACGGCATCCGTCGCCCAGATCAGGGAGGTGTTGAGGGATTATGGCGAAGAACGGTTTGCTCATGCGATTGCAAAGGCGATTGCAGCTGCTCGGTCAGGGGGGGCTGTCACAAGCACTCGACAACTTGCCGAGATCGTGGAAAAAGCCGTCCGTACACGCGAGCCGGGGCAGCATCCGGCGACGCGCAGCTTTCAGGCTCTACGGATTTTCATCAATCAGGAGCTCGAGGAGCTTTCGCTAGTCCTGCCCGCAGCGCTCGCACGCCTGGCGCCGGGAGGGCGGCTCGTCGTGATCAGCTTCCACTCGCTCGAGGATCGCATCGTCAAGCGCTTCATGCGTGACGAATCGCGCCCGCCGCGGCTGCCGGCGCGCCTGCCGCTGCGTGCCGACGAGCTGCCGGCACCGCGTCTGCGGCTGATCGGGCGGGCGCGGCGGCCCGGCGACGCGGAGGTGGCGGCCAACCCGCGCGCGCGCAGCGCCGTGATGCGGGTGGCCGAGCGTGTCGGAGGCGAGCCGTGATCCGCATCGACGCCGTGCTGCTGTCGCTCGTGGTCGGCAGTGCCCTGGGCGTCGTCGCGTCCCAGCATCAGGCCCGCAAGCTGTTCACCGAGCTCGAGCGCGAACAGTCGCGCGCCCACGAACTCGAAGTCGAATGGGGGCAGCTGCAGCTCGAGCAAAGCACCTGGGCCGCGCTTGCGCGCGTCGAGGGTGTCGCCCGCGAGCGCCTCGGGCTGCAGGAGCCGCTACCCGGACGGATCGTCGTCGTGAAGGGGGCGCAATGACCGGTCAGCGCACAGTCACCTTCAATCACAACCCGCTGCTCGAAAAAGGTCTGCCGACCTGGCGTCCGCGTCTGGTGCTGTTCGCGCTGCTTGCCGGGTCGCTGACGCTGATCGGGCGCGCCGTCTATCTGCAGGGCTTCAACCACGAGTTTCTGCAGGCCAAGGGCGAGTCGCGCTACTCGCGCGTGATTCCGGTGCCGGCCACGCGCGGACGCATCACCGACCGCAACGGCGAGATCCTCGCCGTGAGCACCCCGGTCAGCTCGATCTGGGCAATCCCGTCGGATGCGCGGCTTGCGCCGGCCGACATGCGGCAGCTCGCGGTGTTGCTCGAACTGGACGTCGACGAGCTGAGCCGGCGTCTGGCGACCGAGCGCGATTTCGTCTATCTGCGCCGCCAGCTTGCTCCGGACGTGGCCGAACGCATTGCCGCGCTGCGTCTGCCCGGCATCCATCAGCACCAGGAGTACCGGCGCTACTATCCGGGTGGCGAAGTGACCGCGCACGTGCTGGGCTTCACCGGCGTCGACGACCGCGGCCAGGAGGGCATCGAGCTCGCCTTCGACGCGCAGCTGAAAGGGCGGCCGGGCTCGCGACGCGTGATCCGCGACCGCCGCGGCCACATCATCGAGGACGTGGAGTCGATCCGCCCGCCGCGCGACGGCGAGGATCTCGCCCTCGCGATGGACGCCAAGATCCAGTTCCTCGCCTATTCGGCGCTGCGCCAGGCGATGCACACGCACGCGGCCAAGGCCGGGGCGGCGCTGGTGCTCGACGTGCGCACCGGCGAGGTGCTCGCGCTGGTCAATGCCCCGACCTTCAATCCGAACAACCGCAGCAATCTGAGCGGCGCGCAACTGCGCAACCGCGTATTTACCGACGTGTTCGAGCCGGGTTCGACGATGAAGCCGTTCATCGGTGCGCTTGCACTCGAGTCCGGCAAGGTGCAGCCCCAGACCGTCATCGAAACGGACCCCGGCCGCATGACGATCGGGCGCGCGACGATCTCGGACGTGCGCCGTCACGGCGCGCTCACGGTCGCGCAGGTGATCCAGAAGTCCTCCAACGTCGGCACCGTCAAGATGGCGCAGCAGTTCACACCGGACGAGATGTGGCGCATGTTCGACACGCTCGGCTTCGGCGCGCCGCTCGAGCTCGGCTTTCCGGGCGAAGCCGGTGGTCGCCTGCGCCCGGCGCGCAGCTGGCGGCCGATCGAGCAGGCGACCATGTCCTACGGCCACGGCATCTCGACGACGCTGGTGCAGATGGCGCGCGCCTATCTCGCATTCGCGCGCGACGGCGAGCTGTTGCCGCTGTCGCTGACCCGCGTCGAGGCGGCGCCGACCGAGGCGCAGCAGGTGTTCTCGAGCGCAACGGCGCGCGAGATGCGCCACATGCTCGAGCTCGCAGCCGGCCCCGGCGGCACCGCGCCGAAGGCCCAGGTGGCCGGCTACCGCGTTGCCGGCAAGACCGGCACCGCGCACAAGCTCGAGGGCGGGCGCTACACGAACAAGTACGTCTCTTCGTTCGTCGGCTTCGCACCGGTCTCGAATCCGCGCCTGATCGTCGCGGTGATGATCGACGAGCCGAGCGCAGGCCAGCACTACGGCGGTGCGGTCGCCGCGCCGGTGTTCGCGCGCATCACCGAAGGGGCCCTGCGCGCGCTCGGGGTCGCGCCGGACGCACCGCTGGCGCCGCTGCATCTGGCCGGCAAGGGCGATCGGCCGGCCGTACCGAAGGGGGACATGTGAGCGCGACACGGGCGATCGAGCTTCTGACGCGGCTGCGCGACGTGGGTGTCGCGGCGCCGGGCATCCGCGCCGACTCGCGCACCTTGTGTGCCGGGGAAGTGTTCGCGGCGTGGCCGGGATTCGCGGCCGACGGCCGGCGCCATATCGCCGACGCGCTCGCGCGCGGGGCCGCCGCGGTGCTGTGGGAGGCCGGCGACGGCTTTCTGCCGGGGCCGCTGCCGGTGCCCGGTTTCGGCGTCGAGGGCTTGCGCGAGCTCGGCGGCTATCTCGCGCACGAGATCCATGGCCGGCCGTCGGCCTCGCTGTGGGCGGTCGGCGTGACCGGGACCAACGGCAAGACCACCGTGTCGCAATGGCTGGCGCGCGCGATGGCCGAGCTCGGCGTGCGCTGCGGCGTGATCGGCACGCTGGGCAGCGGCTATCCCGATGCGCTGGTCGATGCGCTCAACACGACACCCGATGCGCTCGAGGTGCATCGCCTGCTGGCCGGCTTCGTCGCCGACGGGGCCGCCGCGATGGCGATGGAGGTCTCTTCGATCGGTCTCGACCAGGGGCGCGTCAATGCGGTCGAGTTCGACGTCGTGATCTTCACCAATCTCAGCCGCGATCATCTCGACTATCACGGCAGCATGGAGGCGTATGCCGCCGCCAAAGCCCGTCTGCTCGCCTGGCCGAATATCGCCCACGCGGTGATCAATCTCGACGACGCGTTCGGCCTCGCGCAGGCGCGTCGCCTCGCGCACGCCGGCGTCGACGTGATCGGCTGCACGCAGGCCGCAGCGACCGCCCACGAGGTGCCGGGCGTGCGGGTGCTGGCCGCCGATCAATTGCAGCTGGCCCCCGACGGGCTGCGCTTCGCGGTGCACTGGCGGGGCGAGCGCCACGACGTACGCGTGCGCATGGTCGGACCGTTCAACGTCTCGAACCTGCTGGCCGTGATCGGTGCGCTGCTCGCACGCGGGGTGTCGCCCGATGATGCACTGCGCGTGGCCTCGCGACTGACGCCGCCACAGGGGCGCATGCAGCTGGTCGGCGGTGTGTGTGAGCCGCTGGTGGTCATCGACTATGCGCACACGCCCGATGCGCTGGCGAAGGTGCTCGAGGCGGTACGCGGCACGGCGGACAGCCGTGGCGGGCGACTGGTGTGCGTGTTCGGCTGCGGCGGTAACCGCGACGCGGGCAAGCGCCCGCTCATGGGCGAGGTTGCGCGCACCCACGCCGACCTCGTGATCGTCACCAGCGACAACCCGCGCAGCGAGGAGCCGCTCGGCATCATCGAGGCGATCCGCGGCGGCGCCGGGCCGCAGGCCGAATGCGTCGTCGACCGGGCGCAGGCGATCGCGCTGGCGATCGGTCAGTGCGGTGCCAATGACGTCGTCGTCATCGCCGGCAAGGGCCACGAGCCCTACCAGGAGGTGATGGGCACGCGCCTGCCGTTCTCCGACCTCGAGCAGGCCCGCGCGGCGCTGCACGCCTGGAACCGGCAGCGGGGGGCGTACGCATGAGAATGCGGCTGCACGAGGCCGCGGCCGCCCTGAACATCGCGCCGGTCGGCGGTGGCGAGCGCGAGATCGCGCACATCGGCACCGACAGCCGCAACGTGCGGGCCGGCGAGCTCTTCGTCGCCCTGCGTGGCGAGCGCTTCGACGGCCACGACTTCGTCGGCCAGGCGGCGGCGGCCGGTGCGGTCGCGGCGCTGGTCGATGCGCAGTGGGCACAGGCGCACCCGCAGGCGGAGGTGCCGCTGCTCGTCGTCGACGACACGCGCAGCGCGCTCGGCACGCTCGCGGCGTGGTGGCGCGGCCGCTTCGACATCCCGGTGATCGGCGTGACCGGCAGCAACGGCAAGACGACGGTCAAGGAGATGTGTGCGGCGATCATGCGTGCGCAGGCCGCGCGTGACGGCTTTGACGCGGCGGCGGTGCTCGCCACCCGCGGCAACCTCAACAACGACATCGGCGTGCCGCTGACGCTGTTCGGGCTCGACGAGGGTCATCGTGCCGCGATCATCGAGATGGGCATGAACCGCCCGGGCGAGATCGCCCGCCTCACCCTGCTTGCCCGTCCGACCGTCGCGATCGTCACCAATGCCCAGCGTGCCCATCTGCAGGGCATGGGCACGGTGGTGAGCATCGCCGAGGAAAAAGGGGCGATCTACGGCGGACTCGGCTCCGCCGGCATCGCCGTGATCAACGCCGACGATCCGCATGCCGATTACTGGCGCGGGTTGAACGCGTCGCGGCGCACGGTCGGCTTCGGACTCACGCGGCCGGCCGATGTGCAGGGCCGCTGCACGCTGCAAGGGCTGGGCTCGGAGCTGGTGCTGACGACGCCGGCCGGCGCGGTGACCGTGGCACTGCAGGTTCCCGGCGAGCACAATGCGCGCAATGCGCTCGGAGCCGCGGCCGCGTGCCTGGCCGCCGGGGCGAGCCTGCAGGCGGTGAGCGACGGACTGGCCGCCTACACCGGCACGCGCGGCCGGCTCGAGCGGCGCGCCGGCGCGAACGGCGCGACGCTTCTGGACGACAGCTACAACGCCAACCCCGATTCGGTTCGTGCGGCCATCGACGTGCTGGCGTCCACGCCCGGCCGCAAGATCCTCGTGCTCGGCGACATGGGTGAGATGGGCTGGACCAGCGCGCAGGTGCACGACGAGATCGGCGGCTACGCGAAGAGCAAGGGCGTCGATGCGCTCTTTGCGCTGGGCGACATGAGCGCGGTGGCGGTGCACAACTTCGGCGACGGCGGGCGTCACTTCAAGGCTGTCGATGCGCTGGTGGCGGCGCTCAGGCCGGAGCTCGACGCGCGTACCGTGGTGCTGGTGAAGGGCTCGCGCTTCATGCGCATGGAGCGGGTGGTGGAAGCGCTAGTGGCAGTGCACAATGCCCCTCCTTCGAATGAGGGAGACCCCCATGTTGCTTGAGCTCGCCCTGTGGCTCGGTCAGGACATCCGCGCGTTCAACGTGTTCGGGTACATCACGTTGCGCACCGTGCTCGCCGCGATGACCGCCCTGATCATTTCGTTCATCTTCGGCCCGTCGGTGATCCGCTGGCTGACCCAGAAGAAGATCGGCCAGGCCGTGCGCAACGACGGTCCGCAGACCCATCTGACCAAGGCCGGCACGCCGACCATGGGCGGCGCGCTGATCCTGATCGCGATCGCCGCGACGGTGCTGCTGTGGGGCGATCTGGGCAACCGCTACGTCTGGGTGACGCTGCTGGTGACGCTGGGTTTCGGCGCCGTGGGCTGGGTCGACGACTGGCGCAAGGTCGTGCATCGCGACCCGAAGGGCCTGGCGAGCCGCTGGAAATACCTGTGGACCTCGGCGATCGCGCTCGCGGCGGCACTGTTTCTCGCCTTCACCGCGACCGACCCGGCGCACACCGAACTGATCGTGCCGTTCTTCAAGGCGGTCGCGTATCCGCTCGGGCTGCTCGGCTTCGTCGCGCTGAGCTATTTCGTCATCAACGGCACCAGCCATGCGGTGAACCTCACCGACGGGCTGGACGGACTGGCGATCATGCCGACCGTGATGGTGGCCGGGGCGCTGGCCATCTTCGCCTACGTCGCCGGTCACGCCGGCTTCTCGAAGTATCTCGGCGTGCCCTACATCGCCGGTGCCGGCGAGCTGGCGGTGTTCTGCGGGGCGATCTGCGGTGCCGGGCTCGGATTTCTGTGGTTCAACGCCTATCCGGCCGAGGTCTTCATGGGCGACGTCGGCGCGCTCGCACTCGGCGCCGCGCTCGGCGTGATCGCGGTCATCGTGCGGCAGGAGATCGTGCTTTTCATCATGGGTGGCCTGTTCGTCGCCGAAACCGTGTCGGTGATGCTGCAGGTGCTCTACTTCCGGCTCACCGGCGGCAAACGCATCTTCCGCATGGCGCCGCTGCATCACCACTACGAGCTGGGCGGATGGAAGGAGACCCAGGTCGTCGTGCGCTTCTGGATCATCACGATCATGCTGGTGTTGTTCGGCCTGTCGACGCTCAAGCTCAGATGAACGACTTGTCCGCGCGCTTCGTGCTGGTGCTTGGAATCGGCGAGTCGGGGCTGGCGATGGCGCGCTGGTGCGCGCGTGAAGGCGCGCGCCTGCGCGTGGCCGACAGCCGCACCCGGCCTCCAGGCCTGGAGGCGCTGCGGACCATGGCGCCGACGGCCGAGTGCGTGCTGGGGCCGTTCGACGAGCGCCTCCTCGACGGCATCGACCTGGTCGCGGTCAGCCCCGGCATCGACCCGCGCAGCGGCGTGGCCGCGGCGGCGCGGCACCGCGGTATCGAGGTGGTCGGCGAGATGACCTTGTTCGCGCGGGCGCTCGCGCGGCACGCGGCGCGCGCCGCCACCCGCGTCGTCGCGGTCACCGGCACCAACGGCAAGACCACGACGACGGCGCTGACGGCCGCGCTGTGCCGCGCCGCCGGGCTCGACGCCGTGGCCGCCGGCAACATCAGCCCGGCCGCGCTGGCGGTGCTCGCCGATCGTCTCGACGCCGGCCGCGCGCTGCCCGAATGCTGGGTCCTCGAGCTGTCGAGCTTCCAGCTCGAGACCACTGCCGGGCTCGCGCCGCAGGCCGCCACGGTGCTCAACGTCACCGACGATCACCTCGACCGCCATGGCGATCTGGCCAGCTACGCCGCGATCAAGGCGCGCATCTTCGACGGCGACGGCGTACAGGTGCTCAATCGCGACGATCCCCAGGTGATGGCGATGGCGCGTGCCGGCCGGCGCGTGGTGAGCTTCGGCTCCGATGTGCCGCCGTCGGCATCCGATTTCGGCCTCGCGCACGCGCCCGACGGACTGTGGCTGATGCGCGGCGAAGAGCGGCTGCTGCACGCGGACGGCATGCGCCTGGCCGGTACCCACAACGCGCTCAATGCGCTTGCCGCGCTCGCGCTCGGCGAGGCGCTCGGCTGCGCCCGCGCACCGATGCTCGCCGCGCTGCGTGGCTTCGAAGGCCTGCCGCACCGCATGCAGCAGGTCGCGCGGCGTGCCGACGGCGTGGTCTTCTACGACGATTCGAAAGGCACCAACGTCGGCTCGACGCTCGCCGCGCTGCAAGGGCTCGATCGCCGCATCGTGTTGATCGCGGGCGGCGACGGGAAGGGGCAGGACTTCGCGCCGCTGCGACCGGTCGTCGCACGGCATGCGCGTGCGGTCGTGCTGATCGGCCGCGATGCGCCGGTCCTCGCCGCGGCGTTCGCCGGTCTCGATCTTCCGGTCGAGCCGGCGGCCGATCTCGATGCCGCCGTCGCCCGCGCGAATGCGCTCGCGCAGGCCGGCGACGCGGTCCTGCTGTCGCCGGCCTGCGCGAGCCTCGACATGTTCCGCAACTACGCGCACCGCGGCGAAGTGTTCGTCGCCGCGGCGCTGCGGCTGCCCGAGGTCGCGCCGGCATGAGCCTGGGCAACACGCTGTCCGGCCTGTTCCGGAGCTCCCGCAGTCCCGACGGCGGCGAGACCAGCCGCGCGGTCAGTCGCCTGATCCGCCCACCGGCGCCGGCGCGCGAGCTCGATCCACTCGTCATCTGGCCGGCTGCCGCGCTGCTGCTGCTCGGCCTCGTGATGGTGTATTCGTCGTCGATCGCGATCGCCGAGGGCAGCCGCTTCACCGGTCATCAGCCACACTTCTTCCTGCTGCGCCACGCGCTCTTCCTCGCCGTCGGCGTCGGCGCCGGTCTGCTCGCGTTCCAGTTCTCGATGCGTCAGTGGCAGCGCTTCGCACCGTGGCTGTTCCTGCTCGGCGTGGCCTTGCTGATCGTCGTGCTGGTGCCCGGTGTCGGGCGCGAGGTCAACGGCGCGCAGCGCTGGATTCCGCTCGGTCCGCTGAACCTGCAACCGTCCGAGCTGATGAAGGTGTTCGTCGCGCTCTACGCGGCCGACTACACGGTGCGCAAGCTCCCCGACATGCGCAGCTTCCGGCGCGGCTTTCTGCCGATGGCGGGAATGATCCTGTTCGTCGGCTTCCTGTTGCTGCGCGAGCCCGATTTCGGCGCCTTCGTCGTGATCTGTGCGATCGCCTTCGGCGTGCTCTTTCTCGGCGGCATCAACGTGCGGGTGTTTGCGCTGCTCGCCACCGTCGCCGTGATCGGCTTCATGCTGCTGATCTGGCTGTCGCCGTATCGGCGCGACCGCATCTTCGGTTTCATGGATCCGTGGCAGGACCCGTTCGGCAAGGGCTACCAGCTCTCGCATGCGCTGATCGCGTTCGGTCGCGGCGAGTGGTTCGGTGTCGGCCTGGGGGCGAGCGTCGAGAAGCTCTTCTACCTGCCCGAGGCGCACACCGATTTCCTGCTCGCGGTGATTGCCGAGGAGCTCGGCTTCGTCGGCGTGCTGACCGTGGTCGTGCTGTTCGCGTTGATGATCCAGCGGGCCTTCGCGATCGGGCGTGAAGCGATCAATCTGGAACGCTATTTCTCCGGTCTCGTCGCGATGGGCATCGGCCTGTGGCTGGGCGTGCAGTCCTTCATCAACATGGGCGTGAACATGGGCCTGCTGCCGACCAAGGGGCTCACGCTGCCGCTGATGAGCTTCGGCGGCTCGGCGCTCGTCGCCAACTGTGTCGCGCTCGGCCTGTTGCTGCGCGTCGACTGGGAAGTGCGCCAGATGAAGCGGGGGGCGCACGCGTGAAGACGCTGCTGGTGATGGCCGGCGGGACCGGCGGGCACATCTTCCCGGGCATCGCGGTGGCCGAAGCGCTGCGCGCGCGCGGCTGGCGCATCGTCTGGATGGGTAACGCCGACGGCATGGAGGCGGGCATCGTCCCGCAGCGCGGCTACGAGACGGCATGGATACGCTTCGCGGCGCTGCGTGGCAAGGGGCCGCTGCGCGCCGCGCTGCTGCCGTTCAACCTGCTGCGCGGCTTCTGGCAGGCGCTCGCCGCGCTGCGCCGCATCCGGCCCGACGTCGTGCTCGGCATGGGCGGCTACGTGAGCTTCCCGGGCGGGATGATGGCCGTGCTGGCCGGCCGGCCGCTGGTGCTGCACGAGCAGAATTCGGTCGCCGGGCTCGCCAACCGCGTGCTCGCGAGCGTGGCCGACCGCGTGCTGACCGGCTTTCCGGACGTGCTGAAGAAGGGGCGCTGGGTCGGCAATCCGGTGCGCGCGGAGATCGCCGCGCTGGTCGCTCCGGCCGCGCGCTTCGGCGGGCGCCGCGGGCCGCTGCGCCTGCTCGTGGTCGGCGGCAGCCTCGGCGCGGCGGTGCTGAACGAGGTGGTGCCGAAGGCGCTCGCCACGATCGAGGCGGCCAGCCGCCCGCAGGTCGTGCATCAGGCCGGTGCGAAGCATCTCGACGCGCTGCGCGCCGCCTACGCGGCGGCCGGTGTCGCCGGCGAGCTCGTGCCGTTCATCGACGACATGGCCGCGCGCTATGCCGAGGCCGACCTGGTCGTCTGCCGCGCCGGGGCGCTGACCGTCGCCGAACTCGCGGCGGCCGGGGTGGCGAGCATTCTGGTGCCGTTCCCGCACGCCGTGGACGATCATCAGACCGCCAATGCGCGCTTTCTCGCCGAGCGCGGCGCCGCGCTGCTGGTGCCGCAGCACGAGCTCGATGCGCCGCGCCTCGCGCAGCTTCTGGTCGAGCTCGACCGCGCGCGTCTGCTCGAGATGGCCGAAAAGGCGCGCGCGCTCGCGCGGCCCGACGCGGCGGCCGAGGTGGCCCGCGAATGCATGGCGCTGGCAGGAGGAGAGCCGCGATGAAGCACAAGGTCAAGCGTCTGCACTTCGTCGGCATCGGCGGCGCCGGCATGAGCGGCATCGCCGAGGTGCTGCTCAACCTCGGCTACGCCGTCAGCGGCTCGGACCTCGTCGAGAGCGCGGCGACGGCGCGGCTGCGCGCGCTCGGCGCAAAGGTCGTGCTCGGGCATGCCGCCGACAACGTCGATGCCGCCGACGCGGTGGTGACGTCGACCGCGGTGCGCCCCGACAATCCCGAGGTACTGGCCGCGCGCGCGCGCCGCATCCCGGTGGTGCCGCGCGCACAGATGCTCGCCGAGCTGATGCGCCTCAAGCAGGGCATCGCGATCGCCGGCACGCACGGCAAAACGACGACGACCTCGCTGGTCACGAGCATCCTCGCCGAGGGCGGGCTCGACCCGACCTTCGTGATCGGCGGTCGGTTGAACGCCGCCGGGGCGAACGCGCGGCTCGGTACCGGCGATTTCCTGGTCGCCGAAGCCGACGAATCCGACGCCTCGTTTCTGCTGCTCACGCCGGTGATCGCGGTGGTCACGAACATCGACGCCGACCACATGGACACTTACGGGCACGACTTCGCGCGCCTCAAGCAGGCCTTCGTCGACTTCCTGCAGCACCTGCCCTTCTACGGCGTCGCGGTGCTGTGCGAGGACGATCCGCACGTGCGCTCGATCATGCCGCTGGTGTCGAAGCAGATCGTGCGCTTCGGCGTGTCGGAGAGCGCCAGCATCCGCGCCGAGAACATCCGCGCGGAAGGCGGGCGCATGCTGTTCGATGCGGTGCGCGTGAACGGCTCGATCACGCGGCTGCCGATCGCGCTCAACCTGCCCGGCCTGCACAACGTGCGCAATGCGCTCGCGGCGATCGCGGTGGCGAGCGAGCTGCAGGTCGCCGACGCGGCGATCGTCAAGGCGCTCGCCGAGTTCAAGGGGGTGGGGCGGCGCTTCCAGCGCTACGGCGAGATTGCCCGGCGCGGCGAAGACGGCATCGCGCAGGGCAGCTTCACGCTGATCGACGACTACGGCCACCACCCGGTCGAGATGGCGGCCACGATCGCCGCGGCGCGTGGTGCGTTTCCGGGTCGTCGCCTGGTGCTGGCGTTCCAGCCGCACCGCTACTCGCGCACGCGCGACTGCTTC
>DAOMOP010000096.1:0-14661 GCA_035444405.1 Rhodocyclaceae bacterium
ACGAGGATATCTTTGCGCGCCGCCGTCGTCGTCGCGGCTGCGGCGCCAGTTTCTGGGGCGGCTTCCTCGCCTGAGGGCGCCGCGGGCGCGGCTGCCGCGCGCGGTGTTCGACTACGTCGACGGTGGCGCCGAGGCCGAGCTCGCACTCGCCGCGAACCGCCGCGCACTCGACGCGGTCGCGCTGGTGCCGCGCGTGCTGCGCGACGTCTCGCGCCGCGATCCCGCGGCAACGCTGTTCGGCAGGCGCAGCGCGCTGCCGTTCGTGATCGCCCCGACCGGCTGCAACGGCCTGGTCCACCGCGACGGCGACGTGCTGCTCGCGCGCGCCGCCGCCGCGGCGGGCATCCCGTTCGCACTGTCGACGGCCGCCAACGCGACCATCGACGCGGTCGCGCGGGCCACCGGCACGCCGCCGTGGTTCCAGCTCTACGTCACCGAGCGCACGCTCGCCGAGCGCCTGGTCACGTTTGCCGACGAGGCCGGCTGCCCGGTGCTGGTGCTGACCGTCGACGTGCCGGTGGGCGGCAAGCGGCTGCGCGACCGGCGCAACGGCTTCGCGCTGCCGCTGCGCTGGTCGCCGCGGCTCGTCGCCGACCTCGCCTGCCATCCGCGCTGGCTGCTGCAGATGCGCGATGGCGTTCCGCCGTTCGCGAGCCTCGCCGCGGCACTCGGCGAGGCCGATCCGCAGCGCCAGGCAGGCCTGCTCGCGCGCAACATGGACGCGAGCTTCTGCTGGGACGATCTCGTGCGGCTGCGCGCGCGCTGGCCGCGCACGCTCGTCGTCAAGGGCATTCTGCATGCCGACGATGCGCGCCGCGCGCTCGACTGCGGTGCGGACGGCGTCGTCGTGTCGAACCACGGCGGGCGCCAGCTCGACGCGAGTCCGGCGCCGGCCGACGTGCTGCCGGCGATCGTTGACGCGGTCGGCGGGCGCATCACCGTGCTCGCCGACGGTGGCGTGCGCCGCGGCGAGGACGCGCTCAAGCTGCTCGCGCTCGGCGCCGACGCCGTGCTGCTCGGCCGTGCGACGCTGTACGGACTCGCCGCCGCCGGCGAGTGCGGCGTCGCCGCGGTGCTCGCGTCGCTGCGCGACGATCTCGATCGCGGCATGGCCTTGTGCGGGGCAACGACGCTCGCCGACGTGCGCGCGCTCGACACCGCACGCCGCCCGAGTTGAAGCGTCCGGCATGCCGCCCCCAAGCGGCCGGAATTTGAATCGGCCGCGTTTTCGCCCGACAATGCAGTGTCGATGTCGCAAGCGGAGGCCACGCCATGAAGCATCTGCGCACGCACACCGAGGCGATCGCGCCCGAGCGGCTCGATCCGGACGACCCGCACAAGGGCTGGCCGCACGCCTACCGGCGCATCCGCGGCGACAGCGAGGCGCTGTGCCTGCCGCTGCGCGTCGAGGACTACGTCATCCAGACCGTGGCCGAGGCGAGCCCGGCGAAATGGCATCTCGCCCACGTCAGCTGGTTCTTCGAGACCTTCATCCTGCGCGAATACCTGCCCGGCTATGCGGAGTTCGATCCGGCCTACCGCACGCTGTTCAACTCGTACTACGAAGAGGTCGGCGCCTTCCATCCGCGCGACGCGCGCGGCTTCCTGTCGCGCCCGACGGTCGAGGAGGTCTACCGCTACCGCGCCCACGTCGATGAGCACATGCTCGCGCTGCTCGGCGAGCGGCGCGACCGCCCGTGGCCGGAGATCCTCGAGCGCGTCGTGATCGGCCTGAATCACGAGCAGCAGCACCAGGAGCTGCTGCTGACCGACCTCAAGCGCAACCTCGCCGCGAATCCGCTGCGCCCGGCCTACCGCACCGACCTCGCGGCGCCCCCGGCCGGTGCGCGCGCGGCGCTCGGGTGGCGCGAGTTCCACGCCGGCGTGTGTCAAATCGGCCACGCCGGCGACGCCTTCGCGTACGACAACGAACGGCCGCGCCACCGCGTGTATCTCGAACCGTTCCGGCTCGCGTCGCGCCCGGTCACCAACGGCGAATACCTCGTCTTCATGGAATCGGGCGGCTATGCCAACCCGGCGCTGTGGCTCGCCGACGGCTGGGCGCAGGTGCGTGCCGCCGGCTGGGCGAGCCCGCTCTACTGGGAGCGCATCGGCGGCGAGTGGTGGCATTTCACGCTCGCCGGCATGCGCCGCCTGAACCCCGAGGAGCCGGTGTGCCACGTCAGCTACTACGAGGCCGATGCGTATGCGGCCTGGGCCGGCCGCCGGCTGCCGACCGAGGCCGAATGGGAGGTCGCCGCGGCCGGCATGCCGGTGGCCGGCAATCTGCGCGAGCGCGGGCTGCTCGCGTCGGCGATCGGCGCCGCCGGCTCAGCCGGCACGCCTGCCGCAACCGCCGCGGCGCCACGCGCCGGCGGCGACGACGGCGGCGACGGTGCGGCCGACGACGACGGCACGCCCGCCGGCAGCGGTGCCGCGCTCGAGCAGCTCTACGGCGACGTGTGGGAGCACACCGCCTCGGCCTACCTGCCCTACCCGGGCTTTCGCGTCGCGCCGGGCGCCCTCGGCGAGTACAACGGCAAGTTCATGTGCAACCAGATGGTGCTGCGCGGCGGCTCGTGCGTGACGCCGGCCGACCACCTGCGGGCGACCTACCGCAACTTCTTCTATCCGCACGAGCGCTGGCAGTTCCAGGGCCTGCGCCTTGCGGAGGACGCGGCGTGAGCGCCCCGCCGAACCTGCATCTTCACGATCTCGCCCCGCCGCCGGACGACTTCCGCGCCGCCGTGCTCGCCGGCCTCGCAGCCCGGCCACGCCGGCTGTCGCCGAAGTTCTTCTACGACGCGCGCGGCTCGCAGCTCTTCGACGCGATCACGCGGCTGCCCGAGTACTACCCGACGCGCACCGAGATCGCGCTGCTGCGCGAGCACGGCGCCGAGATCGCGGCGCTGCTCGGCGACGACTGCGTGCTCGTCGAGCTCGGCAGCGGCAGCGACGTGAAAATCCAGGTGCTGCTCGACGCGCTGCGCCCGCGCGCCTATGTGCCGATCGACATCTCGCGCGAGCATCTGTGGCGCTCGGCGCGCGCGACCGCCGCGGCCCACCCGGACATGGCCGTGCATGCGCTGTGCGCCGACTACACGCGTCCGTTCACGCTGCCGGCGGCGCTCGCCCACTTGCGTCGCGCGGCCTTCTATCCGGGTTCGAGCATCGGCAATTTCGAGCCGGCACAGGCCGTCGCGCTGCTGCGCGGCGTCGCCACCCTGCTCGGCACCGGCGGGCGCCTGCTGATCGGCGTCGATCTCAAGAAGGACGTCGCGCGCCTCGAGGCCGCCTACGACGACGCCCAGGGCGTCACCGCGCAGTTCAACCGCAACGTGCTGGTGCGCCTGCGCGACGAGCTCGGTGCCGACATCGACCCGGACGGCTTCCGCCATCGCGCGTTCTACAACGCGGCGGCCGGGCGCATCGAGATGCATCTCGTCGCGACCCGCGCCCAGACCGTGCGCATCGGCGAGACGCGCTTCGACTTTCGCGCCGGCGACGACATCCACACCGAGAACTCGTACAAGTACGACGCCGCCGGGTTCGGCGCGCTGGCCGCCGAGGCCGGCTTCGAAACCTTGCGCGTGTGGTGCGATCGCGACGCGCTCTTCAGCGTGCACGGCCTCGAGGTGACGCGCCGGCCGCCAGCATGAGATCGAGGCGCGGCAGCAGCGCTGCCCAGTCGGCCTGCGGCTCGGTCGCGACGACGAGCGCGCAGCCCGTCTCGTCGCCGGTGAGCGGCTCGCGGTCGGCGAGCTGCGCGTCGAGCACCGCGAGGTCGGCCTCGGACGCATCGGTGCCCGCGGCGGCCCGTCGGCGCACGCGTTCGCGCAGCACCGCGGGCGGCGCTTCGAACGCGAGGATCACGAACGGCACGCCGTGCTCGCGGGCGAGCCGCCGGAACGCATCGCGCTGCGCGCGCTTCAGAAAGGTCGCATCGACGAGCACCGGCCGCGCCGCCAGAACCGTCGCGGCGAGCTCGGCCAGCCGCGCGTAGGTGCGCCGGCCGGCTTCGGCGTCGTACAGGCCGGTGCCGAGCGCCGCACCGCTGCGCGCCTCGGGCGCGAGCCCGACGAGGCGCTTGCGCTCGACGTCCGAGCGCACGCGAATGACGCCTCTTGCCTCGACGAGGGCCTGCGACGCGCTGGTCTTGCCCGACCCCGACACGCCGCAAGCGATCAGCAGTGCCGCACGCACCGGCTGCGCATGACGCTCGGCGAGCGCGACATAGGTCTCGAGCTGCGCGAGGCACTCGGCGCGCTCGTCGCCGTCGACCTGCGCGAGGCGGATCGCGGCGACCTTGGCGCGCACCATCGCGCGGTAGACGAGGTAATAGTCGAGCACGTGCAAGCCGTCGTAATCGCCGCTGCGTTCGAGGTAGGCGTTCAGGAAGCGGTGGGCGAGATCACTGCGCTCGCGCGCCTCGAGGTCCATCACCAGGAACGCGACATCGGCGATGACGTCGATCCAGCGCAGCGACGCGCTGAACTCGATCGCGTCGAAGAGGTGCGGCGCGCCGTCGAGCAGCACCAGGTTGCCCAGGTGCAGGTCGCCATGGCACTCACGCACCCGGGCGTCGGCGAGGCGTCGGCCGAACACCGCGGCGAGACGGGTGAACTGCGCCTCGCTCCACTGCGCGAGCCGTTCGAGGCGGGCACGCAGCGCCGCATCGTCGATGCGCACGCGGATCTGGTCGAAGTTCTGGCGCACCGGAAAATGCACCGCATCGGCCGTGCCGAAGCCCGCGGCCGCATCGGCGACGTCGGCGGCGGCGTGAAACGCGGCGACGTGCTGCGCGACCGCGTCGATCAGCGACGGACTCAACCGCCCGGCCGCGAGCAGGTTCGCGAACAGCCCCGCCTGGTCGAAACGTCGCATGCGCACCGCATGGTCGAGGACTTCGCCGTGGCCGCCGATGGTCGGCGCCTCGACCGGGCCGTTGATGGTGACGACGTCGAGGTAGAGCTGCGGTGCGGTACGCCGGTTCAGGCGCACCTCGTCGCGGCAGGCGGCATGGCGCAGCGCCGCCGTGCTGAAATCGAGAAAGCCGAGGTCGAGCGGCTTCTTGAGCTTGTACGCGTAGTCGCCGGCGAGCAGCACCCACGAGATGTGCGTCTCGATGCACGCGACCTGCGCGACCGGGTGCGGGTAGGCGGCCGGACGCCGCAGGCGATTGACGAGCTGCTGGTGATCGGGCATCGATGCGTCCTCGATTCGGTTCGCGCCGTGGCGGAGGGCGGCCGCGGCGTGCCATCCCATTGTAGAGCAGCGGGATGGCCGCACCGGCCGCCGCACCGGCTTGGGCGTGCGGCCCGCCGCGGTTATCATGCGCGCCGACGCCCTGCGCGACGCACGCGGCGCGCATCCGCGGCATCCGACCCGACCCGCACTGCATTCGACGACGCTGGAGCTGTTCCGATGAGCCGACCCGATTCCCGTCCGCCCGCGCACGACGCGCCCACCCCCGCCGATGCGAGCCGCGGCGTGCGCATGGTCGCAATCTCGGTCGGCGCGCTGTTCCTGCTGCTCGTGGCCGGCTTCGTGGCGATGGTGTTCTTCGTGCAGGAAGAGGCGCGCCTGAACGCGGTCGGCCCGATCGCGCCGGGCCCCGGGGCCGAGCGCGGCGGGCTGGTGTTCCGCGGCACCGCGAACATCTGGGACGTTCGCGGGCGCATGACGCTCGACGCCGAGCGGCGGGTGCGCTTCGAGCTCGACCTGATCGGCCCGACCGGCCAGCCGGCAGCGGCCACGCTGGACTTCCGGCTTGCGCTCGACATGCCCGAGGGCGAGCTCGCACCGCTTTATCCGCGCATCACCCGCACCGGTGCGGGCGCCTACGCCGCGAGCGCGGCGCTGCCCCATCCGGGCCAGTGGCGGCTGCGCATCGAGCTGCCCGAGATCACCGGCGTGTTCCTGTTCATGGTCGACGACTAGCCCGCCATCCGTGCAGCCGGTGCCTCCGCGCCGGCTTGCGCACCGCTGCGCCCGCGGCTAGAACGAACCTGGAGCGGCAACGGTGCGGGAGGTCGCGATGGCGCTGACGCTGTATCACGGCGCGGGCTCGCCCTACGGATGGCGGGTGTGGCTCGCGCTCGAGCACAAGGGCATCGCCTTCGAGCTCAGGACCCTGTCGTTCTCGGCAGGCGACCTCAAGCAGCCCGAGTTCACCGCGATCAACCCGCGCCAGCGCGTGCCGGCGATCGTCGACGACGGCTTCGCGCTGTACGAGTCGGCCGCCATCGTCGAGTACCTCGACGAGCGCTACGACGAGCCGCCGTGGCTGTTTCCCGGCGACCTCGGCCAGCGCGCGCTGATCCGGCGCATGGTGCGCGAGGCCGATCAGTACGCGGCCAATGCGCTCGAGATCCTGGTCGAAGGCATCCTCTACAGCGAGCCGCAGGCGCGCGGCGAGGCCGCGATCGCACGCGCGCGCACCGCGTTCGTGCGCGAGCTCAGGCTGTGGGAGACGATGATCCTCGGCGACGGGCTGGCGGGCGAACTGTCGGCGGCCGACTTCACGCTGTACCCGCTCATCGCGCTCGCACTGCGCATCGAAAGGCGCGCCCCGGGGCTCGACCTCCGTGCCCATATCGGCCCGCAGCTCGGCGCGTGGATGCAGCGCGTCGAGGCCCTGCCGTACTTCGCGAAGACCTGGCCGTCGCACTGGACCTGAGCCCGCCGGCGGCGGCGCCCGCGAACGATCCCGTGCGCCTACCTGGCCGGGCACCGGCGAAACGACGCAGGGGCCCCGCGGCGGGTCGATCGCCGTGCGCGAGGGCGGGCCGCTCGGTTAAGCTATCGGCCCAGCCGCAGCGCCCGACACCGATGTCCGTCCGCACCGCCCCACCGCACCGTTTTCTTCTGCCGCCGGCCCGCCGCATGCCGCGCTGCGCACCATGAACGCCGTCGACGCCCACGCGCTGCTCGGCCTCGCGCCGGGCGCCGACCCGCGCGAGATCAAGCGCGCCTTCCGGCGCCTGGCCATGCGCTGGCATCCGGACCGCAACCCGGACCCGTCTGCCCTCGAGCACTTCAAGCTGCTGCGCGCGGCCCACGACGCATTGATCGCCGGCGACGCGACGGCAGACGACGCGCCGCCATCGGCCGAGCCGGACGCTCACGACACCCGCGGCGCCGACCGCCGGCAGACGCTGACACTGACGCTCGACGAGGCCTGTCGCGGCGGCACCCGAGTCGTCGAGCGGGTGCACGAATGCGCCTGCGACGCATGCGACGGCACCGGCGAAATCGCGCTCGACCACTCGCGCCTGTGCACGGCCTGCCACGGCTCCGGGCGGCTGCGCAGCAGCGGCGGCCTGACCCCATGCCATCATTGCGACGGCCAGGGCTATCGGCGCACCGAGGCGTGCCCGGCGTGCGCCGGCAGCGGCCGGGTGCGGCGCGTGCGCAGCATATCGGTGCGCTTCCCGCCCGGCCTGCTCGACGGCGACGAGCTGCGCCTGGCCGGCGAAGGCGAGCCGTCCGCCACGCCGGGCGGGCGACCCGGAGACCTGCGGCTTGCGATTCGGCTCGCACCGCACCCGCTGTTCGCACGCAGCGGCCGCGACCTGATCGTCAAGCGCCCCGTCAGCGCGCTGCGTCTGCTCGCCGGCGGGGTGCTGCACGTGCCGCTGCCGGGCGGCAGCCGCCACACGGTCGTGCTCGAGGCGGGTGGCGCAGGCCCGCGACGGCTCGAGATCGCCGGAGCGGGGCTGCCGGGGCGCGGGAACCAGCCCGCCGGCGCGCTGATCGTAGAGCTCGAACCGCTGTTTCCAAGCGCCGCGGACGAGGCGCTGCGTGCACACTTCGCCGCACTCGACGACGCCGTGCGCGCCGATCTCGCGCGTCACCTGCCCGAGCTCGCCCGCTGGGAAGCGCAGTGGCTCGACGATGCGACGGACGAGACTGCATGAAGACGACGACCCGGCTCCGTTCCTCCCCGGCCCGCCGCGCACTGTTCGTGCTGGCAGCCATCGTGGCGGTGTTCGTGCTGCCGCTCGCCTACGCGGTGAGCACCCACTACAGCGACGGGCCGCGCGCGACCGACTGGCGCACCGCGCGCCGCGACAGCACCGGCATCGCCCCCGACCCGGCGCGCACCGACGAGGCCATCATCCACGTCTACGTCGCACGCGCGTTCCGCTGGCGCGGTGCCTTCGGCGTGCACAGCTGGATCGCCGCGAAACCGCAGCGCGCATCGGCCTACACGCGCTTCGAAGTGATGGGATTCGGCGTCGCACGCGGCGCACCGGCGGTGCGGGTGGCACCGGGCGTGCCCGACGGCCACTGGTTCGGCAGCCCGCCGACGCTGATTCGTGCGCTGCGCGGCGGCGCCGAGGTCGACGCGCTGATCGCCCGCCTGCATGCCGCGGCCGCCGCGTATCCGCACAATCACGAATACCGCATCTGGCCCGGCCCAAACAGCAACACCTTCATCGCCCACCTGGGCCGCGCCGTGCCCGAGCTCAAGCTGCACCTGCCGCCCACCGCGATCGGCAAGGACTATCTGCCGGGCGGCGCGATCATCGCACGCGCCCCGTCGGGCGCCGGCGTGCAGGTGTCGCTGGGCGGGCTGCTGGGCATCACCATCGCCCCCGAGGAAGGCTTCGAGCTCAATCTGCTCGGGCTCAGCGCCGGCATCGCACCGTGGCCGCCGACGCTGAAGCTGCCCGGCATCGGTGCGCTCGGCTTCGCCGCGTCCGGCGCGGCGAGCGGTCTGCCCCGAACTCGGTGAGCACGGCCCGGGTCAAACCGACGCGCGCCGATCGGCGGCCCGCCATCGCGATCCGGAGGGGACCACCATGCCGACCTACGAATATCGCTGCCGCAAGTGCGGCGAGGTCTTCGACATCGTCGAACACCTCGAGCAGCACCAGAAGGAGCGTCACCGCTGCCCGAAATGCCAGAGCGAGGAGGTCGAACCGCAGATGACCGAGTTCTTCGCGAAGACGTCGAAGAAGAGCTGAACGCGGCGCCGGCTACTTCCCGGATACTCCGGCCAGCGCGTCGAGCAAGGCGCGCATGCGCCGCCAGTGCGAGCCCTCCCAGAACACGCGCCGGCAGCGATCGCAGGTGCTGAAGCGCGTATGGCACGCCGCCACCCGCGGCGGCACGCGCTCGCGCGCGAGCGTGGCGTCCAGTGCGCGCAGCGGCGTGTTGCAGTACAGGCACAGCGTGAACGGGCGCATGTCGCGCACGAGGTCGAGCCGGTCGAAGATCTCCTGCAGCTGGGCGGCGGACTTCTGCGCCCGCACGTAGCAGCCGTGCGTGACGTCGCGGCGCTTGAGCAGCTCGCGGTCGCGCGTGAGCACGATGCGCCCGTCGCGCGCGGCGAGCGCGACGATCTCGGCGTCATCGAAGCCGTTGTCGTAGAGGGTGTCGAAGCCGCTCATGCGCAGCAGGTGAGCGAGCCCGCCCAGATGGGCGTCGGCGACGAAGCGCGTCTCGCGCAGCGGCTGCGCCCGCACGCGCAGCAGCGGCGTGATGTCGAGCGCCTCGAACTTCGGGTACACCGACACCCGGTCGCCATCGTGCAGCACTCGGTCGAAGCCGACCGATTCGCCATTGACCAGCACCAGTTCGACCTCGGTGTGCGGCACGCCGCAGACCTCGATCATGTGCTTGGTGGTGGCCGCGCGCGCGCACGGCAGCGAGAACGCGCGGCCGCGTCGCTCGGGCGCGAGGAAGTCGTTGAGCTCCTCGTAGAAGCGGAAGGTCGCCGTGACCATGCGAAAAAGTATCGCAGTCGCCGCGCATCGCGCAAGCGGGCGGCGATCGCTATCCGGCGCGATGCGGTCACCAGCGCGCGGCTCGCATCGCGCCTGCGCCCGAGCGACGCGGACACAGCGCTCAGATATCGGGAAACAGCACGTCGGTGAAGCCGAAGCGCGTGAAGTCGCGCACGCGCATCGGAAAGAGCTTGCCGACGAGGTGGTCGCACTCGTGCTGCACGACGCGTGCGTGGAAGCCGTCGACGCTGCGGTCGATCGCCGTGCCGCCCGGGTCGAAGCCCTGGTAGCGGATGCGCCGCCAGCGCGGCACGACTCCGCGCAGCCCCGGCACCGACAGGCAGCCCTCCCAGCCGTCCTCCTCGTCGTCGCCGAGCGGCGTGATGCGCGGATTGATCAGCACCGTCTGCGGCACCGGCGGTGCGTCCGGGTAGCGCGTGCTGTGTTCGAAGCCGAAGATCACGACCTGCAGGCCGACGCCGACCTGCGGCGCCGCCAGCCCGACACCGCCGGCGGCGCACATGGTGTCGAACATGTCGGCGATCAGCGCGTCGAGCTCCGGCGTCGCGAAAGCGGTGACGGGTGCGGCGGGCTCGAGAAGGCGGCGATCGCCCATGCGGAGGATTTCACGTATGGCCACGGCTCGGCACCTCCTGGTGACTGGGCTTTCGCGTCGGCAGCGCCTCGATTGTGCCACGGCGCGTGCCGGCGCGCACGGCCGGTCCAGCACCGGGCAGAAGGGGCGCAAGGAAGGTTTTTGGCACAAATGCCATGAATATTCCAGACGCTTGCGCAGTGCACCAGATGGGCGGACAATTCGGTCCTGTCCTACGCATCACCGCCCGACCCCGCCATGCAAGCGACCATCGACCAGCAGACCCAGCGCCACATCATCGAACGCGGCATTCGCATTCCGCCGCAGCCCAAGGTGCTGATGCGGCTCGAGCAGGTGCTCGACGACGACAACCACAGCCCCCGCACGGTGGCCGCAACCATCAGTCAGGACGCGGGGCTTGCGGCGATGCTGTTTCGCGTCGCGCGCAGCGGGCTGCTGTACGGAAGCCGCGCGCCCGACACGCTCGAGCAGGCGATCCTGAAGCTCGGCTCGCAGCACGTGCTCAATCTCGCACGCGCCGTCGCACTCTCGACGAGCATCTCCGACGCCAACCGAAAGGCATACGAGCTGTTCTGGACGCGCTCGCGCGAAATGGCGTTATTGGCATCCCTGATTGCCAAGGATCGGGTGTCGGTGTGCAACGTGTTCCCGGACCAGGCCTATCTTGCCGGAATCTTCCTCGAGTGCGGCGTGCCGGTGCTGATGCAGCGCTTTCCCGACTACTGCGAGACGCTGATCCTCGACCGCCGCCTCGACGCCCCGAGCCTGCGCGAAGAAGACGCGCGCTTCAACGTCGATCACTGCAGCATCGGCTACCTGGTGGGGCGTCACTGGAAGCTGCCCGACTTCATTGCGCAGGCCATCCTGCACAAGAACGAGATCCCGCGCGACGAGCTCGGCGCCGTGCGCACCGTCGTCGCGATCCTGCAGCTCGCCCGCCACGCCCACCACGATCTCTGCGGCAGCGACAATCCGAACTGGTCCGCGCTCGGCCACGAGGTGCTGCACGAGCTCGGCCTCGCCGAGGACACGCTGACCGAATACCTGATCGAGCTGCGCGAGCGCTTCTACGCGGCGTCCGCGTAAGCTGCGCGGCCGGAGCCGGTCCGGTTGCCGGCGATGCGGCCGTCGCCGCGAGCGCGCTAGGCCCGCGCGTCCGTCGACAAGGCCGGATCGATACGCAGCAGCCGCGCGAGCTGCGGGCGACGCTCGGCCGGCAGCAGATCGGCGAGCGTGGTGCCGTCGAGCACCTTGAAGAAAGCCGCCAAGGCCTCGCCGAACACCGACTTCAGCACGCAGGCCGGCGTGATCAGGCACTGGTTGCCGCTGCCGAAGCACTCGGCGACCGCCAGATCCTGCTCGGTCTCGCGCACCAGCGCCCCGAGGTTGATGTCCTCGGGGCGGCGGCGCAGGCGAATGCCGCCGTTCTTGCCGCGCAGCGTCTCGATATAGCCGCGCCGCCCCAGGTCGTAGACCACTTTCATGAGGTGGTTGCGCGAGATCTGGTAGCTCTCCGAGATCTCCTGGATCGTAGAGAGCTCCTCGCCTTTCAGCCCCAGATGCATGAGCACGCGAATCGAGTAATCGGAATAGCGGGTGATGTGCATCGCCGTGGTGCGCCAAGGCTCCGGTGTCGGGATTTCGGGTCCCGGCGGGAAGGATAGGCCCGCCGGCCGGTGGATAAAGAAGTATATCACTCACATTTATGCGGCCGCCGGCACCCCAGCCACGAAACTTGGTCGCGACCGGCCAGGATAGCATCGCACCGCACCGCACCGCACCGCACCGCAGCCACGCCGACGCCGCATCCGCTCACCCTGGCAACTGAGCATGACCCCGGGGCGCGCGCCCCGAAACTGCGACAACATAACAATCATCTTGTTTACTTCTTTTAAAGATGTACATAAAATACATCTTCGAAATTTCCGCGGCCTTTCGCGACACCAGCCGGTGTACGGCGGGCCACAACCCAAACCGAGGCAACCACGATGAACGCGATCAAACGACTATGGTGGATACTGGGAATAATGTGCGTGCTGTCGTTCGGCACGCTGGGCTGGATAGGCGGCGAAATCTATCGCCAGGCGCCGCCGATGCCCGAGCAGGTGGTGAGCGCCGACGGCGACACGCTGTTCACCCGCGATGACATGCAGCGCGGCCGGCAGGTGTGGCAGACCACCGGCGGCCAGCAGCTCGGCTCGATCTGGGGGCACGGTGCCTACATCGCGCCGGACTGGACCGCCGACTGGCTGCATCGCGAGGCCGTCGCGCTGCTCGAGATGTGGGCGCAGCGCGACCACGGCGTCGCCTTCGACGGCCTCGGCAACGAGGCGCGCGCGGCGCTGCTGGCACGGCTCGAGCGCGAGATCCGCGCCAACACCTACGACGCGGCCAGCGGCACGATCACGGTGTCGGCCGACCGCGCGGCCGCGATCCGCGAGGTCGCCGCGCATTACCGCGAGCTCTTTGGCAACGGCGAAGAGCTGGCCACGCTGCGCGAGCAGTATGCGATCGCGAACAACGCCGTGCCCAGCCTCGAGCACCGCGAGCTGATGCCGGCGTTCTTCTTCTGGACCGCTTGGGCGGCCGGCACCGAGCGCCCGGACAGCGATATCACCTACACCAGCAACTGGCCGCACGAGCCGCTCATCGGCAACACGCCGACGACCGGCATGGCGATGTGGTCGATGGCGAGCATCGTGCTGCTGATCGGCGCGATCGGCGCGCTGGTGTGGTATTACGCCGCCACCCGCGAGCATGGCGAGCTCGAGCAGGCGCCGGCCACCGACCCGCTGCTCGCCGGCAAGCCGACGCCGTCGCAACGCGCCACCGCGAAATACTTCTACACCGTCGTCGCGCTCTTCCTCGCGCAGATGACGCTCGGCGCGATCACCGCGCACTACGCCGTCGAAGGCCATGATTTCTACGGCTTCCCGCTGTCCGAGTACCTGCCCTACGCGGTCGCGCGCACCTGGCACACGCAGCTCGCGGTGTTCTGGATCGCCACCGCCTGGCTCGCCACCGGGCTCTACATCGCACCGGCGATCACCGGCTACGAGCCGCGCTTCCAGCGCCTCGGCGTCGATGTGCTGTACGGGGCGCTGCTGGTCGTCGTGGTCGGCTCGCTCGCCGGCACCTGGATGGGCGTGCATCAGCACTTCGGCCTCGACGCGAACTTCTGGATCGGCCATCAGGGCTGGGAGTACGTCGACCTCGGGCGCATGTGGCAGATCATGCTGTTCGCAGGCCTGCTGATCTGGCTCGCGCTGGTCGGCCGCGCGCTGTGGCCGGCACTGCGCACGCCGTCCGAGAGCCGTCCGCTGGTGACCATCCTGTTCCTGTCGACGGTGGCGATCGGCCTCTTCTACGCCACCGGACTGATGTGGGGCAAGAACACCCATCTGTCGATGGTGACCTACTGGCGCTGGTGGCTGGTGCACCTGTGGGTCGAGGGCTTCTTCGAGGTCTTCGCGACCGCGGTGATCGCGCTCCTCTTCACCCGCATGGGCCTGATCCGCGCCCGCCTCGCCAACGTCGCGGTGCTGTTCACGACCTTCGTGTTCCTGACCGGCGGCATCCTCGGCACGCTGCACCATCTGTATTTCGCCGGCACGCCGACCTCGGTGATCGCGATCGGTGCGATGTTCTCCGCGCTCGAGGTCGTGCCGCTGGCGCTGGTCGGCTTCGAGGCCCTCGAAAACTACCGTCACAGCAAGGCCGCACCGTGGGTCGCGCGCTACCGCTGGGCGATCCTGTTCTTCGTCGCGGTGGCGTTCTGGAACCTGGTCGGCGCCGGCATGCTCGGTTTCCTGATCAACCCGCCGCTGTCGCTGTACTACATCCAGGGTCTGAACACGACGGCCGCCCACGGCCACGCGGCGCTGTTCGGCGTGTATGGCATGCTCGGCATCGGCCTGCTGCTGTTCTGCCTGCGCGCGCTCACGGCCGAGCACGCCTGGCGCGACCGCCTGCTCGCGCCGACCTTCTGGCTGCTCAACATCGGCTTGGCGGCGATGGTGTTCCTGTCGCTGCTGCCGGCCGGCATCTACCAGGCGTGGGCGAGCATCACCGAAGGCCTGTGGTATGCGCGCTCGCCGGAGATCGTGCAGTCCGAACTGATGCACACGCTGGTGTGGCTGCGCGTGCCCGGCGACGTGATCTTCGCCGCCGGTGCGCTGCTGCTGGGCTGGTTCGTGTTCCGCCTGTGGCGGGGCAGCCGCGGCGCAGCGCTGCCGGGGCGGCCGGCGTAGCCGGACGTGCCGCCGGGGCCTGGCCGTTGCCGCCCTGCGCATTGCCGAAGAAGCGGAAGAA
>DAOMOP010000097.1:0-14470 GCA_035444405.1 Rhodocyclaceae bacterium
CCTGCTCGATTCGTCGTGCTGAAGGTTGTTCGGTTTTTTCTAGATCGCTTTCCTCGGCCATCGCCGGCTCCTCGCCCGCCCACCGTGGCCCCGCGCAAAGTCAGGCACGGACGTACGGCGACATGCGGCAATTATCGCCGCCGCATGGCAAGCGCTGCCGGTCGATAAGGGAGGGGAAAAACCCTCAATTCACCCGACGCGCGATCCGGCCGGATCACTGCGGCTCGGGCAGGCGCTCGAGACCGCGCACGGTCGCACCGGCTGCGATGCGCCGTGCCGCAAACCACCCCCGGTTCATCTCGAGGGCATAGCGCACCGGTGCCGCGGCGCAGTGGCTGTCTTCGGTCAGCGGCGTCATGTCCTCGATGTTCACGATCCGCCCGTCATCATCGATGAAGGCGACCGAAAGCGGAATGAGGGTATTGCGCATCCACATGCAGTGGCGGGCGGACTCGTCGAACACGAATACCATGCCGCGATGCCCGGCCATCTCGCGCCTGTGCATCAGCCCGAGCTGGCGCGCCTGGGGCGTGTGCGCGAGCTCCGCCTCGATCCGGTACATGCCGGCCGACAGCTCGACCACCGGAAAGCGCACCTGCGCCTGGCCCCAGGCCAACGCCATCGAGAGCGACAGTGCGGCAACCATTGCTACCACGATGCGCCGGCTAGAGCAGATCAGCATGTCCATCCCCTGCGAATTGAAACTCCGGTCGAGATTCTAGCGCGCCCGCCGGCGCCGCTCCGGCCCGGGTACGGGCTTGCGCCGCGCGCCCGCCGGCGCCGCGGGCGGGGCCACCACCGCGCGCCACTGCCCCGGTGCCAGCCCCTCGAGGGTCCACGCGCCGATCGCCACACGCACCAGACGCAGCGTCGGCAGCCCGACCTTTGCGGTCATGCGGCGCACCTGGCGGTTCTTGCCCTCGCGCAGCACGATCTCGAGCCACGCGGTGGGTATGCTCTTGCGGTAGCGCACGGGCGGATCGCGTGGCCACAACCACCGCGGCTCGGACACCCGCCGCGCTTCGCACGGCCGCGTGACGAAGTCGCCGAGATCGACGCCCGCCCGCAATCGCGCCAGCGCCGCCTCGTCGGGCACGCCCTCGACCTGCGCAAGATAGGTCTTCGGCAGCTTGTGGCGCGGATCCGCAATGCGATGCTGCAAGCCGCCGTCATCGGTGAGCAGCAGCAAGCCCTCGCTGTCCGTATCGAGCCGACCCGCCGGATAGACACCGTCCACGCCGATGAAATCCTTCAGCGTGGGTCGCGCACCATCGCCGGAGAACTGGCAGAGGACGCCGTAGGGCTTGTTGAAGAGGAGCAGCTGCGTCATCGCAGGCTGCAGCATCGGGCAGCGGCCGCGCTCGGTGCAGGTGGGATACGGCGCGAAAGGTGCATGATGGCGGAGGCGGTGAGATTCGAACTCACGAGGGGCGCGAACCCCTGCCGGTTTTCAAGACCGGTGCATTCAACCACTCTGCCACGCCTCCGTCTGACGCTGGATGCGGGCCTGGCGGCCCGCAAGCGCGCGCGCAGTATACCGACTGCGCCGGATCACGTCACCCGCTCGAACAGCGCGATCGACTCGACGTGCGAGGTCTGCGGGAACATGTTTGCGATGCCGGCGCCGCGCAGGGCATAGCCCTTCTCGTGCACGAGCACTGCCGCATCGCGTGCGAGCGTCGCCGGATTGCACGATACGTAGACGATGCGCGCCGGCGCCTGCTGCGCGCTGATCGCCTTGACGACGGCGATCGCGCCTTCGCGCGGCGGGTCGATCAGCATCTTGTCGAGCGGCCCGAGTGCGGCGAGGCTGTCCTCGGTGGCCTCGAACAGGTTGGCGGCGTGAAACTCGCTGTGTGCTTCGAGCCCGTTGCGGCTGGCGTTCTCGCCGGCGCGGCGCACCAGCGTGTCGCTGCCCTCGACGCCGACCACGGTGGCGCCGCAGCGCGCGATCGGCAGGCTGAAGTTGCCCAGACCGCAGAACAGGTCGGCGATGCGCTCGCCCGGCCGTGGGTCGAGCAACTGCATCGAGCGGCGGATCAGCAGGCGATTGATCCCGACGTTCACCTGCGTGAAGTCGGTCGGCCGGAATGCCATCGTGACGTCGAACTCGGGCAGCGTGTAGGCGAGGCCCGGACCGTCCAGCGGATGGAGCGGGTGGATGCTGTCCGGTCCGGCCGGCTGCAGCCACACCTGCACGTTCCCCTCGACCGCGAACGCCTTCAGCCGCGCCTCGTCGGCGGACGTCAGCGCGAGCAGGTTGCGAAATACCAGTACCGTCACGTCGTCACCGACGGCGATCTCGATCTGCGGCAGGCGATCCGGGATCGACAGGCCGGCGATCAGCTCGCGCAGCGCCGGGAGCATCGTCGAAATATGGGCCGGCAGGATCTCGCAACTCAGCATGTCGGCGATGTAGCTGCTGCGCCGCTCGTGAAAGCCGACCAGCACACCCCCTTTTTTCGGCACCAGGCGCACGCCGATGCGGGCACGATAACGATAGCCCCAGGCCGGGCCGTGAATGGCCGGATAGACGATCTCGGGCTCGAGCTTGCCGATGTGCCACAGTGCGTCCTCAAGCACGCGCTGCTTGGCGGCGGCCTGCGCGACTGGATCGAGATGCTGCATCGAGCATCCGCCGCACTTGCCGAAGTACGCGCACTTCGGTGTCACCCGCTGGGAGCTCGCCGCGACGATGCGGCTGATCTGGGCGAGCTCGTAGCTCGGACGGCGGCGATAGACCGAATACTCGATCTTCTCGCCCGGCAGGGCGCCATCGACGAATACGGCCTTGCCGTCGACGTGGGTTACCCCTCGGCCTTCGTGGTCGAGTGACTCAATGACTGCTACAGGCATCGACGGAGACTGCCGCTATCTGAGCTGCTGATGCAGCAATCCGAGGATGCGGCGCGCAGTCTGCGATGTGTCCTCGCCGCCTTCGCGCGTGAGCACCGAGACGATCGTCGCATTGCCCGCTTCGGCCACCCGGATGCGGTATTCGGCACCGCCTGCCGCGACCGGCTCATCGCGATCGCGCCAGAACACGAGCCGCGACAGAATCCCTTCCGAGCGCTGCGACCTGACGTCGGCATCGGGGTCGATGTAGCGCACGAAGAACAGCCCCTGCGCGCGGTCTCGATCCTCGACGGTAAAGCCGGTGCGGTCGAGCGCGAGGCCCACGCGGCGCCATGCCCGATCGAAGGATTCGTCGAGCG
This sequence comes from Rhodocyclaceae bacterium, assembly GCA_035444405.1. Lineage (GTDB taxonomy): Bacteria > Pseudomonadota > Gammaproteobacteria > Burkholderiales > Rhodocyclaceae > DAOMOP01. The sequence continues at coordinate 3,216 of DAOMOP010000097.1, forward strand.
CGAGCTGCGCCCGCCCGTCGGTGGTGCGCAGCGTGGCCCTCTCGGACTGCGGTGCGGCCGCGATCATCTCCTCGGCACGCTCTTCCTCCGCCCCGAGACGCACCATCAGGCGGCGCAGCATCTCGGCCTCGAGCTCCGGGTCGGCCGGCCGCGGCTGCCAGACGGTGCGGTCCTGCTGCTCGCTCGCATAGACCTCGATCATGCCGCGATGGCTGATGAAGACCTCGACCGTGCCGGCCTCCTTGCCTTCCTCGAGCCGTGTCCGGAACTTGTCGCGCTCGGCGGTCGAATACAGGCCGTCGATCACGCGCCCCAGCGTCGAACGGATGAAATCCTGCGGAATGCGAGCGCGGTCCTCGGCCCAGTCGGTTTCCATCACGCCGATCTCGGGCCGATCGATGTTGACGATGAAACCGAGCTCCTGCCAGAAGTCCTTGATCTCGGGCCACAGGGCCTCGGCCGAGCCGGAAACGACCAGCCAGCGCTGCGTGCCGGCGCGCTCGATGCGCATGCTGTCGACCGCGGCCAGCACGTCCCGGGTCGTGCCGGTGGCCGGCTGCGCCGCGCGCTCGCTCGCATAGCCCGAGAAGGTCGCCACACCGCGCGAACCGTCGTCCGGCACGGCAAAGCGGTCGGTACGCGGCGGGGCGGTGAGGTCGGGCGGAATCTCGAGCGGCGACACCTGCCGAGCGCTCTTGTAATCGACCTTGCGGCCTTCGAGGGCCGTGCTCGAACATCCGGCCAGTCCGACCGCCAGCGCCAGCACGGTCATCGAGGTATGTAGCTTCGCGTTCATGAGTTTCGGGCAATCCTCAATCATCAGACGTCGATTCCGGCGCGGCGCATCGCTTCGCGCACGCGCTCGTGGGCAGGCTCGGACAGCGGCGTGAGCGGCAGGCGGATTCCGCCCTCGATCAGGCCCATGCGGGCGACCGCCCACTTCACCGGTATCGGATTGGCCTCGCAGAACAGGTGGCGATGCAGCCACACCAGCCGCGCATTGATCTCGCGCGTCCGCCGTGCATCGCCGGCCAGGGCGGCCGCGCACATCTCGTGCATCGCGCGCGGCGCGACGTTTGCGGTGACCGAAATCGTGCCGTGCCCACCGAGCAGGATGAACGCGGCCGCGGTCATGTCGTCGCCGGTATACAGCGCGAAGCCTTCGGGGGCGCGCTCGATCAGGTCGCAGGCGCGGTCGAGGCTGCCGGTCGCATCCTTGATGCCGACGATGTTGGGCAGCTCGGCCAGGCGCAGGGCGGTATCGTTGGCGAGATCGGCGACGGTGCGACCGGGCACGTTGTAGAGAATCAGCGGCAGCTCGACCGCCTCGGCGATCGCGCGGAAATGGCGATAAAGGCCTTCCTGCGTGGGCTTGTTGTAGTACGGCACCACCGACAGATGCGCCGCCGCGCCGGCCTGGTGGGCGAACTGCGCCAGCTCGATCGCCTCGCTGGTCGAATTCGCGCCGGTGCCGGCGATCACCGGGATGCGGCCTGCCGCATGGGTGACCGCTTCACCGATGAGCTCGCAGTGTTCGTCGACGTCCACCGTGGGCGATTCGCCGGTCGTGCCGACGATGACGATACCGTCGGTGCCCTCGGCGACGTGAAAATCGATCAACGCACGCAGCCGCGCGAAGTCCAGGCTGCCATCCTCGTGCATCGGCGTGACGATGGCGACAATTGATCCGGTAATCATGGGTATCGGAACCGAGGGATTAAAAGCGGAATTCTACCTGATCGACGCGCGCCGGCCAGCCTGCGGGCACACGCACCTGCTTCGCCCGCGATCGGCCTTCGCTGTCAGAGGTCGGCGAGCGACTTGATGTGGGCGACCACCGAACGGGCCAGCGACGACAGCGCGTAGCCGCCTTCCAGGATCGACACGATGCGTGTGTGCCCGCACTCGGCGGCGACCGCCTTGACCTGTTCGGTGGCCCACACGTAGTCGGATTCGACCAGCCCGCAAGAGCCCATGTCGTCCTCGTAGTGGGCATCGAAGCCGGCCGAGAAGAAGATCATCTGCGGCCGGTGCCGGCGCAGCGCCGGCATCCACACGTCGCTGACGATCTGCCGGAAGGCCTCGCCGCGCGTACCCGCCGGCACCGGCACATTGACCATGTGCTCGGCCTTGGTCTCGGTGCCGCTGTAGGGATAGAACGGGTGCTGGAAGATGCTCACCATCATCACCCGCGGGTCGTCGCGGAAGATGTCTTCGGTGCCGTTGCCGTGATGCACGTCGAAATCGACGATCGCGACGCGCTCGAGCCCGTGCGCCTCGAGCGCGTGCCGTGCCGCGATCGCGACGTTGTTCAGAAAGCAGAAGCCCATTGCCCGCGCCCGTTCGGCGTGATGGCCGGGCGGGCGCACGGCACAGAAGGCGCTTTCGACCTCGCCCTTCATCACGAGGTCGGTCGCGAGCACGCCGGCCCCGGCCGACCGCAGCGCCGCCTTCATCGTGTTCGGGTTCATCGCCGTGTCGGGATCGAGGTGGCGGATGCCGTGCTCGGGAACGCTGTCGACGAGCTCCTGCAGGTAATCCGCCGCATGTGCGCGGGCGATTTGCTCGGAGCTCGCCAGGGGCGCGTCGTAGAACGACAGATACATATCGAGACCGGCCGAGATCAGGCGGTCGTTGATCGCTGCAAGCCGGTCGGGGCATTCCGGGTGAAAGCTGCCCATCTCGTGGAGCCAGCAATCCCGGTGCGTGATGAACGCCGTTGTCGTCATACCCCTCCTCTCCTGGACCGGACGAACGCTCGTGCGCCGTGGTCTGCGCGGCGGCTGGCCGCCGCGGCCCGGCGCATGATGATAAGGTTGTCGTCTATTATCACCGCTTTGATGCCTTTTTCACAGCCGCCGCAAGATGCCCGACGCCCACGCCACCCGCCTGCTCGAGGCCGCCAACCGAATCATCCTCGGCAAGGAGCACGGCCTGCGGCTGGCGCTGACCTGCCTGATCGCGAAGGGACACCTGCTGATCGAGGACCTGCCCGGAGTGGGCAAGACGACCCTCGCGCACGTCATCGCACGCCTGATCGGGCTGCAGTTTCAGCGCGTGCAATTCACCAGCGACCTGCTGCCGGCCGACATCGTCGGCGTGTCGGTGTTCGACCGCGATCGCAGCGCGTTCCGCTTTCATGCCGGGCCGATCTTCGCGCAGCTCATCCTCGCCGACGAGATCAATCGCGCCACACCGAAGACGCAGAGCGCGCTGCTGGAGGCGATGGAGGAGCACCAGGTCACCGTCGACGGCCAGACGCTGGCCCTGCCCGAACCGTTTTTCGTCATTGCCACGCAGAACCCGACCAACCAGATCGGCACCTTTGCGCTGCCCGAGAGCCAGCTCGACCGCTTTCTGATGCGCATCTGCCTCGGCTATCCGGATCACGACGCCGAGCGCGCGCTACTGATGGGCGAGGACCGCCGTCGCCTGCTCGAGCGCCAGCAGCCGGTCATCGAGCCCCAGGACTTGCTCGCGCTGCAGCATGCCGCCGAGGCGGTGACCGTCTCCGAACGCCTGATCGACTACGTCCAGGCCCTGCTCGCCGGTACGCGGCACGATGCCGAGCTCATCGGCGGGCTGAGCCCGCGCGCCGGCCTGGCGCTGCTCGCCGCCGCGCGTGCGTGGGCGCTCACCAAGGGCCGCGATCACGTGCTTCCGGAGGACGTCCAGGCGGTCTTCCCGCACGTCGCCGCGCATCGGCTGCGGCTTGCCGCCGACGGACGCAGCGTGCCGACCGAGGCGATCGTGCGGCTGGTCCGCAGCGTTCCCGTAGTCTGACCGCGATGGCCATGCCGGGATCGATCGCATGAGCATCGCCGCGACACGCCAGCTCGACAAGCAGCGCGCCGGCACACGCAGCGCGCGCACGCCGCGCACGCTGGTGCGACTGCGCCGGCGCCTGCGGCACTGGCTGCTGCGCAGCCCGTCCGGAGGCGGCACCGATCGTACTCGGGCGGCGACGCATCTTCGTGCTGCCGACCGCGGCCGGCCATGCCTATGCCGGCGCGCTGCTCGTGATGCTCGTCGCATCGATCAACTACAACCTGTCGCTCGGCCATGGACTGGTCTTCCTGCTGGCGGCGCTCGCCTTCGTCAGCATCGTCGATGCATTTCGCAACCTGCTTCAGCTCGCCGTCCGCCCCGGACGCGTCGATCCGGTGTTCGCCGGCGAGCCGGCGCGCTTCAGCCTGCTGGTGCACAACCCGCGCGATGCCCGCCGCCCGTCCTTGCGACTGCGGCGACCGCCCGACCCCACTGCCGCCGCCTTTTCCCTCGCCGCACGCCACACCGCCGCCATCACGCTCGATTGCCCGACCCGCCGACGCGGCTGGCTGCCGCTCGGGCGAGTGGTGATCGAGACGACCTGGCCGCTCGGGCTGATCCGCGCCTGGAGCGTGCTCGTACCGGACCTGCGCTGTCTCGTCTATCCGGCGCCCGAGGCCGATCCACCGCCGCTGCCCGACGGGCCGGCCAGCGGGCTCGGCCAGGACGCCGTGCAGCGCGGTGACGACGACTTCGCCGGCCTGCGCACCCATCAGCCGGCCGACCCGCCCCGCCACGTGGCCTGGAAAGTGGTCGCGCGCGGTGGCCCGATGCTGACCAAGCATTTTTCCGGTTTCGCCGGCGGCCAGCTGCGTCTGGACTGGGGCGGCCTGCCCGCACAGCTCGACGTCGAGGCGCGCATCGCGCGCCTTGCAGCCTGGGTACTGGCCGCACAGGCGAGCGGCCAGCCGTTCGCGTTGAGTCTGCCCGACGGCTGCGGGCCGATCGGCCTCGGGCCGCGTCATGTACACGACTGTCTGACACGCCTGGCCCTGTTTGCGGCGCCCGCCGATGGCGACGACCGGGACTGACACCCGACTCGGCGTGCCCGCGTTGTGGTTGCTCGCCACCACCGCGATCACGCTCGCGCCGCATGCGACCCACCTGCCCGCCTGGCTGTCCGCGCTGTGCGCGCTGCTGCTCGCGTGGCGCGCGCTGAACCTGTGGCAGACGCATGCCGGCGTACACCGCGCGCTGGTCGCCCTGGTCGCGATCGCCGTCGCCGTCGCGTTGAAAGCCGAGTTCGGGCATTTTCTCGGCAAGGATCCCGGCGTCGCCATGCTGGCCGCGCTGCTGTGCCTGAAGCAGCTCGAGGCACGCACTGCCAGGGACATCCGTGCGGCAGTCCTGCTCGGCCTCTTCCTGCAGCTCGGCCTGTTCTTCTACGAGCAGAGCCTGCCGTTCGCGGCGATCGCGCTCATCGGCACCTTCAGCGCACTGCTGACCCTGATCGCGCTGCATGATCCCGACGCGGCACCGCGCGATCACCTGCGCACCGCGCGCTTGCTGGCACTGCAGGCCGCGCCCTTCGTGGTCGTGCTGTTCGTCCTTTTCCCGCGCATCCCGGGCCCGCTGTGGGGACTGCCGGCCGACGCCTGGAGCGGCATGACGGGGCTGTCCGACACGATGAGCCCCGGGTCGATCAGCCAGCTCGGCCTGTCCGACGCGATCGCGTTTCGGGCGCAATTCGACGGTTCGCCGCCGCCGCCGAACCAGCGCTACTGGCGCGGGCCGGTATTGACCGACTTCGACGGCCGCACGTGGCGAGCCCTGCGTGCGACCACCAACGCCGCACCGGCCTACACCCCGCGAGGCATCCGCTATGCTTATCGGCTCACGCTCGAACCGCACAACCAGACCTGGCTGCTCGCGCTCGAGTTTCCCGGCCACGACTTGCCGACCACGCGCCACACGAGCGATTTCCAGCTCCTCGCGGATGCGCCGGTGCGCGCGCGGGCGCGCTTCGACCTGAGCGCCTTTCCCGACACCCCGGTCGGTCTCGACGAGGACGAGGCGGTGCTGCAGGCCGCACGGCGCCTGCCGCCGAACTCGAACCCGCGCGCACGCGCACTGGCCCGCCAGCTCGGCGGCGGCACCGCATCGGCCGCGCGGACGCTCGAGCGCGTACTCGCCCAGCTGCGCGACCTGCCGCTGACCTACACGCTCAGGCCGCCCCGGCTCGGCACGCACAGCGTCGACGAGTTCCTGTTCGAGACGCAGCGCGGCTTCTGCGAGCACTTCGCATCGGCCTTCGTGTTCCTGATGCGAGCCGCGAACGTCCCGGCAAGAGTCGTGACCGGCTACCAGGGCGGCGAGATCAACCCCGTCGATGGCAGCATGGTGGTGCGCCAGTCGGACGCCCATGCATGGGCCGAGGTGTGGCTGCCCGAACGCGGCTGGGTGCGCGTCGACCCGACCGCCCTCGCAGCACCACAACGGATCGAGGGCGGACTGGCGGCGGCGCTGCCGCTGGGCGAGCCGCTGCCGCTGCTGATGCGCCCGGCGCTGTCGTGGCTGCGCGAGCTGCGCCATCGCTGGGAGGCGCTGTCGAACGCGTGGAACCAGTCGGTGCTCGGCTATAACGCCGACAGGCAGCGGCAGCTGCTGTCGCGCATCGGGCTGCCGCAAGCCGACTGGCGCACGCTCGGGGCCCTGCTCGGTGCGAGCGCTGCGCTGCTGACCCTGTCGTTGCTGGGTTGGGCCTACCTGCGCCCGCGCCATAGGGACCCGCTCGACCGCGCCTGGGCGCGCTTTTGCGACAAGCTCGCCCGCAAGGGCTTGGCGCGGTTGCCGTGGGAGGGACCGATCGATTACGCTGAGCGGCTGGCAAAGGCCGAACCGCGATGCGCCGACGCAGTACGCGCGATCGCTTCCGACTACGCCCGGCTGCGCTACGGCTGCAGCGGTGATGCCCGCGCCGACGCGCTCGCGCGGCTCGTCCAACGCATCAAGGAATTTCGCATCAGATGACTGCCATCATTGCCCGTGCCCTGTGCGCCCTGCTCCTCGCCGTTCCGGTCGCGGCGCCCGCCTCGTACCAGAAACACGACGAGGCGAAGAGCTTCGTTCGCGAGATGCAGGAACGACACGGTTTCGACGGCGACGAACTGCTCGCCGTGCTGGCCCGCGCGCGTCACGACGAACGCGTACTCCGGCTGATCCGCCCATCCGGCAAGCCGGGCGCCCGATCGTGGCACCAGTACCGCGCGCGCTTCCTCGACGATGCCCGCATCGGCGAGGGGCTGGCCTTCTGGCGTCGTCATCACGACACCCTGCGGGCGGCCAGCGAGCGCTACGGCGTGCCACCCGAGATCATCGTCGCGATCATCGGCGTCGAAACCCACTACGGCAGCTACACCGGCAATTTCGAGACCGTCTCGGCGCTCGCCACGCTCGCCTTCGACTATCCGCCGCGCGCACCGCTGTTCCGGCGCGAGCTCGAGAACCTGTTCCTGCTCGCGCGCGAGCAGCAGCGCGACCCGTTCAGCTACCGCGGCTCGTTCGCCGGCGCCCTCGGTTATCCGCAGTTCCTGCCCAGCAGCGTGCGCAACTTCGCCGTCGATTTCGACGGTAATGGCCGCATCGATTTCGAGTCCGATCCGATCGACGCGATCGGCAGCGTCGCCAACTACCTCGCCGTGCATGGCTGGCGGCGCGACGCGCCGATCGCCGTGCGCGTACGACTGCCCGCCGCGCTCGACCCGCAGCCTCTCATTCAAGCCGGCATCGAACCGACGCTGGATCCGCTGCAGTTGGTACGCAAGGGCATCAAGGCGCTCGACGGCCGCCTGCACGACGCCCCCGCCACCTTCGTCGATCTGCCCACTCCGGGCGAGTCCACCCAGTACTGGCTCGGCTATCGCAATTTCTACGTGATCACGCGCTACAACCGGAGCAGCTTTTATGCGATGTCGGTGTTCGAGCTGGGCGAGGCGCTGCGCGCACGCTTCGAGCGCATGCAAAGCGCACGCAACTGAGTCCGAACTACAGCAGCACGTCGCGCGAAATTCCGCGCCGCCGGATCGCGCGGCGCAGCTGCCCGAGCGCCTCGAGCTGGATCTGGCGCACGCGCTCGCGCGTGAGCCCGAGCTCGGAGGCGAGCTCCTCGAGCGTCATCACCTCGCACTCGTCCATGCCGTAGCGGTGGCGAATGACCATGCGCTGCTTGTCGTTGAGCTTCTTGATCCAGTCGCGCACGAGCTCCTGTACCTCGGCGTTCTGGATCTGCGAGTCGGGCGTGTCGACCTGGTCGTCGGCAAGCGACTCGCCGATCGACAGTGACGGATCGACATCGAGCGGTGCATCGAGCGAGGCGGTGTGCTCGCCGAGCGCGAGCAGTGCACGCACCTCGTCGACCGTCTTGCCGAGCTGGCTGGCGACTTCCTCGAGCGAAAACTCGCCGTTGCCGAGGGCCTCGAGATTGCGCTGTGTGCGCAAGACCTGATTGAGCTCCTTGACCACGTGCACCGGCAGCCGGATCGTGCGCGACTGATTCATGATCGCACGCTCGATGTTCTGCCGAATCCACCACGTCGCATAAGTCGAGAAGCGGAACCCCCGCTCGGGGTCGAATTTCTCGAGGGCGTGCATCAGGCCGAGATTGCCCTCCTCGACCAGATCGAGCAGCGGAATGCCGCGGTTCAGGTAATGCTTGGCGATGTTGACGACCAGGCGCAGGTTGCGCTCGATCATGACCTGGCGCGCATCGAAGTCGCCCCCCTTGACCCGACGCGTCAGAGCGGCTTCCTCGGCCGCCGTCAGCAGCGGATTCGCACCGATCTCGTTCAGATAGATCTGCGTGACGTCGTTGAGGAACTCGCTCTCGAACGGTGGCGCGGCGGCTTCGCCCAAGACCTCCACCTCGGGAGGCAGATCCGGTTCCTGACTGGGGTTTTCGTCATGATCGCCCGGATCGTACATGGCACTCCTCGTCAGCGTGCAGGCAGCAACTGCAGCGGGTCGAGCGGCCGCCCCTGCCTGCGGATCTCGAAGTGGAGCTTGGGCCGGTCCGCGTCGGTGCTGCCCAGCTCCGCAATCCGCTGCCCGCGCTGCACCTCGTCGCCTTCCTTGACCAGCAAGGCCTGATTGTGTGCGTACGCGGTCAGGTAATCATCATCGTGGCTGATGATGACCAGTTTTCCGAAACCGCGCAAGCCGCTCCCCGAATAGACCACCTTTCCCCGGGCGGCGGCGATCACCGGATCACCCGGATTGCCGGCAATGTCGATGCCTTTGTTGGGCGTTTCACCGTCACCCGCGACCTCTTCGAAGGCCTTGATCACCTGGCCGTTCGCGGGCCACAGCCACGCCGAGTCCTGCGGCACCGCCGGTACGGCGGGTTCGGCCGTGGCCGGCGGAGGCAGCGCAGCCGGCCGGACCGCTGCCCACGCCTGATCGCTGTATGGCTGACGGCCGCCGCGCGGCTCGTGCTTGACCGGCGCAACGGCGGTGCCGTTGACCGGCGCGACGGGCTGAACCTCGACGGGCTTCACGACCGCGACCGCCTCGGACCGCACCGGCGCATCCGGCGCAATCCGGATCGCCTGACCGACCTTCAGCTGATTCGGATCCATCAGCTCGTTCCAGACGACCAGATCGTTGAGATTCTGTCCGTACTGGCGCGCGATGCCGATCAGCGTATCGCCCGGGCGCACGATGTGCACCTGCTCGCGCTGCTGCGCCGCAGGCGTGGTCGCGGCCGGCGGCGGAACCGTCGACTGGCGGATCGGTGCGGGCGTGGGCGAGGCGCAGCCGGCCAGCACGGTGATGGCGACGACGAGGCTCGTGGCCGGTCCGACGAATTTGCGAGTAGCCGTGTATCTCATTCCATTCCATTGAGCAGGGGCACGAAGCGCACCGCTTCGAACCTGCTCTCCCTGAAAACGTTACCCTGCCGCTCGACCAGCACCAGGCGCTGATCCGCGGCCCCCAGCGGAATCACCATTCTGCCCCCGGGGGCAAGCTGCTGCTTCAATGCCGGCGGAACCTCACGCGCCGCTGCAGCAACGACGATGGTATCGAAGGGCGCGGCCTCGGCCAGCCCCAAACTGCCGTCCGCACATTTTAGCCGTACGTTCGCGAAGCGGAACGGGCGCAGATTCTCGCGCGCCCGATCGAGCAAGGGCCGGATCCGCTCGACCGCGTACACGTCCGTCGCCAGCCACGAAAGCACTGCCGCCTGATACCCGCACCCTGCACCGACCTCTAGCGTGCGCCCGAGTTCGCGACCCGCGCGCAGGATCTCGATCATGCGCGCCACCACGAACGGCTGCGAAATGGTCTGCTGATAGCCGATCGGCAGCGCGGTGTCGTCGTAGGCACTGTAGGCGAGCCCCTCCTCGACGAAGCTCTGGCGTGGCACGCGCCCGATCGCCTCGAGCACCTTCTCGTCGCGGATGCCCTGAGCGCGCAGTCGCTCGACCATGCGCGCGAGTGCGCGGCTGGCAGCCTGACCGGAAACCATCGCGCGCATGTTCAACTGCCGAGCCAGTCGGTGATGTAGGTCATCATCCCGTTGTGGGTGAGATCCATCTGCAGCGGTGTAACCGACACGAAGCCCTCGGCCACCGCATGGAAGTCGGTTCCCTCGCCGGCGTCGGCCGCCTCACCGGCCGGGCCGATCCAGAACACCGTCTCGCCGCGCGGCGTGGTGTCGCGGACGACCGCTTCGGCCTTGTGCCGCTTGCCCAGCCGGGTCACCTTCAGGCCGCGCAGATCGTCGAAGCGCCGGTCCGGGATGTTGACGTTCAGCAAGGTCGGCTGGCGCAAGCGCTCGCGCTGGCAGCGCTCGACCAGTGCACGCGTCACCCGCGCCGCCGACGAGAAATCGCTCGCCGACTTGCTCACCAGCGACACCGCGATCGACGGCACGCCGAGCAGAAAGCCCTCGGTGGCCGCCGCGACCGTACCGGAGTAGATCGTGTCGTCGCCCATGTTGGCGCCATGATTGATGCCGGATACGACCATGTCGGGCAGGTGCTCGAACACGCCGGTGGCGGCCAGGTGCACGCAGTCGGTCGGCGTGCCATTGACGAAGTGGAAGCCGTTGGCGGCCTTCTTGAGCGACAACGGGCGATCCAGCGTCAGCGAATTGCTCGCGCCGCTGCGATCGCGCTCGGGTGCGACGACGATGATCTCGCCCAAATCCTGCAGGGCCTCGGCCAGCGCGGCCAGGCCCGGCGCGAAATAGCCATCATCGTTGCTGAGGAGAATGCGCATGACTCGTCCGCCGGATCAGTAGCACAAGAGCAGCCACGTCCGTCGCACGAGGCTGCCGGTGATATTAGCACGGTGCGCCGACACACCACGTCCGCCGCGATTGCCCCGCGCACAAAAGCAAAAACCGGCCACGGGCCGGTTTTTCTTGTTCATGTTTGGTCGGGGCGGCGGGATTCGAACTCGCGACCCCTTGCACCCCATGCAAGTGC
>DAOMOP010000098.1:0-14331 GCA_035444405.1 Rhodocyclaceae bacterium
ACCCCTGCGATCCGCAACCTGATCCGCGAGAACAAGATCGCGCAGATGTACTCGGCGATCCAGACCGGCCAGCACGTCGGCATGCAGACGCTCGACCAGTGTCTCGCCGACCTGGTGCGGCGCAACGTCGTGACCGCCGGCGAAGCGCGCATGCGCGCCCAGAACAAGGACAACTTCGCCGGCCAGTAGGCCGCCGCGCACGGCCGCCCCGGAGCGCCGAATCCGGATCGATCGCAGCGGGCCGATGCCGCATAATGCGACCGTGGCCGCGACACCGTCGCGCCGGTGACGCACCGACGGCGTGCGCCCCGCACTGGAGAACATTCGAATGGAACGCGATCAGGCACTCAAGTTCATGCACGATCTGCTCAAGCTGATGGTGCAGAAGAACGGCTCGGACCTCTTCATCACTGCCGGCTTCCCGCCGGCGATCAAGATCGACGGGCGCATCGTGCCGCAATCGAACCAGGTGCTGACCGCCCAGCACACCCACGAGCTCGCGCGCGCAGTGATGAACGACCGCCAGGTCGCCGAGTTCGAGGCGACCAAGGAATGCAACTTCGCGATCTCGCCGGCCGGCATCGGTCGCTTTCGCGCCAACGCCTACCTGCAGCAGAGCCGCGTCGGCCTGGTGCTGCGCACCATTCCGGCCAAGATCCCGACGCTCGACGAGCTCGGCCTGCCCGTCGTGCTCAAGGACATCGCGATGACCAAGCGCGGTCTGGTGATCTTCGTCGGCGGCACCGGCACCGGCAAATCGACCTCGCTCGCGGCGATGGTCGACTTCCGCAACGAGCACTCCTATGGCCACATCATCACGGTCGAAGACCCGATCGAGTTCGTCCATCAGCACAAGAACTGCATCATCACGCAGCGCGAGCTCGGCATCGACACCGACAGCTGGGACGCGGCGCTGAAGAACACGCTGCGCCAGGCCCCCGACGTGATCCTGATGGGCGAGATCCGCGACCGCGAGACGATGGACCATGCGATCGCGTTCGCCGAGACCGGCCACCTGTGCCTGGCCACGTTGCACGCGAACAGCACCAACCAGGCGCTCGACCGCATCATCAACTTCTTCCCCGAGGAGCGCCGCCAGCAGCTCCTGATGGACTTGTCGCTGAACATCCGCGCGATGGTCTCGCAGCGCCTGTTGCCGCTCAAGGAGCGCAAGGGCCGCGTGCCGGCGGTCGAGATCATGCTGAACTCGCCGCTGATCTCGGACCTGATCTTCAAGGGCGAAGTGCCGGGCATCAAGGACGTGATGAAGCGCTCGCGCGAGCTCGGCATGCAGACCTTCGACCAGAGCCTGTTCCAGCTCTACGAGGACGAGCTCATCACCTACGAGGACGCGCTGCGCAACGCCGACTCGATCAACGACCTGCGCCTGCAGATCAAGCTGCACAGCCGACACGGCGAAAAGGACTTCGTCGGCGGCACGCAGAACCTCGACATCGTGTGAGGCGAGGAGCGTGATGAGTGACGAGTGACGGGGAAACCGGTCGTTGACCGAGGCGCGCCGCAAGCCATGCGGTCATCACCGATGACGGCGGGTGAAGCGTAAAGGGCAGGGAGGGATGGGCGCCCCGCGGCCGCACCTCTCGTCACTCATCACCCCTTCTTCGCGCGCTGCCGGCGAACACCCGGTACTCGTACAGCCGGCATTCGAGCGCGCCGTTGAAAAGCGGCGTGCGGCGGCTCGCCTTGAGGCCGAAGAGCTTGGGCAGCGCAGTGTCGGCGCTCAGAAAATAACAGCGCCAGCCCGCCCAGCGCTGCTTGAGCGCATCGCCCCAGCGCGGGTACAGCGCGGCCAGCGCCTCCGCCTCGCCGAGGCGCACGCCATAGGGCGGGTTGGTCACCAGCACCCCTTCGGGCGCCGGCGGCTCGAGCTCGAGAAAATCCGCCCGCTGCAGGGCGACACAGTCTGCCAGCCCGGCGGCTTCGAGGTTCACGCGGGCGCGGCGCACCTGCTCGCCGACGATGTCCGACCCGTGGATCGGCAGCATCCCGGCGGCCGGCTTGCGGCGCGCCTCGGCCGCGGCACGCAGAGCGGCCCAGGCCGCGCGGTCGAAATGCCGGAAGCGCTCGAAACCGAAACGGCGCCCGAGGCCGGGCGCGACGTCGAGGGCGATCTGCGCCGCCTCGATCACGAACGTGCCGCTGCCGCACATCGGGTCGAGCAGCGTCTCGCCCGGCAGCCAGCCGGTCGCGCGCAGGATGCCGGCGGCGAGATTCTCCTTGAGCGGCGCCTCGACCGCGGCACGCTTGAAGCCGCGCTTGTAGAGCGGCTCGCCCGACGTGTCGAGATACAGCGCCGCGGTGTCACGGGTCAGAAAGGCATGCACGCGTACCGCCGGATCGGCCGTGTCGACGCTCGGCCGGCGGCCGGCCACGGCGCGGAAGTGGTCGCACACCGCATCCTTGATGCGCAGCGTGACGAACTCCAGACTCTTCAGCGGTGCATGGCGGGCGGTCACATAGATGCGGATCGTGTCGTCGGGCGTGAACCATTTCGCCCAGGTCGCCCCGTAGGCGAGCCGGTAGATGTCGTCCTCGCTGCGGTAGCGCGCCAGCGCGACGCGCCACATCACGCGCGTGGCGATGCGGCTTTCGAGATTCACGCGGTAGCACAGCGGCCAATCGCCAGAGAAACCGACGCCGCCATGGGTCGGCGTGATGTCGCGTGCCGCGAGCGTGGCGAGCTCGTCGGCGAGCATCGGCTCGAGCCCGCGCGGGCACGGCGCGAAGAAGAATTCAGCCATGGTCGTCAGCCGCCGCGGTCAGAAGGGTTTGAGGACCGTCAGGAAGACGACGGCAACGAGCACCAGCACCGGCACCTCGTTGAAGACGCGGTACCACACATGGCTGCGGGTGTTGCGGCCGGCGGCGAAGTCGCGCATCAGCTTGCCGCAGTAGATGTGGTAGGCGACCAGAAACATCACCAGCGCGGTCTTGACCGCGAGCCAGCCGCCGCCGATCGAATAGCCGAAACCCAGCCACAGACCCAGGCTCACCGCGAGGATGCCCAGCGGCGTCATGAAGCGGTAGAGCTTGTATTCCATCATCGCCAGGCGCTCGCGCGTCGCCGTGTCCTCGACCATCGCATGATTCACGAACAGCCTGGGCAGATAGAACAGGCCGGCGAACCAGCTCACGACGAACACGATGTGCAGGGCTTTGACGATCAGCATCAGGCAGCTTCTCCGGTATGGGTGAGTGCGGCGGCAAAGCCGTCGCGAACGGTGGGATAGCGCAGTCGCACGCGCAGCTCATCGACCATGCGTTCGTTGGCGATGCGGCGCGACTCGGACATGAACGACAATGTCACGGGCGAGACATGCTCGCGCAGCTGCGCACGCGTCATGCGCGGCGGGTGCGGCAGGCCGAGGAAATCGGCCGCGAAATCGAAGTAGTCGCCCATCTTCATCGCCGTGTCATCGACGGCGTTGTACACGCGCCCGCTCGCTCCGCGCAAAAGCGCGATGCAGGCGAGCCGGGCGAGATCGTCGGCATGGATGTGGTTGGTATGCACGTCCTCGTCGGCGACGAGCACCGGATCGCCCCGCCGCAGCCGTTCGAGCGGCAGACGATCACCGGCGTATATGCCCGGTGCACGCAGAATGGATACGGCGACGGCATTGCGGCGACCGAAGCGGCGCAGCCGCTGCTCGGCATCGACGCGCCGGCGCGCCCGCGCGGTGGCGGGCCGACAAACGCGCGTCTCGGTCACCAGCGCCCCCCCACAGTCGCCGTAAACCCCTGTTGTGCTTATATATACGAGACGCCGTGGTAGACTCCGCCGGCCCGCGAGCGCGGCCAGCAGGTGCGCCGTACGCATATCGCTGGCGCCCGCCGGTGGCGGTGGGGCAAAATGGAGCACATAGTCCGCGATGCCGGCGAGGCGGCGCAGACTGTCGCGGTCGTCGAGGTCGCCGACGACGGGCCGCGCGCCGAGTGCGCGCAGCCCGCCGTGAGCGTCGGCTGCGCGCGTCAGCGCATAGACCTTGAAACGCTGCGCAAGCCAGGGGATGGCGCGGCGCGCAACGTCACCGCTACCGACGATCAGGACTCTTTTCATACGACGGATTATCTCACGACCCATGCAGTTCCAGATTTCGACCGAACCGGGCGGCCAGCACTTCAGCGCGAGTGCCGACCAGACCATACTCGAGGCAGCGCTCGCTGCCGGCGTGCTTCTGCCCTACGGATGTCGCGATGGCGCATGTGGCGCATGCAAGGGCCAGGTACTCAGCGGAGAGATCGAGCAGGGGCCGGTCGCCGACACGGCGCTGAGCGCAGCCGAACGTGCGTCGGGCCAGGCCCTGCTGTGCAAGGCGCATCCGCGTACGGACCTGGTGATCAGGGTGCGCAACGTCGGCCATGTCGGCGACATCCCGAGCAAGAAGCTGCCGTGCCGCGTCGAATCGCTCGAGCGCGTCGCCTCCGACGTGATGGTCGTCAGGCTCAAGCTGCCGGCGAGCGAGCCGTTTCGCTTTCGCGCCGGCCAGTACGTCGACTTCCTGCTCGCCGACGGGCGGCGGCGCAGCTTCTCGATCGCCAACCCGCCCGAGCGCAGCGATCATCTCGAGCTGCACGTGCGCAAGATCGACGGCGGGCGCTTCACGACGCAGGTGTTCGAGGCCATGAAACCGCGCGACATCCTGCGCTTCGAAGGGCCCCTGGGCACCTTCTTCCTGCGCGAGCATGTCGACCGGCCGATCATCCTGCTCGCCGGCGGCACCGGCTTCGCGCCGATCAAGTCGATCGTCGAGCACGTGATCGCCTCCGGCACCCCGCGTACGATGACATTGTATTGGGGCGCGCGCCGGCGCGAGGGCCTGTACATGGACGCGCTGGCGCGCAGCTGGGAGACGAGTCTGCCCGATTTCCGCTACGTGCCGGTTCTGTCCGAGGCCGATGTGGACGAGGACTGGAACGGTCGACGCGGCCTCGTGCACAAGGCCGTGATGGCCGACCACCCCGATCTGTCCGCCCACGAGGTCTATGCCTGCGGCGCACCGGCAATGATCAGCGCCGCCCACAGCGACCTGGTCGTCGACTGCGGCCTGCCCGACGAGTTCTTTTTCGCCGACGCCTTCACCTTCGCCGCCGAACCGGCTAACCGAGCACCATGAGTCAAGCCACGATTCTGACCCGCGAGCCGGTGGTCAACAAGAAGCGCGCGATCACCGCCAACCGTCTCATCGCCCACGGCCCGAGCGTCGGCGCCGTCGTCGATACGCTCAACGCGCTGGCCGACATCTGGCCTGACCGTCATACCGTGTTCGTGTCGCTCGCCCGTCTGGTGCCGACGCCGGAGCTGATGAACTGGCGCGCCCCGGCCAACGCGATGATCGAGATCCCCGCCCAGGCGCTCGCGCATGCACAGACGCGCACGCTGCTGCCGCAGCTGGCGGCGGCCGGGATCAGCACCTGCCTCACCTGGTTTGCCCCCGGCATCGAGCTGCCGGCCGATGCGGACTGGCGCTTCGTGCTGATCGACGCGCGCAGGCACGCGACGCCGGCCGGCTCGCCGGGTATCGCGCTCGCCTGGGGTCTGGGCCACGTCGGCGCTTTCCAGGAAGCCGTCACGGCCGGCTACGACGGTGCGTCGGGCTGGTTCTTCCTGCACGGCAATCCGCCCGCGAAAGCGCTCGAACCCGGGCATGCGCAGCTCGTGCGCCTGCTCAATCTGGTGCGCAACAATGCCGAGATCCGCGACATCGAATCGCTTCTCAAGCAGGACGTCGCCATTTCGTACAAGCTGCTGCGCTACATCAACTCGGCCGGCTTCGGCCTGATGTGCGAGATCCAGTCCTTCAGGCATGCAGTCAGCATTCTTGGCTATGCAAATCTCAACAAATGGCTGTCGCTGCTGCTGATCACGGCGAGCCGCGACCCGGCCGCACCGGCGATGGTGCAGACATCGATCGCACGCGGCCGCTTCATGGAGCAGATCGGAGCGGGCTATTTCGACAAGAGCGAGCATGACAACCTGTTCATCACCGGGGCATTCTCGCTGCTGCCGACCCTGCTGGGCACGTCGATGCAGAGCGTGCTCGACGAGATGCATCTGCCCGAGGCGGTCGGCGAGGCGCTGCTTCACGGCAGCGGCCCTTACGCACCGTTCCTGAAGCTTGCTCAACTGAGCGAGAGTTTCGACGACGCGGCTCTGCGCGCGCAGGCGGCCGAGCTTCAGCTCGCGCCCGAGCAGGTCAATCGCGCGATGATCGCGGCATTGGCATTCGCCGACAGCTTCCAGGACTGACCCCGACCCGAACGCCTCGGCACGCGAGGAGCCCAGGACGTAGGAATAACACGGACGGCGCGCAATTGGTCACGCGGGCGCTCACCGCGCACCCCATACAATTTGGCCTCAAATTGTGTGCGTCGCGGAACTGTGACCATGGCATTGCCGATGCCGCCTCCTTCGAATCCGATGCGGCTCGCGCTGCTGCCGGAGCACTGCGACGCGGTGCTGCGCGAGCTGGCACGCCCGGAGGTGGTCTGGGACGACGTGGCCAGTGTCGCACTGCGCGATCCGGCGATGCTGCATGCATTGTTCGCGGCGGCCCCACTGGCACGGCGACGCCTCGCCGACTGCCTCAAGGAGGCGGTCGCCTCGCGGCTGCAGCGACTGGGCGCCGACTTGCTGCGCGCCTGGTTCGCACAGCAGCTGTGGAGCGCACCGGAAGCGGGCGGCGACCTCGGCAATGCCGTCGCCGCTTCGCTGCAGATCGCCGAGTACGCTTTCCACCTCGCCCGGCAGACCGGCTATGCATATCCGGACGAGGCCTATCTCGCGGGCCTGTGGTGTCGCCTGGCCGATCTGGGCGCCGGACCGGCCCGCGCACGCGGCGTTCCGGTGGACGGGGCTTTCGACGCCATCGGCGATGACGGCGCCACGCTTTCACCGGCCGCACTGACCGCTCGACTGGCAGCGTGCTGCGAAGCGCCGGCGCCGCTCATCGACGCGCTCGCCCTCGAGGGGGCACTCGAAGAACAGCTGCGCACCGCGCACCCGCTGGTACGCCTGCTGTGGTCGGCACGCAAGCTCGCGCGCGACGATTGGCGCGTACAGATCGAAGCGCTCGCGCGACTGACCGCGCTCGATACCGACGCGCTTTCGAGCCTGCGCACCGATGCGGACTTCCTCGCACGGCAGCAGTCGGCCGGCGCGCAGAGTGCCGCGCCGCCCCCACCATCCTCACGCGCGCCGGGCACCGCGGTCGCGGCGGCGGCGCTGCCGGCGCCCGCTGACCTGGGCGGCGATCCGCTGCGCATGGCCGCCCTGTCGGGCATGTTGCGATCGGGTTTCGACCAATGCGACGAAGCGCTCGTACGCAGCCGATTCGCGCTTGCCTGTCGGCTGCTGTGCCGCACGGCGCCACCGCTGGTCGTCACAGCCGACGAAACCGGCCGGCTCGGTCCGCTTCCGCTCGGCAGCGCCGAAGACATCGACGAGCCCTACCGCGAGCTCGGCCAGCGCATCGACGACGACGTCAGCATCGTCGCGCTGGCCCTGCGCACCGGCGAGCCCACCTCACGGTTCGCCGGATCGGCACAGCCCGGGCGCTCGCTGCACGACTGGCACATATCACGCTGGCTGGGCGGCGACGGTTTTCTGTGCCTGCCGCTGCAGACGCGAGCTGCGCGCGTTGCGGCGATCATCGGTGTCGCCTCCGGCACCGAACCGGACGCGAGCACCCGCGCGCTCCTCACCGCGCTCGCCGGTGCAGCGGCCGACGCGCTGATCGGGATCGGCCGCCAGGCGGCGCTCGAGCGCCGCCTCGCCGATGAGATCGGCGAGCGCTACCGCGAGCACGCGCGGCGCCTCGCCCATGAGGCGCGCAATCCGCTGACCATCATCAAGACCTATCTCGATCTGATGGCGCAGCGCGAATCGCAGGGCGGCACGCTCGACGAAGGGATCAAGGTTCTCCACGCCGAGCTCGACCGGCTCGGCCGCCTGATCCAGCAAGGCGCGGAGGTTCCGGTCGCCCGCGCGGAGCCGCAGCACTGCGGGGTCGCCGAAGTGCTGCACGACCTGCGCGCTCTGTATGCCGAGGCGTTGTTCGCCAGCCGTGGCATACACTTCGAGCTGCGCACGACGCCCGCTTTGCCACCGGCGGCAATGCCCGCTTCGGCGCTGAAACAGGTTCTGCTCAACCTGTTCCGCAACGCGGCCGAGGCGCTCGACGCGGGCGGGCGCTTCAGCGTCGTGGTGCCGGGCCAGCTGCTCGCCAACGGCGTATCGTGCATCGAGATCCGGCTGATCGACAACGGACCGGGTCTGCCCGCCGAGCGCCTGTCCGATCTGTTTGCGCCACGCCCCAGCTCCAAGCGGGACGACCATCAGGGGCTCGGCCTGGCGATCGTCAACGACATCCTGCAACAATGGCACGCGTATATCGTCTGTCGTAGCCAGCCCGGCACCGGAACGGGTTTCCAACTGCTTGTGCCGATAGCGGAATCCCGATAGATTACGACATCGCTCCATCGTCAAGACGGGAGAGTATGGTCATACCAAGTGAGGCGCCCTTCTCCGCACAGGTGTTCGAGTCGCCCGCCGATGCCGACGGAGCCGCGCACATCCTGATCGTCGACGACGATGCGACGCTGCGGCGCACCCTCGTTCATGCGCTCGCCGGCAGCGCCCGCCACTTCGGCGAGTGCGGCAGCGCCGGCGAGGCGATGGAATTGCTCGGGTCATGCGCCTACGACTTGATCCTGCTCGACTACCGCCTGCCCGACGCCACCGGGCTGGCGGTGCTCGACTGGCTGGCGGATCACCGCCGCGACGAATCG
Organism: Rhodocyclaceae bacterium; assembly: GCA_035444405.1. GTDB lineage: Bacteria > Pseudomonadota > Gammaproteobacteria > Burkholderiales > Rhodocyclaceae > DAOMOP01. Next base: position 8,809 of record DAOMOP010000098.1, read on the forward strand.
GTCATCATGATCAGCGGCGAGGATTCGGTCGACGCGGCCATCGGCGCACTGCGGCGCGGCGCCGACGACTTCGTCCGCAAGCCCTACCATGTCGCGCAGCTGCAGCGCACGGTGCAGAGCGCATTGCACAAGCGCTCGCTCGAACGCGTCAATCGTGCGATGAGCGAACGCCTGCGCGTCTCGGAACGACTGCACCGCTATCTCGTCGAGAGCTCGCCCGACCTGATCTTCACTCTCGACGGCGACAGCCGCTTCAGCTATCTGAACCCGCGCATCGAGGACTTGCTCGGCCACCCGCGCAATCAGCTCCTCAAAGAGCCTTTCAGCTCCCTCGTGATGGCCGAGGATCGCGAACGCATCGACAGTCTGCTGCGGGCGCAGAAGAGTCGACCGGGCTCGAGCTTCAGCATCGAGCTGCGCCTGCAGCGTCCGCCCGGGAGCGGTGCGCCGCGGCACATCACGGTGGCACTGCAGGGCATGCCGATGATCGGTCGCGACGGCGGCACCACGCGCTACATCGGCCTGTACGGCGTCGCACGCGACATCTCGGAACGCAAGCGGGCCGAGGAGATCATCAGCTTCCAGGCCTATCACGACCAGCTCACGCGCCTGCCCAACCGCGTGCTGTTCAAGGATCGCCTCGATCTCGCGATCGCCCAGGCGCAGCGCCGCAACGGCACGCTCGCGGTGATGTTCATCGACGTCGACCGCTTCAAGCTGGTCAACGACACCTTCGGCCATGCCGAGGGCGATGCGCTGCTGCGCGGCGTGGCGGGCCGGCTGTCGGCGACGCTGCGGCGCGGCGACACGCTGGCCCGCCTGGGCGGCGACGAATTCACGATTCTGCTGCCCGACATCGAAACCCCGAACGATGCCGAAGTCATCGCACGCAAGATCCTCGGTGCGTTCGCGCGGCCGTTCCCGCTCCACCACGGGGAGTTTCGCGCCACGGCCAGCGTCGGCATCGCGATCTTCCCGCAGGACGGCACCAGCGCCGAGACGCTGACCCAGCATGCCGACATCGCCATGTACCAGGTCAAGCGCTCGGGCAAGAACGGCTTTCGCTTCTTCGCCCCGGAGCTCAATACCCACCACCAGGGGCGCATCGCGCTCGAGAACGCCCTGCGCGTCGCCCTCGAGCGCAACGAGTTCGAGCTCTACTACCAGCCTCAGGTGAGTCTGTCCGAGCAGCGCGTGATCGGCGTCGAGGCGCTGCTGCGCTGGAACCATCCCGACAACGGCGTGATGAGCCCGGCCGACTTCATCCCGATCGCCGAGGAGGTGGGGCTGATCGGCGACATCAGCCGCTGGGTGATCGAGCGCGCCTGCGCCCAGCTCGCGAGCTGGCGCAGCGCCGGTTTCACCGCGCTGAAGATGTCCCTCAATCTCGCGCCGCACGACTTCGATCGCGAAGACATTCTGGAGCTGGTGAGCGCATGCATCGGCCGCCACGGGCTGCCGCCCGCCCGCCTCGAGCTCGAGATCACCGAGACGATGATGATGCGCGACACCGCCAGCGTCGCGACGCGGGTGCGGCAGCTGCGCGAGGCCGGCGTCGGCGTGGCGATCGACGACTTCGGCACCGGCTACTCGGCGCTCGCCTATCTGCAGCAGCTGCCGGTCAGGGTCCTGAAGATCGACCGCAGCTTCGTGCGCGACCTCGACGGCATGATGGCCAACCCGATCGTCTCGGCGATCACCGGCATCGCCAAGGGATTCGGGCTCAAGCTGATCGCCGAGGGGGTCGAGTATGCCCAGCAGGCGATCACGCTGCGCGCGCTCGGCTGCGACGTGATGCAGGGCTATTATTTCGGCCGTCCGGAGCGCGCCGAAGACGTCGTGGCGCTGCTCGGCAAGCCGCCGCGCGCCCTGGTCACATGACGTTCGCCGAAGCACACGCAACAAAAAAGCCGGCAGCTGCGCCGGCCTTTTTTTGCGATCGCGCCGCGCTTACAGCGACAACACCCACTCGACCAGCTTGGTGGCCTCGTCGTCGCTGACCTGCGGGTTCGGCGGCATCGGCACGGGGCCCCAGACGCCCGAACCACCCTTCTTCACCTTGGCGGCCAGCGTCGCGACCGCGTCGCCCTGACCGGCGTACTTGGCGGCGATGTCCTTGTAGGCCGGGCCGACCAGCTTCTTGTCGATCGCATGACAGGCCATGCAGTTCTTGCTCTTGGCGAGATCTTCGGACGCGTGGACCGGGGCGACGAACAGAACGCCGAGCGCAACGGCGGCCGTGACAACTGCTTTCATGCTCACTTCCTCTCAGTGGTGGTAAACGGATCAAAAACTGCGTGATACTAAACCAAGCCCGACGGCTTGCCTATCCGGCCAAAGAACTATGGCGAACGAGCTGCTCGAGCGCCTGCAGATCTTCGATCGGGCTCGAACATTCAACGCCTCGGCATACCCACGCGTTGACGCGTCCGCGCGCGGGCTTGTCGAGCACCGGCGGAAGCCCCTTCACGTCGTCGGCAATGGCGATGCACACGGTATCGGGCAGATGCAGCGCGGACATCGTCCGCTGCCACGGCTGCAGCGCTCCGGCCGGGCCGCGAAGAACGACGAGCGCCGGTGGCGCGAGGTGCTCGGCCAGCGCGAGGGCAAGGCTCGCGCATGCCGCCGGCGTGGCGAGCAAGGCGGCGTAGCATGCCTGCAGCGCGCGCTCGGCCGCATCGAGATAGCGCAGCTCGCCGGTGACGTGACCCAGGCGCGCAAGCATGCGCGCCGCCACGCCGTTACCGGCCGCCATCGCATGATCGTGCACCGGCTTGGGGCGCTGGATCAGCGGCTCGTGGTCGTGGCGGGTGAAGAAGAAACCGCCGCTGCGTCGGTCCTCGAAATCGTCGAGCAAGGCGTCGGCAAGATCCTCGGCAAAGGCCAGATCGTCGCCGTCGAAACGCACCTGCAGCAGCGCGAGCAAGGCCTCGATCAGGAACGCATGGTCGTCGAGATAGGCGTTCAGACGCCCGCCGCTGCCGGCGCTGGTCGCGAGCAGGCGGCCGTCGCGCCACAGCTCGGCACGCACGAACGCGAGCGCACGCTCGGCCGACGCCAGCCAGTCGGCACGGCCGAACACACGTGCGGCATGGGCCATGCCGGTGATCATCAGCGCGTTCCAGCTCGTCAGCACCTTGTTGTCCAGCCCCGGGGGCACGCGCTTCGAGCGCGCCTCGAACAGGCGCATGCGGGCGCCGGCGAGCAGCGCCGCGACGTCATCGGGCGAGCGGCCGAGCTCGTTCGCGACCTGATCGAGCGGCCGTGCGACGATGAGGTGCCATCGCCGCTCCTCGAAATTCGGCGGCCCGTCGAGCCCGTAGTGGCGTTCGACGACCGCGAAGGCATCATCGTCGAGCAGGGCCTGCACTTCGTCGCGGTCCCACACGTAGAAGCGCCCCTCCTCGCCTTCGGAATCGGCATCGAGCGACGAGAAATAGCCGCCCTGCGGCGACTGCATCTCGCGCATCGTCCACGCGGCGGTTTCCTCGACGACACGCTGGTACAGCGGGTCGCCGCTGATCAGCCACGCGTCCGCGTACAGCTTCAGCAGCGGCCCGTTGTCGTAGAGCATCTTCTCGAAGTGCGGAATGATCCAGCGATCGTCGGTACTGTAGCGACAGAAGCCGCCACCGAGCTGGTCGTAGAGCCCACCTTCGGCCATGCGCGCGAGCGTTGCAAGCACCATGTCGCGGGCCCGCTCGTCACCGCTGCTGCGGTAGCGGTGCAACAAGAACTCGAGGTCGGTCGGGCGCGGAAACTTCGGCGCGGCGCCGAAACCGGCAAAACGCTCGTCGAAACCGGCCGACAGTGCGTCGCGCAGGCCTGCCAGCGGCCCGGGGCCGAAATCGGACTGGTGGGCATGATCGCCGGGCGCGGCCGCCCGCAGCAGCGCCGCACGCACGGCCGCATTCTGCTCCTCGATCGCGCGGCGCTGGGTACGGAACGCTTCGGCGACGCGCTCGAGCAGCGATACGAAGCCCGGCAGGCCGTGACGGGAATGCTTGGGAAAATAGGTGCCGCCGAAAAACGGCGTCCCGTCCGGCGTCAGAAACATCGTCAGCGGCCAGCCGCCGGCACGCTGCACCAGCATCTGGTGCGCGCTCTGGTAGATGTGGTCGAGGTCGGGGCGCTCTTCGCGATCGACCTTGATATTGACGAAGAGGCGGTTCATCACCGCGGCCACCTCGGGATCCTCGAAGGATTCGTGTGCCATCACGTGGCACCAGTGGCAGGCGGCATAGCCGATCGAGAGCAGGATCGGCCGGCCCTCGCTGCGTGCCGCCGCGAGCGCCTGCGCGCACCAAGGCCACCAGTCGACCGGATTGTCCGCGTGCTGGCGCAGGTAGGGGCTGGTTTCGGCGGCAAGGCGATTGGGCATGGCGGCAGTGTAGCCGTCCCGCGTGAATGCCGACCCAGCCGCGGCGATCCCGTATCATCGGCGCCTTGCCCGTTTGCGGCCGGCGCCGTTGCCGCCACGCGCAGGCGCGGTTCCGGCCACCAGGACGCAAGGCGAATGCCCTACTTCGTCGACATCAACCCGATCGCCTTTTCACTCGGCCCGCTGCAGGTGCACTGGTACGGCATCATGTACCTGATCGGTTTCGGTGCGGCCTGGTGGCTGGGCCAGCGCAGGCGCGCCGCCGGGCGCCTGCCGGTGAGCGCCGAGCAGTTCTCCGATCTTGCCTTCTACGGCATGATGGGCGTGATCCTGGGCGGGCGCATCGGCTACATGCTGTTCTACGACAGCGCCGAGCTGCTCCGTCACCCGCTCAGCCTGATCCGCGTCTGGGAAGGCGGCATGTCGTTCCACGGGGGGCTCCTCGGCGTGCTGGTCGCCGGCTGGTGGTGGTCGCGCAGGAATGCCATCCACTTCTTCGATACCATCGATTTCGTCGCCCCGCTGGTGCCGATCGGTCTCGGTCTCGGGCGCCTGGGGAATTTCATTGGCGGCGAGCTCTGGGGCCGGCACACGGACCTGCCCTGGGGCATGATCTTCCCGCGCGCGCTGGACTATCTGGGCAAGACGCGCGATGAGCTGCGCCAGATGTATCTGGCCGGCCAGCTCGACGGCCAGGCCCGCCACCCCTCGCAGTTGTACGAGTTTCTGCTCGAAGGCGTGGTGCTGTTCGCGGTGCTGTGGATCTACTCGCGCAAGCCGCGACCGCGCTATGCGGTGTCCGGCCTGTTCGCGCTGCTCTACGGCGTGTTCCGTTTCGTGGTCGAATTCGTGCGCGAGCCGGATGCGCAGCTGGGCTTTCTGGCCTTCGACTGGCTGACCATGGGCCAGCTGCTGTCGGTGCCGCTCATACTGGTGGGGGCGTTCCTGCTGTGGCTCTCGCGCAGGCAATCCGCGCCTGGGGCCACAGCATGAAGCAGTACCTGGATCTGCTGCGCCACGTCCTCGAGCATGGCACCGTGAAGGCCGATCGCACCGGCACGGGTACGCGCAGCGTGTTCGGCTGGCAGATGCGCTTTCCACTGGCTGCCGGCTTCCCGCTGGTCACCACCAAGAAGCTGCAC
>DAOMOP010000099.1:0-14190 GCA_035444405.1 Rhodocyclaceae bacterium
TCGAATACAGCGAGTGGATCATCAGGTGAAGCAGCTGCTTCACCTCGGCCTGGAAATTGAGGGTTTGTGCGGTGGCGGCTTGAGCGCTCGACATCGATTCGACTCCGTTTGCGTTTCAACGGCAGTCATATGGGAGCGCCCAGGCGCGATTTCAAGGCCGTGCGTGGCGACGCACGCTCATCGGCGCAGCGCACCGTTCAGGATCACCATCGGCCGCTCGGGCGACGCGGCCCACTCGATCACCGAACCATCGTAGAGGCTGACGTTCTGGAAGCCGAGCAGCACGTGCAGCGCGAACCACGTCGTCGCCGACCAGTGGCCGACGTTGCAGAAGGTGACGGTTTCATCGGTCCGGCGCACGCCGCTTTCCTCGAGCAGCGCCAGCAGCGCTTCGCGCCCGATCATGCGGCCGGTCTCAGGGTCGATCATGCGCCGGTGGTCGAGATTCTTCGCGGTCGGCAGCGTGCCGGCACGGGCCGCGAGCCGCGCCTTGCGCACCCCTTCGTAGAGCTCGCGCGCACGCCCGTCGACGAGTTGCACACCGCGCCGCAGCGCCGCCTCGACCTCGGTCGTCGTCGCCAGCAGCTCTTCGCGCAGGCGCGCGGTGAAATGCGCCGGCTGCGGTTCGACCCAACCTTGCTCGAACGGCAGGCCCGCCCGCTCCCAGCCCCGGAAGCCGCCGTCGAGGATACCCACCGCATCGTGGCCGAGCAGCCTGAAAATCCAGTATACGCGCGCCGACGAACTGAAGTCGGACGAGTCGGTGCCGCTGTGGACGAGCACGACGCGGCTGTCGTTGCCGATGCCGAGGCGGCCGAGCAGCGCTTCGAGCTGCGCGACCGGCGGCAGCGTCGCCGGCACCGGCGTGCGCCGGTCGTGCCATGCGTCGGTGATGTAGTTGCTGTAGACCGCACCGGGGATGTGGCCCATCTCGTAGGTCATGCGATCGGCCCCGCCGTAGGGATTGCGGATATCGAGCACGACCAGATCGGTCTCTTCGAGGCGCTCGGCGAGCCACGCCGGCTCGATCAGCGGCGGCATGTGTTCGTCACTGGCGGCGCTGGCGGTCGGCGCCGCGAGGGCGATCAGGCACGCGGCGATCAGCTTCGAAACCGTCATCTCGTCCTCCGTCTCGAGGTCGCACCGTCTCGCGCGCCGCCGCGCGTGCGAGTCGATGCCGGCGTGCCGGCAACAGGCGATTCAGTGGTGCGCATCGGGCACCCGGTCGCACAGGTAGCGCAGCAGCAGCGGCTTGAGGCTCACACCCCGGTGGTTGTATCGGAACTCGAGCTCCTTCAGATACAGCGGGAAGTACTCGGGGGCGACCCCGTGGTGCGCCGCCAGGCGCGGTGACGCATACGCCCAGAACGGCGATGCGGCATCGATCGGGGCCGGACTGCGTGCGAACTGTGCCCGCGACAGGCCTTCGAGGTCGTCCGATACGCTGAACATCAGCGTGTCGTACCGGGCCGCCTGGCCGGTATACACGAGACTGCCGCGCCTCACCTTCTTCACCGGCATTGCCAACACCGCATCCGGGTCGAGGTCCGGCAGCACCGCGACGGTGACCGTGCCACCCTGATCGCGAATGCCGAAGACCGGCACGTGACCCGCGACGTGCAGCACCTTGCGCCCGCGATGGCGGCACACCTCCAGCAGCGCGTCGAGATTGTCGATCGCCAGCGCCTGGCTGTCGGCGCTGTGCACGAGGATGTCGGCGCGCAGCACGGTCAGTGCGTGAAAAGTCGTCGCGTAGGCGCGGCCGAGCGCGCGCGCGCACTCCTCGATTGGGCGCTCGGCCTCGAACAATCCCACCAGCATCAGCCAGTCGCGGCAGCTCAGGCGGCTTCGGGCGAGCCAGCGGCCGGCGAATTCCGAGAACGTATACCGGCACTGACGGCATCGGCCACGCCCCGATGCAAGTGTGTAAACCTTCTCGGAGCCGCAGCGCGGACAACTGAACGGATGGCCCTGCCTGCACAGCTCGCGCAGAAAACCGCGCGCGGCATCCTCGCGACCGCTGGTGGACGGGCCCAACTCGCTGTTCTTCTGCATCGCACTAGGCCGGTGTCGGCTGTTGGATCAGCGGCTGTTTTTTTTGTCCCCTGCCTTGAATTAAGCCCGTAACAAACAAGAATACAAGAAGAAATTCAACGGCGAATGCTCGACAGACGCCGAGGACACAGTCGAGGAACCGGGCCGGCAGTACGCGTCGCCGGCCTTTCCTTGCCCCGTGGAGGAAGACGCGTGAAAGCAACCCTGTTCGACTGGGCGCTCGGCGTCGCTGCGCTCACCTTGGCTCTGCCCGCCCCCGCCTACGAGGAAACCACCGTCGCGGACGGTGCCGTGATTGCCGGCCGTGTGACCTACGACGGGCGCATACCCACACGCAAGATCGTGCCGACCAAGGACCGCGAGGTGTGCGGCGACATCCGCGAATGGCAGTTGGTCGAGCGTGGCGCCGACAACGGCATCAGGAACGCCATCGTCTATCTCGAGGCGGTCGAGCGCGGCAAGCCGTGGCCCGAAGAGATGGCCGGCAAGGTTCCGGTCATGGACAACCGCGACTGCATGTTCGATCCGCATGTGATGGTGATGCCGCCGGGCGAGATCGACGTACACAATTCCGACGCCGTATTGCACAACACCAAGGCCTATTACGGCCGCCGCGCCGTATTCAACCTCGCCCTGCCGGATGCCGACATGACGATCCGGCGCGAGCTGCCGCGCCCCGGCGTGGTGCGCTTCGAATGCGACGCGCACGGCTGGATGGAGGGCTGGGCCTACGTGCTGCCCCACCCGTACTACGGGCTGACCGACGACGGCGGCCAGTTCCGCATCGAGGATGTGCCGCCGGGCGAGTACACGCTGATCACCCGTCACGAGCACATCGGCGAACTGAAGCAGCCGGTGACGGTAAAGGCCGGCGAGACGGTCGAACTGTCGCTCGAACTGAAGCGGTAACGGACCCGGCGCCGACCGGAGATGGGCCGGCCGGCCCGAAGCGGAGGAGACAAACCATGAGCAAGCATGATCGTGACCGCCGGCACGACGACGGCGGACGGTCCGGGTGCGAACACCAGGCCACACGCAGCCGCGCCGAGGGCCGCCCGGGAATCGACGCACCGGGCATGTCGCGCCGCATCTTCATCCACAAGTCGCTGGTGTTCGCCGGCGCGGCGGCCGGCCTGTCGGCGGCCAACCTGTGGCTGCCGCTGATCAACACGGTGGACATGGCCCACGCACAGGACGCCGGAGGCATGAGCAGCTTCCGCTTCGCGTGGGTCTCGGACACGCACCTGTATCCCGAGAACGTCAACACGCGCTTCGTCGAAAAGGCCAAGCGCGCGGTCGAGGAGATCAACGCGCTCGACCCGCCGGTCGACTTCGTGCTGATCGGCGGCGACGTGGCCCAGCTCGGCGACCCGGTCGAGCTCCAGCTCGGCAAGGCCATCCTCGACGAGATCAAGGTGGACAAGCGCTTCATCCCGGGCGAGCACGACTGGTATCTCGACATGGGCAAGACCTTCGTCGACCTGTTCGGCGAGACGCCATGGACTTTCGACCACAAGGGCGTGCGCTTCATCGGGCTGGACAGCGTCGGCCATGCGCCCGACTACTGGTCGGCCACGAACATGACGCCCGAAGAGCGCATGGGCCACATGGCCGGGCTCGACAACTCGGTGACCGGCCCGTGGGCGGGGCTCGGCAAGGCGCAGCGCGAATGGCTGCAGACGACGCTGGCCGACTGGCCCAAGGACGACCCGGTGGTGATCTTCAGCCACAACCCGCTGTACGAGTACTACCCGCCGTGGAATTTCTGGATCCGCGACTGGCGCGAGGTGCAGGAGATCCTGCGCGAATACACCAACGTCACGAACTTCCACGGCCATACGCACCAGGTGCTCTACAACGAGATCGGCACGCTGCGCAGCGTCGGCATGCTCGCGACCGCATGGCCATGGCCGTACGCGCCCGAAGGCGTGCCGGCCATGACCACGCCGATGACGCGCGCCGATCCGGGCGACCACTTCGACGGCGTCGGCTGGGACCTGATGACCTTTGCCGACAAGCGCGCCGAGCACGAGTACATGATGTGGCGCCAGCGCGATCACATCTTCGCCCGCCGTCCCGAAGACACCACGGTGACCAAGAATCCGACCATCACGCTGCAGTCGCGCTACGCGGACCGGATGTGGACGGGGCGCTATCGCGGCACCGACTAGGTCGCGCGCCACTGCGCGTGAAGGCATGGGCATTGGAGGAATCGTCATGAAGATCGACAACACCGAAATGATGCGCTCGCGCCGCCTGATGTGGGTGGGCGGCGGCACCGGCGCGTTAGCGCTCGTCGCGACGCTGGCGCTCACCGGCGCACTGGTCACCTCGCCGGCCTCGGCACACAAGGAACAGCATGAACCCGAGGAGCTCGCCGTGTTCGAGCAGCTCTTCATGGAGCAGGTCGCGATCGGCGACCGCCTGTTCCACGGCGACGCCGAACTGCAGAAGGAGATGGGCATCAGCCTGTCGAACACCGGCATGGCCTGTGCGATGTGCCACCCGTTCAGCCGCGACACGAACCCGCACGAGTTTCCGAAGTTCCAGCAGCAGATGAGCGAGTTCGCGACGCTTCGCGACATGACCAACTGGTGCATCGACAAGCCCAACGAGGGCACGATGATCGACGTCGATTCGGACGCGATGAAGGCCCTCGAAGCCTACATGCACTGGTCGCACAAGGGCAGCGTGCTCAATGCCGGTGAGCACTGAGTGACACCTGCGGACCGTTCGGCGTGCAGCCGGGCACGCCGAACGGATCCGCGCCGCCTGCGGAGCCCGGAACCCGTGCGGCAAAGCGAATCCGGCCGGCAACCCACGCGCGGCCAGCCCATGCCCAAGCTCCTGAACCAACCTCACCGCAGCGTCTGACCGAGGCGCGCCGTGCCATGGCGCACGGCGCGTGCATGCGGCCGACGGGAGGGCGACGACGATGGCGGACAACAACGACTTCGAGCACCTCGACGAGCTCATCGACAAGCGGCTGATCCGCCTGTGGCTGTACTGGGGCATGTTCTGGCTGCTGGTGACGCCGTCGATCGGCGTGACCATCTCGACCATGTTCAGCTACCCCGGCTTTCTCGGCACGGCGCTCGAAACCGGCTTCGGGCGGCTGCGCCCGATGCACGTGAACGGGGTGATCTTCGGCGCCTTCTCGACGCTGTTCATCGGCCTGTGCTACTACATCGTGCCGCGGCTGTGCGGCGTGCGCGTGGTCGGCGAGCGGCTCGGCTACGGCCTCGCGTGGGGCTGGAACATCGTGCTGATCGTCGGCCTGCTGCTGCTGCTGTTCGGCTGGAACCAGGGCTTCGAGGCGGGCGAGTTCCCGTGGTTCATCGACGCCCTGCTGCTCGCATCGATCGCGACGCTGTGCGCCCAGTTCATGATGACGGTGGCGCGGCGCACCGAGCCGCAGCTCTATGTAAGCCTGTGGTATCTCCTCGCGGCCTTCATCTGGACCGTGTTCAACTTCATCCTGATCGTCGCGCTGCTGCCCTACTACATCTGGGGCATCAACAGCGCCGCCTTCCACGGGCTCTTCATCCACTACATCGTCGGCCTGTGGATCACGCCGGCCGGCTACGTGATCATCTACTACTTCCTGCCCGCGAGCGTCAGGAACCCGCTCTACAGCCACAAGCTGTCGCTGGTCGGCTTCTGGTCGCTGGCACTGTTCTACCCCTTCGTCGGCATCCACCACTACCTGTACAGCCCGATCGCGAACTGGGCCGAGACGATCGCGATCATCACCTCGATGCTGCTGATCATCCCGGTGTGGGTGGTGCTGCAGAACTTCTTCGGCACGATGATCGGGCGCTGGCGCGAGTTCAGCACCAACCTGCCGGCCAAGTTCCTGATCCTCGGCGCGGTGATGTATCTGTTCGGCTGCTTCCAGGGTTCGGTCGAGGCGCTGCGCAGCCTGCAGGTGCCGACCCACTTCACCGACTTCGTCATCTCGCACTCGCACCTCACGGTGTTCGGCACCTTCGTCGTGTGGGCGATGGGCGGGCTGGTCTACGTCTGGCCGCGCATCACCGGCCGGCCGCTGTGGTCGTTCAAGATGGCCAACTGGTCGTTCTGGCTCATCGCGATCGGCATCTCGCTGATGGGGCTGGTGCTGTCGGCGCAGGGCCTGCAGCACGGCTTCATGCTGATGGCCGGCACCGAATGGCTGGACGCGCTGATCGCGATCGCGCCGTACTGGCTGGTGCGCACGATGGCGGGCCTGTCGATGGACATCGGCATGACGCTGCTGGTCGTGAACCTGATGCTGACGGTCGTCGCGCGCCCCGCCGAGGCGCGCGCGGCGGCACCGCGGGCGGCGACCGCATGATCGGGAGCGCGTCATGAACGCAAGAATCGTTTCGCTGCTGGCGGGCGTGATCTTCCTGGGCCTCGCGGCCTTCGTGCAGGGGCTTTTGCCGCTGCTCGAACCGCAGTCACGCATGCCCGACGTGATCAAGGTCGTGCGCACCGATCTGGGCGAGCTGAAGTTCGTGCGCGGCGAGGCGAGCGACTACAGCGAGCTCGAGCGCCTGGGCCGCGACGTCTATCGCCGCGAGGGGTGCTGGTACTGCCACTCGCAGTACGTGCGGCCGGTCGCCGGCGAGGCACAGCGCTGGGGGCCGGTCAGCCAGGCCGGCGAGTACCACTGGGACAAACCGCACCTGTGGGGCACGCGCCGCATCGGCCCCGACCTGACCCGCGTCGGCCTCAAGTACAGCGACGAATGGCACCTCGCGCACTTCTGGGATCCGCGCATGGTGGTGCCGGACTCGATCATGCCGCGCTTTGCCGCGCTGTTCGAGCGCCCGCGCCAGCGCGTCGCGGTGATCACCGACGACGACGGGCGCCAGACGCTCGAGCGCAACCCGGTCAGCCAGCGCTTCTTCGACTTTTCGGCGAGCGAGGTGGTGACGCTCACGCCCAATGCGGACGGCCTGGTGTACGTGCACGCCGCGGATGGCCGGCTGCCCGTGCCGTTCTATCCGGTCATCCACACGCCCAACGACGAGTTCACCGGCGAGACCGTGCAGCTCGTCGGCGCGACGCGCGAGCTCGTCGCGCTGGTCGCCTACCTGCAGAAGCTCGGCACCAACCGCGGCATGTGGCGCGACGTGTGGGAGCCGCAGCGCGTGTCGATCGCGCACGGCAGCATGCCGCGCTCGGAGGAGTTCATCACGCTCGGGCGGCAGGTCTATCAGCGCCGCTGCATCGGCTGCCATGGCACGGAGGGCAATGGCAACGGCCCGGCGGCGGCCTTCCACTTCAACGTGCGTCCGCGCGACTTCACGCACGGCGCATTCAAGTTCCGCGACACGCCGTCGGGGTCGCTGCCGACCGACGGCGACCTGATGCGCACGATCACGCGCGGCGTGCGCGGCACCGGCATGCCGAGCTGGCACATGCTGCCGCAGACCGACCGCCTCGCAGTGATCCAGTACATCAAGTACGAGCTCGCCGTGGACCGCAGCGACCCGAGCTTCCCATACGAAATCTTCGTCGAGGAGACCCCGCAGCCGCCGGTCTGGATCGGCACCGCACCCGAGCCGACGCAGGAGATGCTCGAAGAGGGCAAGCGCCTGTGGCGCTCGGCCGAGTGTTGGGAATGCCACGGCGACGATGGTCGCGGCGACGGTCCGCGCGCCGACGAGCTCGACGACGACTTCGGCTTTCCGATCCTGCCGGCCAACCTGACGCGCGGCCAGTTCAAGTCCGGCCCCGGTGCCGAGGACATCTACCGCACCATCACGACCGGCCTCAACGGCACCCCGATGCCGTCCTTCGTCGACAGCCTCAGCGACGACGAGCGCTGGGCGCTCGCCTGGTACGTGCTGTCGCTGTCGGCGTTCCGGGATCCGGTCACCGGCGAGCCGCTGCAGGTCAGCGCCGAGGATCGCGCACGGCTCAACGATCCGCAGCTGCGCACGCCGACGATGCAGCACGCCTACGTGCCGAAGGGCGCGGTGGTACGCCGCGTCGGCGAGGCGACGACGGCGATCGAGCGCTACGCACTGCGGCGCGGCATCCAGATCCCCGAGTTCCCGGCACCCGCCGCCGCGGCTGGCGAGCCCGAGCGCACCGGGACCAAGCCCTGAAACGCGACACCGGCCGGCCACGGGAGGCCAAGATGAATCCGACGCCCGACATCGACCTCAGCCTGATCCAGTTCCTGATCGCGGTGCTGATCGGGCTCGGTTCGCTGGGTATCTTCATCTGGGCGGTGCTGAGCGGCATGTTCCGCGATGTCGAAGAGGTCAAGATGCGCGCCTACCGCGCGGAGGTACCCGATGATGACGACCCAGACGACCAGGCGCGCCCTGCGCGTTGAGCAGCGCCGCGACACCGGCGCGTCCGGTGGCGGGCAGCCGACGGGAACGGCCGCGCAGCACGGCGAAGCGCACGGCCCCGACGCGCTCGAGGACTATGCGGGCGGCTACATCCAGGCCCGCCACGGCCGCGTCAACGCATGGCTGGTGGTGGTCATCGTCGTGCTGATCGTGTGGGCGATCTACTACGGCTTCACCTACTGGGGCGGATTGGGCGAAGGGCTGGACTACTGACGCGCCGGTGCGGCGCGCGACGGAGACGGACATGGACGACGGATCGCTCGGAGCGTGGCTGGTGCTGATCGCGGCACTCGTGAATCTGGTGTTTCAGGTGGGCATGCTCGCCTTCAACATCGTCGGCATTCCGCTGGGGCTGATTCACTGAGCGCTGCCGGGGCGGCTCGGCGCGATCCCGGGCCGCCCCGGCGACGACGCACGGCGCGGCGCCGCCCGTACGGCACGATGCGCGCGGCCGCCACGGACATTGGACGCGGGGAGCACGAACATGACGACGCCGGAGACGATCGCATTCGCGGTCCTGCTGGGAATCACGGTGGGCTTCCTGGTGTGGATCGCCTACCTGATCGGCAAGAAATGACGAAAGTGCATGCGTGCGGCGCCCGTGCGCGGCCCGGCGCGTTCGGCCGGCCGTACGATGGAACGGCAAGATCATGCTCGCAACGGACCCGACGCAGCTCGCGCTGATCCTCCTCCGGCTTCGCCGGCAGCTTCCACTGCGTCGGCATGTGCGGCGGCTTCGCGTGTGCGCTCGGGCGCGCGGACTCCGGTCCGCGCGCGCGCCGCGTGCTGCGCCATCTGCTCTACAACGGCGGCCGGGTCACGACCTACGCCTTTCTCGGGGCGCTGGCCGGGTTGGCCGGTGCCGGCACGCTGGGTGCCGACGGCAGCACGCTCGCCGCGACCGCTCAGCGGCTGCTGGCCGGGCTCGCCGGCGTACTGATGATCGTGATGGGGTTGCAGCTCCTCGGCCATCTGCAGCGGCTGCATGCCGGCACCGCCGGCCTCGTCGAGCGCACGCTGGGCGGATCGCTGCGCGGCGTGCTGCACGCCCCCGGCTACGCCGCGCCGCTCGCGTTCGGCGTGTTCAATGGCGTGCTGCCCTGCCCGCTGGTGTACGCCTTCGTCGCGCTGGCCGCGGCGACGAGCGATCCCGCGCACGGGGCGCTGGTGATGGCCGCCTTCGGGCTCGGCACTTTTCCGGCGATGCTCCTGACCGGCGGTGTCGCCAGCCGGCTGCGCCATCGGTGGCGGCTTTATGGCGTACGGGTCGCCGGTGCCTTCGTGCTGGCGCTCGGTGCGCTCACGCTCGCACGCGGCGTGCTCCCGCTCGACGGCCATGGCGTCCATGCGCTGGCGTGGACGCTGCCAGCCATCCCGTCGTCGGACGACACCGCACCGCGAGGACATCGACATTGAACGCGGGCGCACACACCGCATTGTGCACGCACTGCGGACTGCCGGTCGGCACGCGCGGCAGCGAGCGCGTCGCCGACGGCGAAGCCCATGCGTTCTGCTGCTACGGCTGCGTGCTCGCGTGGCAGGTCCGGCACGGCAACACCGCCGAGTCGGAAGCCACCTGGCTGCTGATACGGCTCGGCGTCGGCGCCTTCCTGGCGATGAACATCAAGCTCCTGAGCATGCTGTTGTACTTCGGCGCGTTCGACGACGGCGACGCACACCTGTTGCCGCTGGTGCACGCGCTGCTGTGGCTGCTCGCCACTCCGATGCTGGTCGTGCTCGGATGGCCGTTCGCACGCGACGCGGCGTTGATGCGCTGGATCCAGAGGCGACGCGGGGCAGGCGGCCCGCCGCGGCCGGCTCACGGCCGACAGCCTGATGACGATCGGCGTCGCCGCCGCCTACGGCTACTCGGCGCTCGCGGTGCTGCGCGGCGACGCGCGCGTGTATTTCGACACGGTCGCGCTGCTGCTGGTGCTGTTCACGCTCGGCCGGCTGCTGGAGGCGGCCGCGCGCGCCCGCGCGGTCCGAAGCCTCGTGCCGATGCTCGAGGCCGAGCGCCAGTGGGTGACGCTCGTCGATCCGGACGGCGCGACCCGGCGCCTGCGCGCCTGCGAGCTCACGCCGGGCATGCGCGTTCGCGTGCTGCCGGGCGAGCGCGTGCCGGCCGACGGCGTCGTCGTCGCCGGACGATCGCACGTCGACGAGTCGGTGCTGACCGGCGAGCCGCGCCCGATCGTGAAACGCCCGGGCAGCGCGGTGCTGTCGGGCAGCATCAACCACGAAGGCTGCCTGACCGTCGAGGCACGCGTGGCGGGCCGGGATGGGCGCTGGGCGCGAATCTGCCGCGCCGTGCAGCAGGCTCTGGCGCAGCGCGGCGCCGCCGAACGGCTCACCGACCGCATCGCCGGCGCCTTCGTGCCGCTGGTATTGCTGCTCGCGGCCGCGACGGTGCTGTACTGGAGCGGCCACGCGGCGCTGCCGCAGGCCTTGTTCACCGGGCTCGCGGTGCTGGTGGTGGCCTGTCCGTGCGCGCTCGGTCTCGCCGCCCCGCTCGCCACCACGCTCGGCATCGGCGCCCTGGTGCAACGCGGCCTGCTCGTGCGCGGACCCGAAGTGCTCGAGCAGCTCACGCGCGCGAAAGTGGTCGCGTTCGACAAGACCGGCACGCTCACTGCCGGACGGCCGCAGCTCGCCGAGATCGAAGCCGATGCGACGACCACTGTCGACGAGCTGCTGCGCCGCGCCGCCGCGCTCGAACACGGCTCCGAGCACCCGCTCGCGCAGGCCGTGCTCGCAGCCGCCGCCGCACGGGCGTTGACACTGCCGACCCTGGCCGCCGTGCGTGCCCACCCCGGTCTCGGCATCAGCGGCCGTGGCGCCGACGGACCGGTCGTCGCCGGCACCGCGGCGCTGCTCGACGCACGGGGCTGGCCGCCGCCCGCGGCGCTGCGCCCGCGTATCGCCGCGCTCGAGGCCTCGGGTCGCACGCTCGTGCATGTCGGCTGGGGTGGCCAATGGCGCGGCGCGCCCAGCGCTGGGTCAAGAAGGGCGGCTTCCTCGCCGCCTTCGGCGACACCGTGCTCGCCGATGCGGCGCAGACCGTCGGCGCGCTGCAGGCGCTCGGGCTGCGCTGCGTGCTGCTCACCGGAGACCTGCCCGCGGCGGCCGAGCGCGTCGCGCGCGCGGTCGGCATCGATGCGTGGCGCGCCGGATTGTCGCCGGAAGACAAGCTCGCCGCGCTCGAACACCTGTCGCACACGTTCGGGCCGGTCGTGATGGTCGGCGACGGTCTCAACGACGGCCCGGTGCTCGCCGCCGCAACGGTCGGCGTCGCGGTCGGATCGGCCACCGACCTCGCGCGCGAGACGGCCGACCTGACGCTGCCCTCCGGCGGCCTGCACCTGCTGCCCGCGGCGCTGCGGCACGCACGGCGCGTGCGCCGCACCATCCTGACGAATCTGGCCTGGGCCTTCGCCTACAACGGCATCGCGCTGGCGCTCGCCGCGACGGGCTACCTCAGTCCGGTGTGGGCCGCGCTGATCATGGCCGGTTCGAGCCTGCTGGTGATCGCAAACTCGATGCGCCTCGAGCACGGGGCCGCCGCGATCGCCGTCCGCGCGCCCGACGCGCGGGCGACGCGCCGCCCGCTCAATACCTGAAGCGGCCGATCATCTCGCGCAACTGCGCGGCGAGCGCCTCCAGCTCGCCGACCGCGTCGACGGTCGAGCGCATCGACACGCTGGTCTCCTCGACCATCTGCGCGATGTGCTCGACCCGCTGCGCGATCGACGTCGACGCCGCGCTCTGCTCGGTCGTCGCATTCGACACGTCGCGGATGCGCGCCAGCGCGACCTCGGTGCCGCCGCGGATCTCCCCGAGCGACTCGGCAGCGCCGCGCACCATTCCGACGCCGGCCTGCACCCGCTGTGCGACGCGCGCCATCTCGGTCACGGCCGCCTGCGTCTCGGTCTGGATGCTGCCGACCATCTGCTCGATCTGCACGGTCGCCTGGGCCGTGCGTTCGGCCAGTCCGCGCACCTCGTCGGCGACCACGGCAAAACCACGCCCCTGCTCGCCCGCCCGCGCCGCCTCGATCGCCGCATTGAGCGCGAGCAGGTTGGTCTGCGCGGCGATCTCCTTGATCACGTGCGCGATCGAACCGATCTCGTCGGCCCGCGCGACCAGCTGCTGGATCTTCTCGGAGGCCTGGTCCACGGTCACCGCGATGCCGCCCATCTCGCTGACCGCATGGCCGGCGCGCTGCTCGCCCTTCTCGGCCAGCTGCGCCGCCTCCGAAGAATTGCGTTCGGTCTCGCGCGCGTTGTCGGAGATGTGGTTGATGCTGACGGTCATCTGCTCGACCGCCGCGGCGATCGCGGAGGCCGCGTCGGCCTGGCTGTGCGCCGCCTCGGCCACCCCGCGCGCCACCCCGGAGATGTGGTGCGAGCTTCCGGCGACCTGCTCGGCGCTGCCGCCGATCTCGCGCATCATCGCACGCAGCCGCACCAGCATGTCCGCCAGCGCCCCGAGCAGGCTGCCGCGATCGCCCCGCGCAACCTGCACAGCCACCTGCAGGTCGCCCTGCGCGACCCGCTGCATGATCTGCGCCGCGTAGGCCGGCTCGCCACCGAGCTGCGACGTGATGCTGCGCACGATGCGCCACGCCAGCAGGCTCAGCACCGCCATGACGAGCAGCACGACGCCGAGGAATCGGTACAGGTGGGAGGTGAATGCGGCGTCGATGTCGTCCGTGTACACGCCCGAACCGACGATCCATCCCCACGGCTCGAACAGCTTCACGTACGAGATCTTCGGCTGTGGCGCGCTCGCGCCCGGCTTGGGCCACAGGTAGTCCACGAAGCCTTCGCCGTGCTCGCGCGCCACCGACGCGAACTCGCGGAACATGTACTTGCCGTTGGGGTCCTGGACGTCCCGCAGATCGCGCCCTTCGAGCTCGGGCCGGATCGGATGCATGACGCTGATCGTGCCGCTGTCGTTGATCCAGAAGTACTCGGCCTCGTCGTAGCGCAGCGCGCGCAGCGTCTGCTTCGCGGCCTCCTGCGCGTCGGCGCGCGGCAGCCGGCCCGAGGCCTCGAGCGCATGGTAGTGGGCGACCACGCCGTGCGCGGTCTCGACCAGCTGGCGCACCGCACGCCCATAGTTCGCGTCCATCTGGACGCGATACTCGTAGAGCGCGACCGCACCGAGGGTCAAGGTGCCGACGAAAGCGGCAAACAGAATCAGGATCAACCGGTGCAGCACCGGCAACGATTTCAGCGACATCACGAATCCTTGCTACGCACGGCACGACGGCCGGCGCGCAGCAATGTCGCGCACCGGCGGGCTCGACCGATGGGAGGGAACCGACAGGTGTGGATGGCCTGCGTGCGCGACGCAGGCCGTCAGCGGTCTACGGCGAGCGCAAGCGGAACTTTAGTTGGGGAAGACGGAAATCCACTTCCGCGCCGCAAACCGCCGGCCGCTGGCGCGACAGCGGCGCGGCCCGACCTACTCGTAGCGGATCTCGAGCACCTCGATCTCGCGCGGGCCGGCCGGGCTCGTGAAGCGCACGACGTCGCCTTCGCGCGCCTTCAGCAGCGCTCGCGCGAGCGGCGAGATCCAGCTGATGCGCCCGCTGCCGGCGTCGGCCTCGTCGACGCCGACGATCTGCCAGGTCTGCTCGTTGCCGCCGGCGACGTCGCCTATGGTCACCGTCGCACCGAAGAACACCTGTTCGATGCCTTGCTGGCGCTCCGGATCGACGACCTCGGCGCTCTCGATGCGCTTGATCAGGAAGCGGATGCGGCGGTCGATCTCGCGC
>DAOMOP010000100.1:0-6843 GCA_035444405.1 Rhodocyclaceae bacterium
CGGGTTCGGGCAAGTCGACGCTCGCGCGCGACGTGCTGCTCGCGAACCTTGCCGCACGCGTCGGCGCGCATGCGCGCGGACGGGGCCGCGTGGACGAGGAAGCGCAGCGTGGCCGCCGCAGCTCACGGGGCGCGTCGGCCCAGGCGAAGGCCGGGGCCCCGTCGGCAACGGCGTCGGCGCGGGCGACAGGCGCCGCCAGGGCGGCCGGCGGGACGGCCGATGCCGCCTTCACCGGCTGCGCCACGATCACCGGCTGGGACCAGATCGGCCGCGTGCTCGAGGTCGACCAGACCCCGATCGGCAAGACGCCGCGCTCCTGCCCGGCGACCTACATCGGCTTCTGGGACGCGATCCGGCGTCTGTTCGCCGACACCTTCGACGCGAAGACGCGCGGCTGGACCGCCTCGCGCTTCTCGTTCAACACCGGCGCGGGGCGCTGCGCGAGCTGCGAAGGGCAGGGCCGCATCACCGTCGAGATGAACTTCCTGCCCGACGTCAAGCTGCCGTGCGAGGCCTGCGGCGGCGCGCGCTTCAACGCCGAGACACTCACGGTGCGCTGGCGCGGCAAGTCGGTCGCCGAGGTGCTGGCGATGCCGGTCGACGAGGCGGTCGAGTTCTTCGCCGCCCACCCGGCCATCGCGCATCCGCTGAAGCTGCTGCAGGACGTCGGGCTCGGCTACCTGACGCTCGGCCAGCCCAGCCCGACGCTGTCCGGCGGCGAGGCGCAGCGCATCAAGCTGGTCACCGAGCTCGCCAAGGTGCGCGCACGCCCCGGAGATGACGCAGGTCCGCGCGGGCGGCTGGTGCCGGCCGAGCGCCATACGCTGTACGTGCTCGACGAACCCACCGTCGGCCTGCACATGGCCGACGTCGCGAAGCTGATCCACGTGCTGCACCGCCTCGTCGACGCCGGCCACACGGTGCTGGTGATCGAGCACGATCTCGACGTGATGGCCGAGGCCGACTGGCTGATCGATCTCGGCCCGGAGGGTGGCGAGCACGGCGGCCGCATCGTCGCGCAGGGCGCGCCCGAGGCCGTGTGCCGGCAGGCCGGTTCGCATACGGCGCGCATCCTCGCGGCGTTTCTCGCCGAACGCGCATGCGCCGCCGGCGTGCCGGTCGGGTAGGCGCCGAGCGCGGCGTCTACCAGGTCACCTCGCGGTCCGGCGTGGCGGTGATCTTGTGGATGGTCAGGTCGGCGCCTTCGAATTCCTGTTCGGCCTCCAGGCGCAGGCCGGTCACGGCCTTGATCGCGCCGTACACCGCGTAGCCGCCGGCAAAGGCGAAGGCCACGCCGGCCAGCGTGCCGACGAGCTGGCTCGCGAAGCTTACCCCGCCCATGCCGCCGAGCGCGGTCGAGCCGAAGATGCCGGCGGCGATGCCGCCCCAGGCGCCGCACAGCCCGTGCAGCGGCCACACGCCGAGCACGTCGTCGATCTTCCAGCGGTTCTGCGTCAGCGTGAACAACTGCACGAAGAGCACGCCGGCGATCGCGCCGACCGCCAGGGCGCCGATCGGGTGCATGATGTCGGAGCCGGCACACACGGCGACCAGGCCGGCGAGCGGGCCGTTATGCACGAAGCCGGGGTCGTTCCTGCCCAGCGCCAGCGCGGCCAGCGTACCGCCGGCCATCGCCATCACCGAGTTGATCGCCACCAGGCCGCTGATGCCCTCGACGGTCTGCGCGCTCATCACGTTGAAGCCGAACCAGCCCACGGTCAGGATCCATGCGCCCAACGCGAGGAACGGGATGCTGGAGGGCGGGTGCGCGGCGATGCCGCCGGTCTTGGTGTAGCGGCCGCGGCGGGCGCCGAGCAGCAGCACCGCCGCCAGTGCGATCCAGCCGCCCACGGCGTGCACCACCACGCTGCCGGCAAAGTCGTGGAAGCCCGCGCCGAAGCTGCCCTCGAGCCAGGCCTGGAAGCCGAAGTTGCCGTTCCAGATCAGCCCTTCGAAGAACGGATAGACCAGACCGACCAGCAGCGCAGTGGCGCACAGCTGGGGGTAGAAGCGCGCGCGCTCGGCGATGCCGCCGGAAACGATCGCGGGGATCGCCGCGGCGAAGGTGAGCAGGAAGAAGAACTTGACGAGGTCGTAGCCGCTGCGCTCGGCCAGTACGCCGGCCCCTTCGTAAAAGCTGATGCCGTAGGCGACGGCATAGCCGACGAAGAAGTAGGCGATGGCCGACACCGAGAAATCGACCAGAATCTTGACCAGCGCGTTGACCTGGTTCTTGCGCCGTACCGTGCCGACCTCGAGAAAGGCGAAGCCGGCATGCATGGCAAGCACCATGATGGCGCCCAACAACACGAAGAGAACGTCGCCGGATGTATTCAGCTGCTCCATGAATATGCTCCCGTTTGCACAATGGGAGGGCGCCAAGCAGATCGCATGCCAGCCATGAAATCGCGAATCATCAGCGGGATGGGCGCACGGGCACCAATGCGGAGCGCCCGGAGGGCACCATTTGCGGGCGCGGTGCATGGACCGCGCCCCGTTCTCGTGCGCCGGCGTGCCGTGACGGTGCATCGACGGCCCGCGGATGCACGCACTCGGGCAGACGAGATCCGTCCGTCCGGTTGCGCTTGCCGCCTTCCCGGGGCGCTGCGGTGGTGGCCGGACATTGATTCGGGCTAAAGTCGGGCGGCAAGCGAACGTAAACCGTAACACGACGTGACTCCGTCACGCCGATGCTTACGGGATGGATAGATGACAAAGCTTTCGAACTCGCCGATATGGGTGCGCCTGACGGGTGTGATCTGGCTGATGCTGGTCGTCGCCTGGGGCGGCATGATCGCCTGGGAGACGAAGGTCAACCGCGGCATCGCGATCGACCAGGCCACCGATTTCGCCAACACCGTCAACGAGATGACGATGGCCGGGCTGACGGGCATGATGATCACCGGCACCATCGCCCAGCGCGACGTGTTTCTCGACCAGATCAAGGAGCTGTCGTCGGTGCGCGATCTCAAGGTGCTGCGCGGCGAGGCGGTGAGCCGGCTGTACGGCCCCGGCACGGCGGCCGAAGCCGCCGTCGATGCGGTCGAGCGGGGCGTGTTGCGCAGCGGCGAGGCGCACATCAGCGTCACCCATGATGCCGAGCACGGCGAGCACCTGCGGGTGGTGTTTCCGTCGCTCGCATCGCCGAACTACCTCGGCAAGGACTGCATCGTGTGCCACCAGGCGGCGCCGGGCGAGGTGCTCGGCGCGGTATCGATGCGCATCTCGCTCGACCGCGTCAATGCGGCGGTCGCGAGCTTCCGCAACCAGAGCATCCTGTTCGCGGTGATCGTGTCGCTGCCGCTGATCGGCTTCGTGTTCCTGTTCATCCGGCGCTTCGTGACGCGGCCGCTGTCGCACCTGGGCGAGAGTCTCGCCGACATCGCGCGCGGCGAGGGCGATCTGACGCGGCGTCTCGATGTCGCCGGTGACGACGAGATCGGCCGCACGGCGCGCACCTTCAACCAGATGCTCGGCGCGATCGGCGAGCTCGTGCGCCAGGTCGGCACGTCCGCGCGCGAGGTGACCGGCTCGGCCCGCACGCTGGCCGAGAGCGCGGCCAGCGTCGCGCAGAGCTCGCACCGCCAGAACGACCAGTCCGTCAATGCGGCCGAGGCGGTCGAGGGCCTGACCGGGAACATCGCCCACATCGCCGAGAGCACCGAGCACGTGCGCGAGCGCTCGCGCGACAGCCTGGCGCGTTCGAGCGAGGGCAAGGCGAGCCTCGCGCACCTGATCCGCGAGGTCGCCCACGTCGAGCAGGCGGTGCGGCACATGGCCGATTCGGTCGGCGCCTTCGTCGCCTCGACGACGACGATCACCGGCATGACGCGCGAAGTGCGCGAGATCGCCGAGCAGACCAACCTGCTCGCGCTCAACGCCGCGATCGAGGCGGCGCGTGCCGGCGAACAGGGACGCGGTTTCGCGGTCGTCGCCGACGAGGTGCGCAAGCTGGCCGAGAAATCCGCCCGCTCGGCGGGCGAGATCGACGCGGTGACGCAGCAGATCTCGAAGCAGTCGGCCGACGTGCAGGACTCGATCGGGCGCGGCCTGGTGCATCTCGAGTCGAGCCGCAGCGCGGCGGCAGAGGTGTCGGCAGTGCTCGACGCGGCCAACGTGTCGGTGGCCGAGGTCGGCGACGGCCTCGACCGCATCGCCACGGCCACCGACGCGCAGCGCGAATCGAGCCGCGCCGTCGCCGCCAGCATCGAGGCGATCGCCGGCATGGCGCGCGCGAACAACCGTGCGATCGAGGAGACGGTGGCCGCCGCGCGGGCGCTCGAGAACCTTGCGGCGCGGCTGCAGGACGCGGTGTCGCGCTTTCGCGTCTGAGCACGCGTCGTCGCGACGTGGTCCGCCAGGCAACAGGGGCGGGACGCGTCGCGCAGGAGCGCTCGCGCGTCCGGCTCGCGGCGCTTTTCGGCGCCGAGCGGGCCGTCTACGGGAACGACCGCCCCGGCGGCGAAGGCTGCCGGGGCGGTCGCGGCATCAGCCGATGCGGATCGGCACGAAGATGCGGTTGTCGCCGCGCTGGATCAACAGCGCGAAACGGTTGCCGGAGCGCTCGACGAGCTGCCGGAATTCGGCGAGGCCGGTAACAGGCTGATTGTTCAGCGCCAGGATCACGTCGCCCGGCCGCAGGCCGGCCTCGGCGGCCGGACCGCTGACATCCTCGATCGCAAGCCCGCCGCGCACGCCGAGCTGGCCGGCTTCGTCCGGGCTCAGCGCGCGGGCGGTCAGCCCGAGCTTGCCACCGGCGTCCTCGCCGCGCTGCGCCGGAGCGCCCGCGAGCTGCTCGGCTTGCATCTCGTCGAGCGTCGCGCTGACTTCGCGGCTGCGACCGTCGCGCCAGATCTCGAGGCGCACGCGCGTGCCCGGACGCTTCTCGCCGATCAGGCGCGGCAGGTCGCCCGAATCGCCGACGCTGATGCCGTCGACGCCGAGCACCACGTCACCGGGCTGCAGCCCCGCTTTTTCGGCCGCGCTGCCCGGCTCGACGCTGGCGATCAGCGCCCCCTTCGGTTCGCGCAAGCCGAAGGTCTGCGCCAGATCCTGGTCGACCGCCTGGATCATCACGCCGAGCTTGCCGCGCTGCACGCGGCCGTACTCGATCAACTGCTGCTTGACGTTGAGTGCGACGTCGATCGGGATCGCGAACGAAATCCCCATGAAGCCGCCCGAGCGCGAGTAGATCTGCGCGTTGATGCCGATCACTTCGCCGGCCAGATTGAACAGCGGACCGCCCGAATTGCCCGGGTTGATCGCGACGTCGGTCTGGATGAACGGCACGTAGTTCTCGGCCGGCAGGCGGCGCGCCTTGGCCGAGATGATGCCGGCGGTGACGGTGTTGTCGAGGCCGAACGGCGAGCCCATCGCGACCACCCATTCGCCGACGCGCGCCTGCTCGGGGTCGCCAGCGCGCACGGTGGGCAGCCCGGTCGCATCGATCTTGAGCAGCGCGATGTCGGTACGCGGGTCGGTGCCGATCACTTCGGCCTTGAACTCGCGCCGGTCGCTGAGCCGCACCGTAACCTCGGTGTCGGCGCCGCGTTCGGCCACGACGTGTGCGTTGGTCAGCACGTAGCCGTCGCTGCTGATGATGAAGCCGGAGCCGATGCCGCGACTGCTGCGCGGCCCGCGCTCGGGTCCGGGCATCACGCCCGGCGGCAGCGGTATGCCGAAGCGGCGCAGCAGGTCGAAGAACGGATCGTCGGGCATCGGCACGCCTTCGGCCGTCGCCGGGACCCGGCGCACGACGCTGATGTTGACGACCGCAGCGCCGACTTCCTCGACCAGATCGGCGAAATCGGGCAGGCCGAAGCGGTTCGCCTTGGCGAGCTGGACGGCATCGGTGGCGGTGGCGGCGCGCGCGTGAGTCACGCCGAACATCGAAGCGTCGGGGAGGCTGGCCGTCACGGCCAGCGCCACCGCGCTCGCAAGAATCAGTTTGCGCATAGCGTAGTTGTTCCCATGGGTGGTCTTCAATGCACTCGCGTAGACGTGGCGCGCCGCAGCGCGTTCCCGCGTCGTCGTCGCGCTGTTCGGGACATGGGGTCGAACGGCGCGCAGTCAAGTGGGCCGGCGCGGGCGGCGCGCCAGGCTCAGAACGTCGCGTGCAGGCTGACGTAGAGCTGCGGCTCGACGCGGTTGGCCGGCCGGCTGCCGGCACGCTGCTGCAGCGGGCGGTGGGCGAGTTCCTGATGGCGGCCGAGCAGGTTGATGCCGGTCAGGCGCAACTCGGCCGGCGAACGGCCGATCGACAGTTCGCGCGCGACGCTCAGGTCGAGCGTCGTGTAGGCCGGTACGACATACTGGTAACCCTGCACATCGCTGCTGCCGGCGTCCAGCGGGCCCTGGCGCAGCACGCTCAGCATGCTTTGCCAGCGGCCGAAGCGCTGCAGCCAGCTCAGACTCGCGGTATACGGCGCGACGGTCTTCGCGAGCGGGCGATGTGCGGCATGCGCACGGATCAGCGAATGGTTCAGGATCAGCGAGCCACCGCGCCATGGACGGTAGCGCAGCTGGTACTCGACGCCGCTCAGCTCGACCCGTCCGGCGAGATTGTCCCATTGCGCCGAGCCGATGCCGAAGCGCTCCTGCAGCGAGCCCGGCGGCGGCGCAACGGTAATGCGCCAGATCAGATCGGTGATGCGCTCCCTGAACAGCCGCACGTCGACCGAACCCAGCCCGCCGCCGAACACGGCGAAATGGCCGGCTTCGACGACATCGATGCGCTGTGGCCGAATGTCGGGGTTGGCAATGTGGCGCTGCTGCAGCAGCGCGCCGCTCGCCGGGTCGATCATGCGCACGTCGGCCTGGCGTTCGAACTGCGACGGCAGACGC
>DAOMOP010000100.1:6853-14093 GCA_035444405.1 Rhodocyclaceae bacterium
CCACGCGCGCGAATAGCCGAGTCGCCACGAATGTGCCGCGTCGGGCTGCCACGTGACGAACAGTCGCGGCGCGTGCCGGGTCGCGCTGCCGGGCTGGCGTTCGGCCATCGTGCCGCCATGCACCAGCCAGGATTCGGACAGCCGCCATTCGAAGTTCGCAAATGCCCGCGCGAGCTCCTGCCGCTTCACGCCCTGGCCGTGGAAATACAGCGGCGCGTCGAGGGTGTCGCGCCGCCACTCGAGTCCCCAGGTCACGCGCAAGTCGGCGCCCGCGGCGAAGCGGTGCTGCAGTTCGAGGTTGCTGCGGCGTTGTCGACGGCTGGCGTCGATCGGAATGTAGATGATCGGTTGCGCCGGGGCGAAGACCGTCCAGCGTTCGCGCGTGTATTCGCGACTGTAGGACCAGGCGAGCGAAACCTCGCTGTCGGCGCCCAGCGCACGCTGCCAGCGCAAGTGCAGGTGGCCGTCACGGTAGCTCGGCTCGCGCTCGGCGTTGCCGTCGAACGGGGTGTTCGGGTAGCCGGTCTCGCGCCGCCCGTCGAGCAACCCTGCGTGCAGGGTCAGTTCGTCGGTCCGGCCCAGCCTCAGGTCGCCGCGCACGTTCAGCGCGCTCATGCGCCGCCCGTCGTGCAGGGCGGAGAAGCCGTCGTCGTGCTGGTGTGCCGCGGTGATGCGCAGGCCCAGCGGGCCGCCGCGAAGCAATGCGTGGCCGCTGGCGTCGCCGATGCCGCGGTGGCCGACCGCGGCGCGTGCCGACGATCCGGATTCGCTGCCGGTATGGCGGGTCAGGATATTGACGACGCCGAGAAACGCGTTCGATCCGTAGGCCGCGGCATCGGAGCCGCGCACGACCTCGATGCGCTCGATGTCGTCGAGCGCCAGACGCAGCTTGCCCCAGTCGAAATGCGGCGTATTGACCGAGCGGCCGTCGATCAGGAGCTGCATCTGGTTCGGAAAGTCGAGCCCGAGCCCGTGATAGGTGACCCACTGGTCGTTGCCGCGCTCCTGGCCGACCTGCATGCCCGGCACGAGGCGGAACAGGCGCCCGATGTCACGGTAGCCGCTCGCGCGGATCAGTTCCTGATCGATCACGGTGACCGCACCGGGTGTGTCGCGCAACGCCATCGGCATGCGCGACATGGTCAGCACCACGGGCAGCGGCTCGAGGAAAGCGTGCTCGAAGCCGGTGGTGGCGAGCGCCGGCGATTCGCATGCACCGAGCAGCACGATCCACGGAACCAGGGTGCGGCTTAATGACGTCGGCATTGTCTTGATATGTTCTTGATTTTCTTGGATTGTGCGGATGCAAATTATAACCGCTGGCGACACCTGCGGCATGCTGCCGCCGCATTCGCCGCGGTGTTCGCTGCGTTTGAACCGCGGCCGCGGTAACATGTCATCACCCTGAGGCTCGTGCCCGCCATCGCAGGCCATCATCCCCCATGACGCTGACCGATCTCCGTTATCTCGTTGCCCTCGCCCGCGAGCGCCACTTCGGCCGCGCGGCCGAGAAGTGCCACGTCAGCCAGCCGACGCTGTCGGTTGCGATCAAGAAGGTCGAGGACGAGCTCGGCGTGCAGTTGTTCGAGCGCAGCGCGACGGAAGTCAAGATCACCGCAACCGGGCGGCGTATCGTCGCGCAGGCCGAGAAGGTGCTGCTCGAGGCGGCGCAGATTCCGGAGATCGCCGCCGCCGGCAAGGATCCGCTCGCCGGCCCGCTGCGCCTCGGCGTGATCTACACGATCGGCCCGTATCTGCTGCCCAAGCTGATCCCGCTCGTGCATCGCCACGCCCCGCGCATGCCGCTGGTGATCCAGGAGAACTACACGACGCGCCTGATCGAGGCGCTCAAGCGCGGCGAGCTCGACGTCATCGTCCTGTCGCTGCCGCTCGACGAGCCGGGCATCGTCGCGCAGCCGGTCTATGACGAGCCGTTCCGCGTGCTGCTGCCGGCCGACCACCCCATCTTCGCCATGCTCGCCCAGGCGCTCGACGGAGGCGGACCGGCTCGCCGACGAGCAGCTGCTGCTGCTCGGCGCCGGCAACTGCTTCCGCGATCAGGTGCTCGAGGTGTGTCCGCACTGCCGCAACGTCAGCGGCCTGCAGCGCACGCTCGAGGGCAGCTCGCTCGAGACGATCCGCCACATGGTGGCCACCGGCCTCGGCGTCACCGTGCTGCCCAGCGCCGCCGCCGACGAGTTGCCCGCGCACAATTCGCTCGTCGCGGTGCGTCCGTTCGCGGCGCCCGAGCCGATGCGGCGGGTGGCCCTGGCGTGGCGCGTGACCTATCCGCGCAGCGGGGCGATCGACGTGCTGCGCACGGCGATTCTGGAAAGCGATCTTCCGGGCGTGCGCCCGGTCGGTCCGATGCCGTCGATGGAGGCGGCCTGATCGCGGCGAACGGCGGCGCCGCGGCGACCTTCGCCGCTCGTGGCCGATGGCGGGGCGGGTGACGCGCGTGGCCGACTTCGAAAGGGAGCGAAACGGTGACGGTTGTGCAGGCACCACTGGTCATAGTCGGTTCCGGTCGCGGCGGTTACGGCGTGCTGCGTGCGCTGCGCCGCATCGATGCCGCCCGCGAGGTCGTACTGATCACCGCCGACGACGGCGCTGCCTACTCGAAGGGGCAGCTCGCGGCCGGAATGGGTGGCCGCAAGGAGGCGGGCGAGCTGATCCTCGCCACCGCCGCGCAGATGGCGCACCGCTTCGGCGCGACCATCCTCGCGCACACGCGCGTGGTTGCGATCGATCGGCCGCGCCAGGCCGTCGTCACCGAGCGCGGCGAGCGGCCGTACGGCCGCCTGGTGTTGGCCCTCGGCGCCGAAGCGCGGCGCCCGGCGACGCTGCGCGGCAGCGCTGCCGAGCAGGTGCTGACCGTCGCGAGCCTCGCCGACTATCGCTATTTCCGCCACGAGCTCGCCGGGCGGCGCCGCATCGCGATCCTGGGCGGCGGCGTGACCGGCTGCGAGTTCGCCGACAACCTGTCGCGCGCCGGCTGTGCGGTGACGCTGTTCGAACCGGGTCGCCAGCTGCTCGGCGATCGGCTGCCGGCGCTGTGCGCGTCGCGGCTGGCCGAGCGCCTGGTCGCGGCGGGCGTGCGGGTCTCGCTCGAGGACGGCATCCAGCGTGTCGACCAGGACGGCGACGCGCTCGAGCTGACCACGCTGTCGGGCGCGCGGCGCGGCGCCGATCTGGTCGTCGCGGTGCTCGGCAGCCGTCCGCGGACCGCGATTGCGCGCGCGGCGGGGCTCGCGACGGCGCACGGCATTTGCGTCGATGCCGATTTGCGCACCAGTGACCCGGAGATCTTCGCGCTCGGCGAGTGCGCCGAGTTCGCCGGCCGCGTTTTCGCGCAGGCCGACGAAATCGACGCCGCCTGCCGCGTGATCGCGCAGGTGCTCGGTGGCCTGCGCGCACGCATGCGCTGGCGGCCGTGGATGCGCCGGCTGCAGATCGAGGCGTGTCCGGTCGTGCTGTGCGAGCCGCCTCCGGTCGGCGGCGAGTGGCACGAGACGGCGACGCGGCGCGGCGTGACCGCGCTGTTCCAGGATGTCCACGGCGAGCTCGCCGGCTTCGTGCTGGTCGGCGACAGCGTCGGCCAGGCCGAACGTCTGTTCGGGCGCTTGGCCCGCTGAGCGGTCATCCGCGGCACCGGCGCAACGCAGCATGCGCGGCAAGGGCGGCCGTTGCGGCGTCGTGCCCGGCCGTCTGGCCTGTCACGCCGCGCTGCTGCGGCGCTTCTTCGCCGGTGCCTTGGCCGGCGCATCCTCGTTGGCGGCATCGGCCTTCTCGGCACGCGGCTTTTTCGCCTCGAACTCGAAGCCGACCTTGCCGTCCTTGCCGCGCACGAGGAAGGCCGAGAACTTGCGCCGCGTGCGCGCCGACACGAAGCCCTTCAGGAGCTCGGTGCGGCCTTCGGCGAGCAGCTTGGCCATCTGCTCGCGCTCGACCGGTTGCTGCAGGATGATCTTGCCGGAGCGAAAATCGCAGCGCTTGTCCGGCCCGACCGACTTCTCGCACACATAGGCCATGCCGTGCTCGAACACCCGCGCGCCGCACTTCGGGCACGGGCCGAGCGGCTCCTGGCCGGAAAAATCGACCGCCTCGGCGCCGTCCTCGCCTTCCTTCGGCTGGCCGAAGTCGAATTCGGGCTGCTTGTCGTCGTTGAGCCGGATCTCGGCGTTGAACTGACGGCCCATCTTGCTGCGAAAGCCCATCAGCGGCCCGACGCGACCTTCGCGCAGCAGCTTCTCGATCTCGTCGATCTCGAACTGGCGCCCGGCCACGATCTTCCAGGTGCTCCAGTCGCACGACTGGCACGCGAACTTCTTGTAGTTCTCCTTGACCACGCCGCCGCACTTCGGGCACGGCGCGCCGAGCGTGGCGAAGTCGCCCGGCACGGTGTCGGACTCGTAGCGCTTCGCCCGCTCGACCATGTCGCGTGCCATCGCCGCGATTTCGTGCATGAACTCGGGGCGCGACAGGCGGCCGTGCTCCATCTGCGCGAGCTTGTACTCCCATTCGCCGGTCAGCTCCGGCGCAGTCAGCGCCTGCACGCCGAGGCCTTTCAAGAGCGTGATCAGCGAGAAGGCCTTCGCGCTCGGCACCAGCTCGCGTCCTTCGCGGTGCAGGTACTGCTCGGCGATCAGCCCTTCGATGATCTGCGCGCGCGTGGCCGGCGTGCCGAGACCGCGCTCGGCCATCGCGGCGCGCAACTCCTCGTCGTCGACCATCTTGCCGGCGCCTTCCATCGCCGAGAGCAGCGTCGCCTCGTTGAAGCGCGCCGGCGGCTTGGTCGCGAGCGCCTTGACCAGGATGTCCTCGGTGGCGACCGTCTCGCCCGCCTCGATCGGCACCAGCTGCGCGCCGCCTTCCTTGTCATCGTCGGCCTTGGCGGCCTCCTTGCCGTACACCGCGAGCCAGCCGGGGTTCACCAGCACCTTGCCTTCGGTCTTGAACGCCTCGCCGGCGACCCGCGTGATGCGCGTCGTGATGCGGTATTCGGCGGCCGGGTAGAACACCGACAGAAAGCGCCGCGTGACCAGGTCGTAGATCTTCTGCTCGGGCTCGGACAAATGCTTGGGCAGCGCGCCGGTCGGGATGATCGCGAAGTGGTCGGAAATCTTCGCGTTGTTGAAGATGCGCTTGTTCGGCCGCACCCAGTCGTTCTTTGCGATTTCGTTCGCGAACGGCGCGTACTCGGTCGGCAGCGCGCGCATCACGTCCTTGACGGTGGCGAGGTAGTCCTCGGGCAGCGCGCGCGCGTCGGTCCGCGGGTAGGTGAGCACCTTGTGACGCTCGTAGAGCGCCTGGGCGATCTGGAGTGTCGCGCGCGCCGAGAAGCCGAAGCGGCCGTTGGCCTCGCGCTGCAGGCTGGTGAGGTCGAAGAGCAGCGGCGAGAGCTGCGTCGACGGCTTCGATTCCTCGCCGACCTCGCCGGGCCGGCCGTCGCATTTCGCGCGGATCGCCTCGGCGCGGTCGGCCTCCCACAGCCGGAACGCGGTCGCGTGCTCGTCGCCGTCGCGCTTCCTGAAGCCTTCGTCGAACCAGCGACCGGTGTAGCGGCCGGCCTTGCAGCCGAAGGTGGCCTCGAGCTCCCAGTAGTCGCGCGGCTTGAACTTGCGGATGCGCTCCTCGCGCTCGACGACGATCGCCAGCGTCGGCGTCTGCACGCGCCCGACCGTGGTCAGATGAAAGCCGCCGGTCTTTGAGTTGAACGCGGTCATCGCGCGCGTGCCGTTGATGCCGATCAGCCAGTCGCTCTCGGCGCGGCACACCGCCGCCGAGCGCAGGCCCTCGACCTCCTCGGCGGCTTTCAGCTGCGCGAAGCCGTCGCGGATCGCCTGCGGCGTCATCGACTGCAGCCACAAGCGCCGCACCGGTTTCTTCGCCTTCGCGTGCTCGACGATGAAATTGAAGATCAGCTCGCCTTCGCGCCCCGCGTCGCAGGCGTTGACGAGGGCGGTGACGTCCTTGCGCTTGATCAGCCGCGTGAGCAGCTTCAGGCGGTCGTGCGTCTTGTCGATCGGCTTGAGCGTGAAATGCGGCGGGATCACCGGCAGGTGGGCGAAGGTCCATTTGCCGCGCTTGACTTCGAACTCTTCGGGCACGGCGAGCTCGAGCAGATGGCCGACGGCCGACGACAGCACATAGTCGTCGGACTCGTAGTAGTCCTTCTCCTTCGTGAACCCGCCCAGCGCACGGGCGATGTCCTGTGCGACCGAGGGTTTCTCCGCGATGATCAGTTGCTTGCTCATGCCTGCGTGGCTGCCTTGCGGACCCGCGTCGCGCGTCCGTCCCTGGTGATCGGCGACGGCCTGGCGTGCCGTCGGAAGAGGTGATGCGCCCGCCCGGGGGCGCATGGCCCGCACGCGGCGGGCCCGTCAGGGGCGCATGATAAGCAGGCGGCTACGCCACTTGCAAGCGGGCGCGGTGCGCCCGCTAGTGCAGCAGCTCGGCATCGAACTCGTCGTCGCCGGTCAGCAGCTCGTCGAGGATCAGTGTATCGAGCGGGCGTTCCTGCTGCCACAGCACGATCAGCACGATGACCTTGAGGCGGTACAGGTTGAGGCTGAAGCCGCTCAGCGCGAGCGCGCGCTCGATGATCAGCTCGCGCATCGAAGCATCGAGCACGCCGGCGCTTTCGAGGAAGGCGATGAAGCCGCGGCAGTCGACGTCCAGGCGGGCCTGCTCTTCCGGCGCATACAGACGCAGCGAGTCGCTGCGCGGTGCGCTCAGCGCGGGCAATGCGACCGGTGCGTCGCGCAGCCCCGACAGCCACTCGAGGGCTTCGGAGATCTCGTCCTCCTCGAAGCCGGCCGCCGACAGCTTGCGCGCGAGCTGGGCCGACTCCGGGCAGGCCGCGGGGTGGACGTAGTTTTCGAACAGGTAGACGAGGATATCGAACATGGCGGGTCACGAGCGGATCACAAGCGCTGGAACCGGCCCCCCGGCAAACGGCCGATGTGGCCATCGAGTTCCAACGGCAGCAGGATGGCGTACAGCGCATCCAGCGTCAAGCCGCAGCGCAGGGCCAGCGTGTCGATGTCGACCGGATCGTGGCCGGCTGCATCGAGCACGCGCGCGGCCAGCGGATCGTCGGGCTGGGCGGCGCCGGACGGCCCGTCCGCCGGCGCGATCGCGGGCAACGCGGAGATCGCGATGCCGCTCGCGGCGCTCGACCGTGCGCGCCGCCGATTTCCTCGTCGAGATCGGGCTTGCCAATGTGATGCTGCAATTC
>DAOMOP010000101.1:0-10297 GCA_035444405.1 Rhodocyclaceae bacterium
TGACGCACTCGCGACGCTCGCCGGCGCCGTCGCGAGCTATGTCGCGTTCGCACTGTGCGCGCTGTCGCAGCCCGCGCACTGGCACGCCGTTGCCGCCGGTGCTCCGCCCTGCGGTATCCCGGTGCGCCGTCTGCGCGGGCTCGCGGCACTGCTGTCCGTCGTCGCGCTGCTGCTGTCGTGGCACGGGCACGGCCCGGCCTTCGGCACGCTGCTGTGGGTGATGCTGAGCGCGGCGATGGCCGCCGCGGTGGCCTTCACGCTGAGCGGCTGGCCGCATGTGCTCGCATGGCTGGTGCCGCCGGTTGCACGCTCGCGGCGCCGCGCGTCGGACGGAGCTCGCGCCACGGCCGACTAGCGCCGTCGCCGTCGTGGCCGGCACGACGGATCGGATCACGCGCACCGACCACGATGCACGAGAATCGGCCGATTGGCGGCTCGGTCGATCGACGCATCTCGACGCACGCGAGGGGTGCATGCGAGCTCCGGGATGGGTGGTCGCCCGGACGCTTTCGGTCTATGGTATCAACATGGACAGTACGCACGCGGCGCCATTGCCGAGGTCCGGTCCCGTCTCGGGACCGGCGCCCGATGGGGCGCGGATCGCGGCCGAGCGGTCCGGAACCGAATCGGTGCCGTCGTCTTCTCTCGTTGCCGGCAGCATGTATTGGCATGCCGGTGTTTTCCGCCATCACTTCGGAGCGGGCCGCGGATGCTCGCCGCACCGCGTTGCGCACTGCCGGGCGCTCATCGCCCAGCATCGCCCCAAACAGAGGATGAAAACATCGTGAGCTACGAAACCCTGCTCTACCGCCTCGACGGCGGCGTCGTCGAGATCCGCTTCAACCGTCCGCACCGGCTCAACGCCGTCACGCAGCAGCTCTACGACGAGCTCGACGATGCGCTGGGCCACGCCGAGGCCGACCGCGATGCGCGCGTCGTGCTGCTCACCGGCGAGGGCCGGGCCTTCTGTGTCGGCGCCGATCTGAAGGAGCACAAGGCCGGGCGCACCGCGTTCGACCGCCGCCAATACCTGCAGGGCGAGCAGGTCGCGTGCAAGCGCCTGCTCGAGCTGAAGAAGCCGGTGGTCGCGGCGGTCAACGGCTATGCGCTCGGGGCCGGCGCGGAGATGGCGATCGCATCGGACTTCGTCGTGATGGCGAAGAGCGCGCAGATCGGCCTGCCCGAGATCAGCATCGGCAATTTCCTCGGCGGCGGCGTGACCTGGCTGCTGCCGCGTCTGGTCGGGCTCGCGAAGGCGCGCGAGCTGGTGTTCCTCGGCGAGCGCATCGACGGCGACGAGGCGGTGCGCATCGGGCTGGCGAACCGCGTCTTCGCCGACGAAGGTTTTGTCGACGCCGCGCGCGCGTTTGCGCGCCGCGTCGCGTCGAAGGCGCCGTTCTCGATGCAGCTCGCCAAGGAGCAGCTCAACAAGTCGGCCGAGCGCACGCTCGAAGCGGCCTTGATCGCCGAGCTCGAAGGCATGATGTTCGTCGGC
This sequence comes from Rhodocyclaceae bacterium, assembly GCA_035444405.1. Taxonomy (GTDB): domain Bacteria; phylum Pseudomonadota; class Gammaproteobacteria; order Burkholderiales; family Rhodocyclaceae; genus DAOMOP01. The sequence continues at coordinate 1,496 of DAOMOP010000101.1, forward strand.
ACGACGCGCGACTGGCAGGAAGGCGTCGACGCGTTCGCCGACAAGCGCCAACCGGTATTCAGGGGGGAATGACATGAACGACCTGGCTTCGACCGGCTCGGCGGTCACACGCAAGAGCCCCTTGCACGACTTCCTCGCCCCCGACTCGATCGCCATCATCGGCGCGTCCGCCGACCCGACCAAGCGCGGCTACAAGGCGATGGTCGGCCTGATCAAGGACGGCTATGCCGGTGCGATCTATCCGATCAACCCGAAGGTCGACATGATCCTCGGCGTGCGCACCCATGCTTCGCTCGCGGCAATCCCGGGTCCGGTCGATCTCGCGCTGATCTGCACGCCGGCGGCGACGGTGCCGGGGCTGATCGCCGAGTGCGGCGCGAAGGGCGTCAAGGGCGCGGTCGTGCTGGCGGCCGGCTTTCGCGAGGTCGGGCCCGAAGGGCTGGCGCTCGAGCAGAAGGTGCTCGAGGCGGCGCGCGCCGGCCGGGTGCGCGTGATCGGCCCCAACACCTCGGGCATGTTCAATCTGCACAAGAACGTGAATCTGCTCGCGCTGACGAACGTGAAGGCGGGTGACGTCGGTTTCATCTCGCAGTCCGGCAACATGCTGCTGTCGCTGGTGCTCGAGGCCGAGCACAACCGCCACGTCGGTTTCTCGACCTATGTCGGTCCGGGCAACCAGACCGACATCGGCTTCAACGACTATCTGGCCTATCTTGGCGAGGATCCGCACACGCGCGTCGCGACGCTGTACGTGGAGGGCTTTCGCGACGGCCAGCTGTTCCTCGAGGTCGCACGCGAGGTCACGGCGGTCAAGCCGGTCGTCGTCTACAAGTCCGGCTCGACCGAGCAGGGCAAGAAGGCGGCGAGCTCGCACACCGGGGCGCTGGCCGGCAGCTATGCGATGACGGTGGATCTGCTGCGTCAGGTCGGCGTCAGCGTCGTGCAGAATTCGGACGAGATCCTGCCGGTGGCCGAAGGGCTGGGGCTGCTGCAGCAGGCGCGCGGCAAACGCGTCGGGGTGATCTCGGACGGCGGCGGCCAGGCGACGATCGCATCCGACCGCCTCGCCGAGGCGGGCCTCGAGCTGGCCGAGCTGTCCGAGACGACGCGCCGGCGCCTGCGCGAGATCCTGTTACCGCAGGCCTCGCTGGTCAATCCGGTCGACGTGGCCGGCAGTACCGACGCGAACCCCGCGCTGCTCGCCGACTGCATGGAGATCGTCGCCGCCGACGACAACGTCGACGCAGTGTTCCTGGTCGGCATGTTCGGGGGGTATCACATCCGCTTCGCCGAGCACTTGCTCGGCGGCGAGATGCGTGGCGCCGAGTCGATGATCGAGCTCGCGCAGCGCATCGACAAACCATTGGTCATCTACAGCCTGTACGCGCCGGTGCGCCCGCCGGCGCTGCGCCGGTTGCACGAGGCGCGCCTGCCGGTCTACAGCTCGATCGAGCACGCAGTGCGTGTGCTCGCCGCGCTCGGCGAGCGCGGCGTCTATCTCGCCGCCCATGCGCGCGAAGGCGTGCGCCCGACGATGACGCCGAGCGACGCGGTGCGGGCGATGTTCGCGCGCGCGGCCGACGAGAAGCGCGACCTGTTCGAGTTCGAGGCGCGTGCGATGCTGCGTGCGCATGGCGTGCCGGTCCCCGACGAGGTCGTCGTGCACGAGGCCGACGAGCTCACCGCGGCCGCCGCGCGCTTCGGCGACCAGCCGCTGGCGATGAAGATCGTGTCGAAAGAGATCCTGCACAAGTCCGATGCCGGCGGCGTCAAGCTGCACCTGCGCGGCGAGGCGGCGCTGCGCGCAGCCTACGACCAGATCCTGACCTCGTGCCGCGCCTACAACCCGTCGGCGAGCATCCGCGGCGTGCTGGTGACGCCGATGGCGCGGAAGGGCACCGAGGTCATCATCGGCCTCGTGCGTGATCCGATCTTCGGCCCGGTGCTGATGTTCGGCCTGGGCGGCATCTTCGTCGAAGTCCTCGAAGACGTCGCGTTCCGGGCGATTCCGCTGTCGCGTGCCGATGCGCGCTCGATGGTCGAGCAGATCCGCGGGCGCAAGATTCTCGGCGGCGTGCGCGGCGAGCCGCCGATCGACAAGGAGGCGCTGGTCGACCTGCTGCTGGCGGTGTCGGGCATCGCCAGTGCATACCCGCAGCTCTCCGAGCTGGACCTCAACCCGGTCATCGCGTACCCGGACGGCTACACCATCGTCGACGCGCGCGTGATCATCAACCGTGCGTTCTGAATGCGCACCGCATCGACAGGCGAGGCCACGCATGAAGCAGCCTGAACTCTCCGACGCGCTTCTCACCGTCGAGAATCGCGTCGCGACACTGACGCTCAACCGCCACGACGTGCGCAACGCGCTGACCGGCACGCGCCTGATCGACGACATCGTCGCGGTCGCCGAGTGGGTAAACCGCTGCGACGACGTGTCGGCGCTGGTCGTCACCGGTGCCGGCTCGGCCTTCTCGTCCGGCGGCAACATCAAGGACATGGCCGATCGTGGTGGCGACTTCGCCGGCGACGTCGCCGAAGTCGCCACGCGCTATCGCCGCGGCATCCAGCGCATCCCGCTGGCGCTGCAGCAGGTCGAGGTGCCGATCATCGCCGCGGTGAACGGGCCGGCGGTCGGGGCGGGGTTCGACCTCGCGAACATGGCCGACCTGCGCATCGCCTCGACCAAGGCGAAGTTCGGCGAGACTTTCCTGAACCTCGGCATCATTCCCGGCGACGGCGGCGCATGGTTTCTGCAGCGGCTGATCGGCTACCAGCAGGCCTTCGAGCTGACGCTGAGCGGGCGCATCGTCGACGCCGACGAAGCGCAGCGGCTCGGCATCGTGCTCGACGTCGTCGCGCCCGAGGCGCTCTTGCCGCGCGCGGCCGAGCTCGCGGCGCGCTTCGCAGCCCAGCCGCCCAGGGCGCTGCGCCTGACCAAGCGCCTGATGAAGATGGCCCAGCGCATGGAGTTGAAGGACTTCCTCGACCTGTGCGCGAGCTTCCAGGGCATGTGCCACAACGAGCCCGAGCATCTCGAGGCGGTGCGCAAGATGCTCGAGAAGTAGATCGGCAGGCTTTCTGCGCGCAAGAGATCGGTGGCGACGTCGATGCGCGTCACCGCTCACACCAGGTCGCCGAGCTCCTCGTGCAGGCGCTCGATCTCGCGCAGGCGCGTGCGCCCGGCCACGCCGAGCAGCGCGACGAGCCGCGTCGCGACGAAGTTGATCAGGCTTACCGCCGCGACGTAGCTGTCGAAGATCGACGCGCCGCGGCAATGGCAGGCGATCACCCAGCTCGCCTGCTTCGCCATCGCGGCGCCGGACGGGTCGGTCAGCAGCAGCGTGCGGGCACCGCTGCGCCGCGCAACTTCCAGTGCCGACATGAAGGCCGGCACGCGCCGCCGAAAGCCCACCGCGAACAGCACGTCCTGCGCGCCGAGCCCGTACAGCCCCTCGGCGAGCGTCTCGCCGTGCATCGGCGCGAGCTCGACGCCCGAGCGCAGCAGGCCGAGCTGGGTGCGTGCGTAGCTCGCCAGCAGCGCGCTGTTGCGATGGCCGATCACGACCACGCGGCGTGCATCGGCGAGCGCGGCGGCGACGTCGTCGAGCACCGCGTCGTCGAGGTTCTCGAGCGTCTTGCGCAGGATTTCGATGTCGGCCGCGACGTGCGCGCCGACATGCGAGCGCCCGCGCGGCTGCGCGACGGCCGGATCGCTGTCGAGATAGATCGGCGAGCCCCACTGCTGCGCGCTGCGCACGTCGCTGCGCGCCTGCGAATACGACGCGTAGCCGAGCCGCTGGATCAGGCGCGTGACGGCGGCCTTCGACGTGCCCGACAGCGCGGCGACCTCGGTGGCCGAGTGGGTGGCGAGCTGGCCGGGGAAGTTCAGCAGCAGGTCGGCGACCTGCCGCTCGCTGTTCGGCAACGTCGCGTAACACGCGCTGAGGCGTCTTTCGAGCGAATCGCCGGGCGCTTTCGCCCGTCGTCCCTTCTTCAGCGGCTGTTCCGATCTCGATCCCATCGCGCGCAGAGCGCCCTCATTGGCACGTGAATTGCTCTTGCTGCAACGATAGCTGAAAAAATCGTTTCAGGCGTTGTTATTTTGAAATTACTGATCCAGAATGGTGCGCACAAGGACGAATCACGGGTGCTTGCGCACCACGAGCGTGATCGCGGTGGAGACCGAGGAGAACATCGATGCAGGATCCCAGTGAACTCGAGGGTATTGCCCGGGTCGCCGACCGGGCGAGCCGGGCGCTGGCACGCGCGGTCGATGTCGTGTGCGTGGCGCTGATGGTGGTGCTGGTGCTCGACGTATGGCTCGGCGTGTTCGTGCGCTACGTGTGGCCGCTGCCGATCACCTTCATGGAGGAGGCGGCGCGCTACCTGATGATCTGGGTCGCGCTGCTGGCGGTGTCGGCCGGCATCTCGCGGCGCGAGCACATCGGCGTGCAGATGCTGTTCGTGCATTTCCCGCCGGGCGCGCGGCGCGTGCTGCTCGCGACGATCGACGTGCTCGGCATCGCCTTCTTCGCGCTGCTGCTGTACTACGGCCTCGGCATGGTCGAGCGCGGCGGGCGCGTGTCGACGATGATCTACGGCATGTCGAAAGCGCTGCCGTTCGCGGCGGTGCCGGTCGCGGCGGTGCTGGCGATGGTGCAGCTCGCACTGGTCGGGCTGCGCGACCAGCTGCGCCTTGCGCGCAGCCCGAGCGTGGTGGTGTGCCCATGATCAGCGTCGCGCTCACCTTCGTCGTGCTGCTCGTGCTGGGGATGCCGATCGGCTACGTGCTGGGCCTCACCGGGGTGGTCGGCATGTGGACCATCGACCCTGGCGGCCGCTTCCTGCAGATGGCGCCGGACCGCTTCTTCGCCGGGCTGGATCTGTTCACCTTCCTGGCGATGCCGTTCTTCATCCTCGCCGGCGAGATCATGAACCGCTCCGGCATCACCGACCGGCTGATCGGGCTCGCCGACGCGCTGGTCGGCTTCCTGCGCGGCGGCATGGCGCATTCGAACATGGTCGCCTCGGTGATGTTCGCCGGCCTGTCCGGTGCGGCCACCGCCGACGCCGCCGCGTTCGGCAACACGATGGTGCCGGCGATGGAGAAGAACGGCTACACGCGCCCGTTCGCGTGCGCGGTGACCGCGGCCGGCTCGATCATCGGCCCGACCATCCCGCCGTCGAACCTGATGGTGATCTACGGCTCGCTGATGGGCGTGTCGGTGGCCGGCCTGTTTGCCGCCGGCGTGCTGCCGGGCCTGCTGATCTGCCTCGTGTGCATGGCGGTGATCGCCGCGCTCGGCCGCCGCCTGAACCTGCCCAAGAGCGCGCAGCGCCCGAGCCTGTGGCGCATCGTCGTCGCGTTCAAGGACGGTTTTGCCGCGCTCTTGATGCCGGTGATGATCCTCGGCGCGATCCTGGGCGGCATCACGACACCGACCGAGGCCGCCTCGATCGCCGTGTTCTACGCGCTGGTGATGGGCGTGTTCGTCTATCGCAAGGTCGGCTGGGGCGATCTGTACGAGATGCTGGTGCGCACGTCGCGCATCACCGGGGTGGTGTTCCTGATCATCGCGTCGGCGTCGATCATCGGCTGGTGGATGACCTTCAACCAGATTCCGCAGGCGATCGCGGCGGCCTTTCTCGCCGTCTCCGACAATCCGGCCGTCGTCGTCGCGATGATCCTCGCGCTGCTGCTCCTGATCGGCATGTTCATGGACATCAACGCGCTGCTGATCATCCTCGCGCCGGTGCTCGCGCCGCTGACGGTGACCATCGGCATGGACCCGATCCATGCCGGCATCATGATCGTGCTGGCGCTCAACATCTCGCTGATGACGCCGCCGGTCGGCGCCTGCCTGTTCGTGCTCGCGTCGGTCACCGGCGAGAAGATCGAGCGCATCGCCCACGCGCTGTGGCCGTTCCTGATCGCCGAGCTGCTGGTGCTGTTCGCGGTCGCGTACTGGCCGGATCTGACGCTGACCGTGCCGCGCATGCTCGGCTTCGCGAACTGACATGGCGGCGCTCGAGCAACCTTTTTCCCGAAGCGCGGCGGCGGGCCGAGCCCCGCTGCCGCTTGTTCCCATCCCCCCTCGAAGTGGAGGACGCACGATGATCACCCTGAAGAAACTCGCCGTGACCGCGCTCACCGCCGGCGCGCTGATCGCCTCGCCCGCGTTCGCGCAGAAGACCATGCGTCTCGCGCACCTGAACCCGGACAGCCCGTTCGACAGCCACTCGGGGGCAATGGCCGCGGTGTTCAAGAGCCTGGGCGAGACCGGCACCAACGGCAGCATCAAGGTGCAGCTGTTCCCGAACGGCCAGCTCGGCAAGGACGACGAGGTGATCCAGCAGGTGCGTGACGGCATCGTCGAGTCGGCGATCTCGTCGGCCGGCGGGATCGCCGCGCACTACAAGATGGTCGGCGTCTTCGACATGCCGTTCGCGTTTCCGGACATCGGCGTCGCGCACAAGGTGATCGACCTCGAGAGCGACTTCGGCCGCAAGTTCGCCGACGACCTGTCGGCCAAGACCGGCCTCAAGGTGCTCGGCCTGCTCGACAGCGGCGGCTTCTTCGCGATCAGCAACTCGAAGCGCCCGATCGCCACCGCCGGGGACCTGAACGGCCTGCGCATCCGCACGATGACGCTGCCCACCCACGAGGCCACCGTCAAGTCGCTCGGCGGCCAGCCCACCCCGCTGCCGTGGGCCGAGGTGTATACGGCGCTGCAGACGGGGGTCGCCGACGGGCAGATGAACCCGGTGCCGATCATCGCATTCGCGAAGTTCGACGAGGTGCAGAAATACCTGTCGATCACCAACCACGTGATCACGCCGTACATCTGGACGATGAACCAGGGCTTCTACGACAGCCTCAGCGAGGACGAGCGCAGCGTGATCGACACCGCGGCGCAGGTGGCCGTCGATGCCGGCCGCGGCATCTCGCGCATCATCGAGGCCTCGGCCGACAAGGGCCTGCCCAGGCTCGGCAAGCGCATGGCGATCAACGCGATTCCTCCGGCCGAGCTCGAGAAGTTCGCGACCGCCGCGCAGCCGGCGGTGCGCAAGGTGATCGAGGAGCAGCTCGGCGCCGAAGGCATCGAGATGCTCGACGCGATGCTCGCCAACATCGAGAAGGTTCGCGACTAAGACGACGACGGCGCCGGCGCGTCGCGCGCATCGGAGCGTGCGATGTGCCGGCGCCGTCAAGGACAGGGAAACATGACGACGATATTGACGGCCGACGGCCTCTCGGTCTTTCACAACCCCCGTGCGGCGGCGCCTGCCGAGCCGTACGGCGCGACGCGCGCGGCAATCCTCGACGAACAGGGTTTCGATGCCGCCGAGCGCGAGATCACGCAATGGCCCGGCTACGCGCCGACCGCGCTGCATGCGCTGCCCGCGCTCGCGGGCCGGCTCGGACTCGGCCGGCTGTGCTACAAGGACGAGAGCACGCGCTTCGGGCTCAAGAGCTTCAAGGCGCTCGGCGGCGCCTATGCGGTGTTCCGGCTGATCCAGAAGGCCGTCGCCGCACGCCACAACGGGCATGTGCCCGGTGCGGCGGAGATCCTGTCGGGGGCCTACCGCGACATCGTCTCGGCCCTCACCGTGACCTGCGCGACCGACGGCAACCACGGTCGCTCGGTGGCCTGGGGGGCGCAGTTGTTCGGCTGCCGCTGCGTGATCTACATCCACGCGACGGTCAGCGACGGGCGGCGCGACGCGATCGCGCACTACGGCGCCGAGGTCGTGCGCGTGCCCGGCAACTACGACGACTCGGTGCGCCATGCCGCTGCCGAGGCCGAGCGCAACGGCTGGACGGTCGTGTCCGACACGACCTACGAGGGCTACCGCGACATTCCGATCGACGTCATGCACGGCTACGGCGTGATGTCGCGCGAGATCGTGCATGCGCTCGACGACGCGCCGCCGACCCATGTGATCGTGCAGGCCGGCGTCGGCGCGCTGGCCGCCTCGGTGTGTGCGAACTTCTGGCTCGCCTGGGGCGAGCGGCGGCCGCGCTTCATCGTCGTCGAGCCGCAGCAGGCCGACTGTTTGTTCGAGAGCGGCCGCGCCGGGCACCCGGTCGCGATCCACGGCGAGCTCGACACCGTGATGGCCGGGCTTGCGTGCGGCGAGGTGTCGCCGGTGGCGTGGGAGATCCTGCGCGACGGGGCCGATTTCTTCTCGACCGTCGCCGACCGCTTCGCGCTCGAGGCGATGCGCGTGTTCGCGCGGCCCGCCGGCACCGATCCGGCCATCGTCGCCGGCGAGACCGGCGGCAGTGGCCTCGCGCTGCTGCTCGCCGCCGCGGCCGACGCCGACATCTGGCACGCGCTCGGGCTGGGGCCGCACGCGCGCGTGCTGCTGATCGGCAGCGAAGGCGACACCGACCCGCAGATCTACCGCAACGTCGTCGGCCTGGACGCGGCGGAGGTGCTCGCGTGAGTACCCGCCGAACGAACGCGGCGCCCGTTTCCGGGCGAAGAATGTCGTACCGCGACAGGAGAGTGATCCAGTGAATCTCACCGAGCTCAAACCCGACCGCGAGCGGCTGCTGGCGCGGCTCGACGCGCTCGCGCAGATCGGCCGCACCGATGCCGGCGCATGTTGCCGCCTCGCGCTGACCGACGACGACCGCGCCGGCCGCGACCAGGTCGTCGCGTGGATGCGCGCGCTCGGCCTCGAGGTCGCGATCGACCCGATCGGCAACGTGTTCGGCCTGCGGCGCGGCCGCCGGCCCGAGCTCGCACCGGTGATGACCGGCTCGCACATCGACACGGTGCGCACCGGCGG
>DAOMOP010000101.1:10367-12281 GCA_035444405.1 Rhodocyclaceae bacterium
AGCGTGGGCTGGTCGTGGCGTTCTTCACCGACGAGGAGGGCGCGCGCTTTGCGCCCGACATGCTCGGCTCGCTGGTGTACGTCGGCGGCATGGCGCTCGACGAGGCACGCGCGGTGCGCGCGATCGACGGCGCCGTGCTCGGCGACGAGCTCGCGCGCATCGGCTACGCCGGCGCTGCGCCGCTCGGCTGCCACCGCCCGGCCGCCTTCGTCGAGCTGCACGTCGAGCAGGGTCCCGTGCTCGATGCCGAAGGCATCACGATCGGGGCCGTCGAGGACCTGCAGGGGATCTCGTGGCAGGAGCTCACGATCGTCGGGCAGTCCAACCATGCCGGCACGACGCCGATGCGGATGCGCCACGACGCCGGCTACGCGGCCGCCGCGGTCGCGACCTTCGTGCGTGGGCTCGCGCGCGAGATGGGCGGCAGCCAGGTCGCCACCGTCGGCAAGATCGACCTCGCACCGAACCTGATCAACGTGATCGCCGCGCGCGCGACGCTGACCGTGGACTTGCGCAACACCGACGAAGCGCTGCTGCGAGAGGCCGAGGGACGTCTCGCGGCCTTCCTCGCCGAGCTCGCCGCTGCCGAAGGCGCCAGCGCGAGCACGCGCAGGCTCGCGCGCTTCGAGCCGGTGCGCTTCGATGCGCGCGTGGTCGCGCGCATCGAAGCGGTTGCCTCACGCCTGGGCCTTTCGCACCGGCGCATGACCTCCGGCGCCGGCCACGACGCGCAGATGCTTGCGCGCATCTGCCCGACCGCGATGATCTTCGTGCCCAGCGTCGGCGGCATCAGCCACAACCCGGCCGAGCACACCGCGCCCGACGATCTGGTCGCCGGCGCGACGGTGCTGCTCCACACCCTCGTCGAACTCTCGAATCAGGATCTCTGAACCATGTCCCGCATCGTCACCGTCGGGGCCGCCCAGCTCGGCCCGATCGCCCGCAGCGACACCCGCAAAGAGGTCGTCGCGCGTCTCGTCGACCTGCTCACGCAGGCACGCGCGCACGGCTGCGACCTCGCCGTATTCCCCGAGCTCGCGCTGACGACGTTCTTCCCGCGCTGGTATTTCGAGCGCCAGGAGGACGTCGATGCGTTCTTCGAGCGCGAGATGCCGGGGCCCGACACGCAGCCGCTGTTCGACGCGGCGCGCCGGCTCGGCGTCGGCTTCTACCTCGGCTACGCCGAGCTCGCCCAGGAGGAGGGGCGCACGCGCCGCTTCAACACCGCCATCCTCGTCGACCAGGGCGGCCAGATCGTCGGCAAGTACCGCAAGGTGCACCTGCCCGGCCATGCCGAGCACGAGCCGTGGCGGCGTTTCCAGCATCTGGAAAAGCGCTACTTCGAGACCGGCAACCTCGGCTTTCCGGTGTTTCGTGCCTTCGACGGCATCATCGGCATGGCCATCTGCAACGACCGGCGCTGGCCCGAAACCTACCGCATGATGGGCCTGCAGGCGGTCGAGATGGTGCTGATCGGCTACAACACGCCGGTGCACAACCCGCCCGCGCCCGAGCACGACAACCTGTCGCACTTCCACAACGAGCTGGTGATGCAGGCCGGCGCGTACCAGAACGGCAGCTGGGTGGTCGGCGTCGCGAAGGCCGGCGTCGAGGAGGGGGTCGAGCAGATCGGCAACTCGATCGTCGTCGCGCCGTCGGGCGAGATCGTCGCGGCGTGCTCGACGCAGGGCGATGAGCTGGCGATCGCGCGCTGCGACCTCGACCTGACGCGCTCGTACAAGAGCTCGGTGTTCAACTTCGAGAGGCACCGCGAGCCGCAGGCCTACGGCCTGATCGTCGAGCGCAAGGGCGCGGTGCCGCCGCCGCTGTGATGCCGCGCCGGCGGCCGCGCGTCGTGCTCAGCGCAGCTGGCTGCGCACCCACTGCACGATCGTCGCGGCGGGCAGCGCGCCC
>DAOMOP010000101.1:12327-14019 GCA_035444405.1 Rhodocyclaceae bacterium
GCCTCTTCGGTGTTGACCTTGGCGAGCCGCAGCTGCGGCTCGAGCGTGCGCGCGGCCGCTTCGAAGGCCGGCGCCATCGTGCGGCACGGGCCGCACCACGGCGCCCAGAAATCCACCAGCAGCGGCACGTCGCCGCGCCCCGCATGGATGTCGAAGTGGCCGGCGTCGTCGAGCGCGAGCGGATGGCCGGTGAACAGCGCGCCGTGACACTTGCCGCAGCTCGGCTGCTCGCCGAGGCGGCTCGCCGGCACGCGGTTGAGCGCATGGCAATGGGGGCAGGGGACGATCAGGCTGTCGGCGGACATCGTGCGCTCCGGGAGTGAAGGGGGCGGGCCGTCGGCAGCTTCGCGCGCGACCACCTTCGCTAGATATGGGCGCCGTCGCCGGGATCAAGGTGGTCCCGGCGACCATTCGGCCCGACTGGCGGGCGATGCGGCGAGACCGTCGCAGCGGGCGGAGGCATGCCGTCGGCGGGCGGTGTGCGCGAACAATTCGCGCACACCGCAGTCCACGAACTCGAGTGCGTACATCGTGCCCGCCCGATATGCGCGCGGAGCGCGGGCCGGTGTGTCCGGTGCCGGGGAAAGGCCCGGCGGTCCTGGCGCATCGCACGACGCGACACTTCGACTTCCCGACCCCTGTGAGGAGAGGCGACATGCTCAAACCTGCGGCGATGATCTTCGGTGCCCTGCTGGTGCTGCTCGGGCTGGCCGGTTTCGTGCCGGTCGTCACGATCCCGGCCACCGATGGCGATTACGGACTGTTGCTAGGCGCGTTTGCGGTCGATCCGGCGCAAAACGTGGCGCACATCGTCACCGGCGCGGGCGCGCTCGGCGTCGGCGCGTGGGGCCAGGACGCGAGCCGCCTCTACTTTCGCGTGGTCGGCGTGCTGTACGCCCTGCTGGCGGTAATCGGCTTCGGCGTCGGCACCGGAACGCTGTTCGGCATGGCGCACAACACCGCGGACGCGTTCCTGCACCTATTCTTCGCGCTCGCCACCTTGTCGCTCGGCTTCACCTTGCGCCCGCGCGGCGGCAGCCGGCACGGGCATCATCCGGCCTGAAGCGGGGGGCGGCGATCAGCCACCCGCCGTCGCATGCCACAGGCGCAGCTGCTCGAGCGAGAGCGGCTCGCCCTGCGGCAGCACCATGCGCGCGCCGTCGAAGCGCTCGTCGGCCGTGTAGTCGCTCACCGTGATCACGGTCGGAATGCCGGCGGCGAGGCTGGCCGCCAGGCCGTGGGCAGAGTCCTCGACGGCCAGGCAGTCGTGGGCCGGCAGGTCGAGCGCCTGCAGCGTCCACAGGTACAGGTCGGGGGCGGGCTTCTTGGCGGTGACGTCCTCGCCCGATGCGATGACGTCGAACCACTTGTCCGCTTCCGGGCCGAGGTTGGCGCGCAACAGGCCGACGACGTTGGCGCGCTTCGAGCTCGACGCGATCGCCAGGCGCAGCCCGTCGGTTCGTGCGTCGCAGATCAGCTGGCCGAGATCGGCGCGCAGCGGAATCGCGCGTGCCGCGAGCAGACGCTGGTAGTTGCGCGTCTTGATCTCGTGCACGCGCTGCAGCAGCGCTTCGAAGTCGGGCCGCGCGGAGGTCGCCGGGTCGTGATGCTCGGCGTAGTGGCGGATGCGCTCGCGTCCGCCGGCGATGTCGAGCAGGCTGCCGTAGAAGGCCTCGTCCCAGTGCCACGACA
>DAOMOP010000102.1:0-13864 GCA_035444405.1 Rhodocyclaceae bacterium
ACTCGAGCGTGCACACCGAGTGGGTGATGTTCTCGATCGCGTCCTCGATCGGGTGCGCGAAGGTGTAGAGCGGATAGACGCACCAGCGATCGCCGGTGCGATGATGGGGTACGCGGCGGATGCGATAGATGACCGGGTCGCGCAGGTTGATGTTGGGGCTCGCCATGTCGATCTTGGCGCGCAGCACGTGCGTGCCCTCGGGAAACTCGCCGTCGCGCATGCGCCGGAAGAGGTCGAGGTTCTCGTCGACGCTGCGCGTGCGGTACGGGCTGTCGTCGCCGGGTTCGGTCAGCGTGCCGCGGTACTGGCGCATCTCGTCGGCCGACAGCGAATCGACGTAGGCCTTGTCGGCGCGGATCAGCGCGAGCGCGCACTGGTACATCGTCTCGAAGTAATCCGACGCGAAGTACAGATGCTTGCCCCAGTCGAAGCCGAGCCACTGCACCGCCTCGATGATCGCGTCGACGTATTCCTGCTCTTCCTTCTCGGGGTTGGTGTCGTCGAAGCGCAGGTGGCACACGCCGCCGTAGGCTTCGGCGAGGCCGAAGTTCAGGCAGATGGACTTGGCATGGCCGTAGTGCAGGTAGCCGTTGGGCTCGGGCGGGAAGCGGGTCTCGACACGCCCGCCCCATTTGCCGCTGCGGATATCCTCGTCGATGATGTTGCGGATGAAGTTGCTGGCCGGGGCGGCGGCACCGTTTTTTGCGGGATCGGACACGGAAGCCTCTATCGATTGGGACGACGGGTTTTCGAAGTAACCGCGAATTTTAGCGCGTGGCGGCCCGAACGGATTAACCGTGCGCCCGGCGATCCGTTAGACTCGCCATTTCGCCTGCGATCATCGACGACCATGACAGACCGATGGAACGACTTTGCGCGCAGCGTGCCGGCCCGCTTCGGTCAGCCGTCGCGTGACGTCCGCGCGACGCCATGACGACGCCGCTGACCCTGTCGGCCTTCGTCGCCGTCGGTGCCGGTGCTGCGCTCGGCGCGTGGCTGCGCTGGGGGCTGGGCCTGCTGCTCAACCCGCTTTTTCTGATGGTGCCGCTCGGCACGCTGGCGGCGAACCTCGTCGGCGCCTTCCTGATGGGCCTCGCGCTCGGTTTCGTGCATGCGCTTCCAGCGCTCTCGCCGACCCTCAAGCTGTTGCTGATGACGGGTTTTCTGGGCGGCTTGACGACCTTCTCGACCTTCTCGGCCGAAGGGCTGCACCTCATCCAGCATCGCGAATGGGGATGGCTGGTGGTGCATACGGCGGTCCATGTGGCCGGCTCGCTGCTGTTCGCGGGCGCGGGCTACGCCGCATTCAACGCCTGGCGCGGCTAGCGGGCTGCGCCGGCGCACGCGGTGTGCGTTCGCCGGCGCAGTGCGCCGAAGCCCTTCCGATGAGCCGGTTCGCGTCCCCCGTGTCGCGCGCGTGCGCGGGCGTGTCGCTCGTCGGTCGCGTCAGCGGGTGCGCGTTTCGCCCAGCCACTCGCTCGCGCCGACCCCCGCCGCGTGGCCCGTCGCGAAGCAGCCGGTGAGCAGATAGCCTCCGGTAGGGGCCTCCCAGTCGAGCATCTCGCCGCAGCAGAACACGCCCGGCAGGGCGCGCAGCATCAGGCGGGCGTCGAGTGCTTCGAAACACACGCCGCCGGCGCTGCTGATGGCCTCATCGAGCGGGCGTGGCGCGACCAGCCGAATCGGCAGCGCCTTGAGCAGGGCCGCGAGATGCGTCACGTCGGCGAAAGCCTCGCGCGGGGCGCACTCGTTGAGCAGCGCAGCCTTGACGCCGGTGATTCCCGCCTTGCTCTGCAGGTGGCTGGCGATCGAGCGCGTGCCGCGCGGCCGCGACAAGGCCCCGACGAGCTGTTCGAGCGATCGTCCCGGGGCGAGGTCGATCTCGAGCACGACCTCGCCGCGGGCGGCGATGGTGTCGCGCAGCGCGGCCGACAGCGCGTAGATCAGGCTGCCTTCCAGCCCGGTTGTGGTGACCACGCACTCTCCGCCGCGTTGGTGTGCCTGGTCGTGCAGGTCGCAAAAGCGCACTGCCACCGACTTCAGCGGCGCGCCGGCGAAGCGCTCGCGAAGGTGGGGGCTCCAGCCGGTGCCGCCGCTGCGCGGCGTGACGACGTCAAAGCCGCAATTGGCCGGGCGCAGCGGTGCGATGTCGACCCCGCGCGCCTGCAGCCACGGCACCCAGGCGCCGTCCGAGCCCAGCCGCGACCAGCTTGCGCCACCCAGTGCCAGCACCACCGCATCGGCATCGACGCGCCGCTCGCCGGACGGTGTCGCGAAGCGCAGGCCCTGTGTCGCAGCGCCGTCGTCGTGCTGCCAGCCGAGCCAGCGGTGGCGCGCGTGTACGCGCACGCCGCCGCCGCGCAGGCGATGCAGCCACGCGCGCAGCAGCGGCGCGGCCTTCATTGCCGTCGGGAAGACGCGCCCGGAGCTGCCGACAAAGGTTTCGATGCCGAGCCGCCCCGCCCACGCGCGCACCGCGTCGGCGCCGAACGCATCGAGCAGCGGTGCCATCTGGGCGCTGCGCTGGCCGTAGCGCGCGACGAAGTGTTCGTGCGGTTCGGAATGGGTGAGGTTCAGGCCGCCGATCCCCGCCAGCAGAAACTTGCGCCCGGGCGAGGCCATCGCGTCGTAGATGTCGACGCGGCGACCCGCGCCGGTCAGCATCTCGGCCGCCATCAGCCCGGCCGGTCCGCCGCCGATGACGGCAACACGACGTGCGGCAGTATCGTTCACGCTGCGATGCGCCGCCAGGCAGCGAGCTTCGCGTCGTACGGAACGCTTGCGTTGGCCGGACTCGTCGAAGGCAGCCGTGCCATCGCGAGCGGGCCGTGTCCGGCCAGAGCCGGCGCGACATGGCGGCGGAACAGCCGTTCGGCCGTGCCGCCGTTGAAGAATACCCGCGCGACGTGCCGATGCTCGCGCAGAAAGGTCGCGAAATCATTGAGTTCCATGGAGTCGCGGTCGATGCGCGCATCGAGGCTGCCGGGCCGCCGGCAGGCGGCCAGCACGTCCCACAGCGCGAATCCGAGCGCGGCGAGCTGGCGGGTGCGCTCCGCGTACGGCTGGCGGGCGTCGATGCCCAGCACGGCTTCGATGATCGGCCAGAAAAGGTTGCGCGGATGCGCGTAGTACTGCCCGGCGGCGAGCGAGGCGGCGCCGGGCATGCTGCCGAGGATCAGCGTGTGGGCGCTAGCAGCGGTGATCGGCGGAAAGGCTTCGAGTCGGGACATCGAGGGGCGGCAACGGGGGCGGTGCACTTGGCACCGCGAGCGCGCACGGTAACGCCTGGCGCGGCGGCGATCAAGTCGGACCATGTGGCCGATAGCCTGGTGCAAATGGCCGTGCGTGGCGCACTTCCTATAATCGGAGTGTGGGATCGTCCGTCGCTGGTCGCGGTCGAAGCCCATGTGATTCCTGAGCTGACAATGGAGGTCGGAGATGCATGCACACAATCTGCCGAAGATGCTTTATTCGTATCGGGAGGGCTGGCAGGAACTCATCGAGGACCACCCGACCGTCCGAGGACTCTTCACGATGTATGTCGTGCCGATGTCGCTGATCCCGCCGGTGATGCTGCTCTACGCGCTGCTGGTGACGCCGGGGGCGGTGTTTCCGGCGCTCGTGCCGCACATCACCGTCTTCGAGGCGCTGCTGGTGGCGGTGGCCTTCTTCGTCGCCGAGATCGCGATGGTCGCGCTGATGGGTTCGATCATCCAGCAAATGGGTGACGTCGTCGATGTCAGCCCGAAGTACGAAGCCGCGTACACGCTGGCGGCCGTGGCGCCGACGCCGCTGTGGCTGTCGGCCCTGGTGCTGTTCGTTCCGGTGACCTGGGTGACGGTGTTGGTGGTCGCTCTCGCCTGGGTGGCCTCGGCGGCGCTGATCTATCACGGTGTCTATCCGCTGTTCAGGCTCGAAGACCGGAGCAAGGCGCGCCTGATGGGGTCCTTCGTGCTGATGGCCGGTGTGATCGCGTGGGGGGCGCTGCTCGTCGTGCTCGCGCTGGTGATCAGCATGATCGTCGGTCTGCGGTGATCGTCGTCACGTTCGGGTCGGCACGGGAGATGCCGACCCGCTGCGATTCGTCCCGCCCCGAAGCGCGGCGCCTGCGCGCCGGCGGCATCCCACTCCGGTAGCGCCGGTTTGCGGAAGCGAACCGCGTGGCGGGGCTTGCGCCCGGTCCGCGGTCAATCGATCCAGAATGCGCCGCGCATGCGGCGCATTTGCCACGCGCCGGTGCCGTCGCGGCACATGCCGAAGCGGAACGATGGTGGCACTTGTGGCACTTCGAAGCGGATGTCGACGAACCATGCGCACGGATTGGACGGCCCGTCGTCGTGACTGAGGCCGTCGAAGCGCGGAAACACGGCGAAGCGCCGATATGGCGTGAACTCCGGCCGTGACCAGGCTTCGCGGGCGAGTGTCGCGATGGCCGGACCGTCGCCGAAGCGGGCGATGCGCTGCCAGTGCACTTCGTGCGGCGCCGCGTAGGCCGAGTGGATCGCGCGCAGCCACGGAATCGCGCTGGCGGGCGGCCATAGCTGTCTGCGTCGGTCGAGCCCGACGTTTGCGACGTGGTAGGTATCGCCGCCGGCGATGATGGTCTTCCAGTTGAACGGCGACGGCGGTTGCGGCAGCGCATGGATGGCGACGTCGGGCAGACCGAGCGCGCTCGCGTACGCTTCGCCCACGGCCAGTGCATGCCGCTGCTGCAGCGCCAGAAAAGCCACGTACCCTCCCAGCGCCGCCAGCGCGAGCGCACCGATCGCACGGCCGACCCGCGGCAGCAGGGCCGCGCCCAGCAGTCCGCACACGATGATTGCCGTGATCTGCGTGTCGATGACGAAGGCGAGCGGCAGCGAGAAGCGCTGTGTCGACAGCGGGGCGAACAGCATCAGTCCGTATGCGGTGATCAGGTCGCCGGCGATGTGGATGGCCAACCCCAGGCTGGCCGGACCATAGTAGGCCCGCCAGCGGGGGTGCGCCGGATCCAGCCGTGCGAAGAGGTGCGCGAACAGCAGCGCCCATACGGGCAGCATCACGAGCGAGTGGGTGATGCCCTGGTGCCAGTTGAGATAGGTGATCGTGTCGATCAGTCGCAGCGCGAAGTCGGCGTCGGGAAACGCCGCGGCGGCAAGGCCCGCGGCCACGCGCCGGCGAACCGGCAGGGCACGTGGGTCCGCTCGCGGCGCCGCCGTGGCGCGCGCCAGCAGGGCGCCGCTGAGCGCGTGGGTGAGCGGGTCCATCCGTGGCGGTCAGAGCGTCGGCTCCTCGCCGGCCGGCTCGGTGCGGGGTCGCGGGACCGGTTCGTCGACCGCTTGGGACCGTTTCGGGCAGCGCCCGTAGACGGCATGATCGACGCGCTCGGCGAGCGCGAGCTTCTCGTCGAGCAAGCGCCGCGTCTTCTCGGCGTGCTCGGAGTCGTCGCGCATCCAGTGGAAGAAGGTGGTCAGGTAGATCGTCGTCAGCGCGGTCTCTTCGAGCGCTCGACGCACGAAGGTCGCGTCGCGGTGCGCGGCCTCGCGCACCCACTGCACGGTGCGGCTCACCCGCATCAGCCCCGGGAACTGGATGTGGATGTGGCCGGGCTCGAGCTTGCCGTAGATCATCTCGCGCGTGGCCTTGCGGTGGGCCGCGAGTGCGTCGAGCCACGCCATGATGAGCCGATGCAGGCGCCGGCGCGTGGGCAGTTCAGTGAAGCCGGGGCTCGCGCCTTCGCGCAGCATCGCCGCGTCGGCGCGGTCGAACCAGGCGTCGACGAGGTCTTCCTTCTCGCGGAAGTGCTGGCGGATGTCGTCGAGCGTGATGCCGAGCTCGGCGGCGACGTCGTGCAGGCGCACGGACTCCCAGTTGCGCCGCTCGGCCAGTGCGATGGCGGCGTCGACGATGCGTTCGCGCAGGGTGTCGTGGTCCGGCATCGAGGCTGCCTCCCGGTGTGGTGTTCGGTTCATTATAGGAGGGGCGCGCGCTGCCGGCCCGGGGCGGCGGTTCTGGCATAATCCCGTCTCGCGCAAGTCTGTATCACCCGCACCATCGCAACACCGAACCCGCACCGTGCGGTCCGCCGCACCGCCATATCCGCCGTTGAAAAGTCCTGCAGCGTCCGTCGCCCGCTTCCCCACGCGAGATACCTTTGCCGACTGCCTGAGCGCCGATCGCCCGCGCCTGCGCGCGCTCGAGCGCAAGCTGCGCCAGCTGCCGCCGCCGCGGCGCGCGCGCGTGCAGGAGGAGTTCGATGCGCTCGCCGCGAAGTCGCGCACCGCGCTTGCCGAGCGCCGCGCACGCCTGCCGCGGCCCGACTTTCCGCCCGAGCTGCCGGTCACGCAGAAGCGCGACGAGATCGCCGCGGCGATCCGCGACCACCAGGCCGTGATCGTGTGCGGCGAGACCGGCTCGGGCAAGACCACGCAGCTGCCCAAGATCTGCCTCGAGCTCGGACGCGGCGCGGCCGGGCTGATCGGCCACACGCAGCCGCGCCGGCTCGCCGCGCGCGCGACCGCGGCGCGCATCGCGCAGGAGTTGAAGTGCGAGCTCGGCACGGCGGTCGGCTACAAGATCCGCTTCACCGACCGCATCGGCGCGGCCACCAGCATCAAGCTGATGACCGACGGCATCCTGCTCGCCGAGACGCAGACCGACGCGCTGCTCGCCGCCTACGACACGCTGATCATCGACGAGGCGCACGAGCGCAGCCTCAACATCGACTTCCTGCTCGGCTACCTGAAGACGCTGCTGCCGCGCCGCCCGGACCTGAAGGTGGTCATCACCTCGGCGACGCTCGACGCCGAACGCTTCGCGCGGCATTTCGGCGCGCCAGGCCGGCCGGCGCCGGTGATCGAAGTGTCCGGGCGCCTCTACCCGATCGAGCTGCGCTATCGGCCGGTCGGTGACGACGACGGCGCGGACGCATCCGAGCGGCGCGGCGGCGGGCGCAAGGAGCGCGGGCGCGATCTTTTCGAGGCGATCGTCGATGCCGTCGACGAGGCCCAGCGCATCGGCCCCGGCGACGTGCTGGTGTTCCTGCCCGGCGAGCGCGAGATCCGCGAGGCCGCCGAGGCCTTGCGCAAGGGGCAGCGCACCGGCGGCACCGAGATCCTGCCGCTATACGCGCGCCAGTCCGCGCAGGAGCAGTCGCGCGTGTTCGCGCCTCGAGGCGGGCGGCGCGTCGTGCTCGCGACCAACGTCGCCGAGACCTCGCTGACCGTGCCGGGCATCCGCTACGTCGTCGACACCGGGCTCGCGCGCGTCAAGCGCTACTCGCATCGCAACAAGGTCGAGCAGCTGCAGATCGAGAAGATCGCCCGCTCGGCCGCGCAGCAGCGCGCCGGGCGCTGCGGCCGCGTGATGGACGGCGTGTGTCTGCGCCTGTACGACGAGCAGGACTTCGAGCGTCGCGACGCGCACACCGACCCGGAGATCCTGCGCTCCTCGCTCGCCGGCGTGATCCTGCGCATGAAGGCGCTGCGCCTCGGGGCGGTCGAGGACTTCCCGTTCATCGACCCGCCGCTGCCACGCATGATCGCCGACGGCTACCAGTTGTTGACCGAACTGGGTGCGGTGAGTGATGACGAACACCGCGAACTGACGGTGGTCGGACGCGAGCTCGCGCGCCTGCCGCTCGACCCCAAGGTCGGGCGCATGCTGCTCGCCGCACGCGAGCGCGGCTGCCTCGCCGAGATGCTGGTGATCGCCGCCGCGCTGTCGGTGCAGGATCCGCGCGAGCGCCCGGCCGAGAAGAGCGGTGCCGCCGACCAGGCGCACGCGAAGTTCCGCGGCGGCGAGCAGGACCAGCGCTCCGAGTTCCTGTGGTACTGGAACCTGTGGAAGGCGTGGACCGAGGTCGTGCGCCACGAGTCCGGCGCCAAGCAGAAGGCGTGGTGCCGCGAACACTTCCTGTCGTGGCTGCGCATGCGCGAGTGGCGCGACGTGCATGGTCAGCTGCACACGCTGTGTGCCGAGCACGGGTGGAAGGAGAACCAGCAGCCGGCGCGCTACGACGCGATCCACAAGGCGCTGCTGGCGGGGCTGCTCGGCCACGTCGGCTGCCGGATCGAGGAGGGCGATCCGGGCGGCAAGGGCGCGACGGCGGGCAGCTACCTCGGCGCGCGCGGCATCCGCTTCTGGCCGCATCCGGGCTCGGCGCTCGCGAGGAAGGGGGGCAAATGGATCGTCTGCGCGGAGATCGTCGACACCTCGCGCCTGTTCGGGCGCTGCCTCGCGCGCATCGAGCCGGAGTGGCTCGAGGAGGTCGGCGCGCATCTGGTCAAGCGCCAGGTGACCGAGCCGCACTGGTCGAAGAGCGCCGGCGCGGTGCGTGCGTGGGAGCGCGGCACGCTCCACGGGCTGACGCTGTACGCGCGGCGTGGCGTGGCGTACCGCGACATCGACCCGCAGCTGTGCCACGAGCTGCTGATCCGCGACGGCCTCGTCGCGGGCGAGATCGCCGAGGGGCCGGCACGCACGATGGCCTTCCTGCAGCACAACCGGCGTCTGGTCACCGAGATCGAGCGCCTCGAGCACAAGTCGCGCCGTCCCGATGTCCTGGTCGACGAGACGCTGATCGAGGCCTTTTACGACAGGCACATTCCCGCGGAGATCGTCGATCTGGCGGGCTTCGAGGCGTGGCGGCGGCAGGCCGAGCGCGATGCGCCGAAGCTGCTCTATCTCACGCGTGAACAGCTGATGCGTCATGAGGCCGAAGGCATCACCACCGAGCGCTTTCCGGCGCGCTTCGAGGTGCTCGGCCAGAGTCTCGCGCTCGCCTACCTGCATGCGCCGGGCGAAGCCGACGACGGCGTCACGCTGACGGTGCCGCTGGCGATGCTGAACCAGGTGCCGGCGGCGCGCTGCGAGTGGCTGGTGCCAGGACTCCTGGAAGAGAAGGTCGCCGCCCTGCTGCGCACCGTGCCGCAGAAGCACCGCCATCGCCTGCAGCCGATCGGTGACAGTGCCGCGGCCTTCGCCGCTGCGGTCGAGGCGGGCGAGTTCGATCGCGACCAGCCGCTGCTGCGTGCGCTGCAGCGCTTCGTCGAGGAGCGCGTGTCGCTGAAACTGCCGATCGAGTCGTTCCGTGTCGAGAACCTCAAGCCGCACTGCTTCATGAACTTCCGCGCCATCGACGAGCACGGCCGGGTGCTGGGGCAGTCGCGAAATCTCGCCGAACTGCGCGCGCGCCTGGGCGGCCAGGTCGCGGAACGCTTCCGCGCGGCACGCATCGTCGTTCCACGCAAGGGCGCGGCGGTCGATGAGCCGGGCGAGGCGCCGGCGGCCGGGCGGCGCGAAGGGCATCGCGGAGCGACCCGGTGCGGCGTGGAGGCGCAGGGCGATACACGGTGCGCGGCTGCAGGCAGTGCAGGCACGGGCAGCGCCGGCAAAGGCTTGGGCCCGTCCGGCACCAGCGGGCGCCCTGCCGAAGGCGGCCGCGGTGATGAGGAAGGGGGAGCGACGTTAGCGACGACCGCGGGCGGGCCGCTGACTGGCCTGACGAGCTGGTCCTTCGGCGCGCTGCCCGAGCTGCTCGAGGTCCGGGTGGCCGGCCGCGAGCTGATCGGGTTTCCCGCGCTGCATGACGACGGTGACAGCGTATCGCTGCGCCCGTACGACACGCCGGAGGAAGCGGCGAAGGTCCACCGAAAGGGGCTCGCGCGACTCTTCGCGCTGGCGCTGAAAGACCAGGTCCGTGCGGTGGAGCGCCTGCCGGGCCTGCGCGAGCTTGCGCTCGCGTTCATGCCCTTCGGCACCGACGCGGAGCTGAAAGCCCAGCTCGTCACGGCGACCCTCGAGCGGGTCTGCCTGCTCGAACCGCTGCCGACCGACGCCGAGACGTTTGCGAAGCGCTGCGCCGAAGCGAAGCCGCGCATCGGGCTGGTTGCGCAGGAGTTCATGCGCCTGGCCGCGCAGCTCATCGGCGAGCATGTGGCGCTGCAGAAGCGGCTGGCCGCATTGAAGACGTTTCCGGAAGTGGTGGCCGACATCCAGGCGCAGATTGCCGCGCTGATGCCGCGCGACTTTCTGGTCGCTTATCCTTGGGAGCGTCTTGCGCACTTTACCCGTTACCTGAAGGCGGCCGGCGTGCGCCTCGACAAGCTGCGCAACAATCCCGCGCGTGACCAGCAGCTGATGGGCGAGTGGAAGTCGCTGGCCCAGGCGTTCGAGCGCGAGCTCGCCGCCAAGCGCCGCAGCGGCGTGCACGATCCGGCGCTGGAGGAGTTTCGCTGGCTGCTCGAGGAGCTGCGCGTGGGGCTGTTCGCCCAGGAGCTGAAGACGCCGATGCCGGTCAGCGTCAAGCGCCTGCAGAAGATCTGGGACGCCCGGCCGCGCTAGAGGTCGCGGCCGCGTCGGCGGTTTGCGGGCCGTGATAGAAACCGGGCAGTGGCGCCGCAGGCGCGATCCGCAGGCCCATGTGCCGATGTCACACGTTGGGCCGCCGCTGCCATCGCAGCGCTTCGGTTTTCGCCCGGACTGTGTTATGTTTCTCCGCTTTCCCTTGCTCCACCGGTTCTCGCATGCCGGGGAGCTGTCATCAACCGCAAGGAGCACGCATGCGACATTACGAAATCGTGTTCATCGTCCACCCGGATCAGTCCGAACAGGTGCCGGCGATGATCGACCGCTACAAGACGCTCGTGACCGGCCGCAACGGCCAGATTCACCGCCTCGAGGATTGGGGGCGTCGCCAGCTCGCCTATCCGATCCAGAAAATGCACAAGGCGCACTATGTTCTGATGAACATCGAGTGCGACGGCGAGACGCTGGCCGAGCTCGAGCACGCGTTCAAGTTCAACGACGCCGTGCTGCGCCACCTGACCGTCAAGAAGAAGTCGGCCGTCACCTCCGCTTCTCCGATGATGAAGGAAGAGAAGGCGCGCTCGCTGACGCCGTCGTCCGAAGGCAGCAGCGAAGGCGGCGCCAAGTCGCAGGAAGCGCAGTCTGCCTGAGGTGGCGGACACGGGACTGAATCAACTGCTGTTCGATGCAAGGCTCGCCGAGCTGCGGCCGCTGCGTCGAACGCCTGCCGGAGTACCGGTTGCCGAGTGCAGCCTGGCCCACGAATCGAAGCAGCCCGAGGCGGGTGCGGTCCGGGACGTGTCGGTCGAGCTACAGGCGGTTGCGCTTGGCGAGCTTGCCACGGTGCTGGCGGCGGCGGTTCCGGGCATGTGGATACGGGTGACCGGCTTTCTTGCGGCAAAGAGTCTGCGCAGCAGGGCGCCGGTGCTCCACCTGAGCAAAATCGAATTTCTGGAAGGATCCGATCATGGCTTTCAAGCCCAAATCCAAGTTCAAGAAGAAAGATGACCGCGGTGGCCGCGGCCTCTTCAAGCGTCGCAAGTTCTGCCGTTTCACGGCCGAGAAGATCGAGGAGATCGACTACAAGGACGTCGATCTGCTGAAGGACTTCATCACCGAGACCGGCAAGGTCATGCCGGCGCGCATCACCGGCACCAAGGCCGGCTACCAGCGCCAGCTGTCGACGGCCATCAAGCGTGCCCGCTTCCTGGCCCTGCTGCCTTACACCGATCTGCACAAGTAAGGAGAGCCGGACATGCAAATCATTCTTCTCGAAAAGGTCGTCAACCTCGGCGCACTCGGCGACATCGTCAAGGTACGCGATGGTTATGCGCGCAACTTTCTGATCCCGCAGGGCAAGGCCAAGCGTGCGACCGAGGCCAACAAGGCCGAATTCGAGGCGCGTCGTGCCGAGCTCGAGGCCGCGCAGGCCGGCAAGCTCGGCGAAGCGCAGGCGCTGGCCGCGAAGCTCGAGGGCCTGATGGTGCAGATCACGCGCAAGGCCGGCATAGATGGCCGTCTGTTCGGTTCGGTCGGCAACGCCGACATCGCCGAGGCGCTCGCGAGCCTCGGTTTCACGGTCGAACGCAGCGCGGTGCGCCTGCCCGCCGGCCCGTTGAAGCAGGTCGGTGACGTCCAGGTCGATGTCGCGCTGCACGCCGACGTGGTCGCGCCCATCACGGTCTCGGTGCTCGGCGAGCAGGCCTGAGCCACTGCGTCCGGAGTCGAGCAAATGGGCTGCCGCGGCAGCCCATTTGCTTTGTGGGCCGTTAGAATCAACTTCCATTCAGCGGATCGATATCCCCCATGGCGTCCAGCAAGCGAGACTTTTCCGATGCGCCACCCGACCTGCAGGTCGCCGCGATCAAGTTGCCGCCGCATTCGATCGAGGCCGAGCAGTCGCTGATCGGCGGCATCCTGCTGGACAATGCGGCGTGGGAGCGCATTGCCGATCTGGTGACTGGCGAAGATTTCTATCGCGACGATCATCGGCGCATTTATCAGCACATCGCACGCCTGATCGATCTGGGCAAGCCGGCCGACGTCGTGACGGTCTTCGAGTCGCTCGAGAAGCACGGTGAGGCGCAGCAGGCCGGTGGGCTCGCCTATCTCGCCGAGGTCGCCAACAGCACGCCGTCGGCTGCCAATATCCGGCGCTACGCGGAAATCGTTCGGGAGCGGGCGATCCTGCGCAAGATGGTCGCTGTCGGCGACGAGATTGCCTCAAGCGCGCTGAATCCGTCCGGCCGCGATGCGAAAGCCTTGCTCGACGAGGCCGAAGCGAAGGTTTTCGAGATCGCCGAGGCCGGCGCACGCCATGCGAGCGGCTTCGTGTCGATCCAGCCGATCCTGAAGCAGGTCGTCGATCGCGTGCAGGAACTCTACGATCGTGACAATCCGCACGAGGTCACCGGAGTGCCGACCGGGCTCGTCGACCTGGACGAAAAGACGTCCGGACTGCAGCCGTCGGACATGATCATCGTGGCCGGCCGGCCGGCCATGGGCAAGACGACTCTCGCGCTGAACATCGCCGAGCACGTCGCGGTCGATTGCCGGCTGCCGGTGGCGATCTTCTCGATGGAAATGCCCGGTACGCAGCTCGCAACCCGTTTCATCTCGTCGATCGGCCGCATCGATCAGCAGAAGCTGCGCACCGGACGTCTCGGCGACGAGGATTGGCAGCGCTTGACCGTGGCGATGGGCAAGCTCTACGATGCGCCGCTTTTCATCGATGAAACTCCGGGACTCAACCCGATCGACCTGCGTGCGCGCGCGCGGCGTCTGGCGCGCCAGTGCGGCAAGCTCGGGCTGATCGTGATCGATTACCTGCAGCTGATGACCAGCACGCGCGATAGCGACAACCGTGCTGCCGAGCTTTCCGAGATCTCGCGCTCGGTGAAATCGCTGGCCAAGGAGCTGCACGTTCCGATCATCGCGCTGTCGCAGTTGAACCGCAGCCTCGAGCAGCGGCCCAACAAGCGGCCGGTGATGTCCGATCTGCGCGAATCGGGCGCGATCGAGCAGGATGCGGACATCATCATGTTCATCTATCGGGATGAGGTCTACAATCCTGATTCGCCCGACAAGGGCTCGGCCGAGCTGATCATCGGCAAGCACCGTAACGGTCCCACCGGTACGGTCCGGATGACCTTCATCGGCGAGTGCACCCGCTTCGAGAACTTCGCGGCCTCTGTCGCCTACTGACGGGGGTTGGTCGTCCGGCGTGAGGCGTCACGGCCCCTCGTGCGCGCCCATCTTAAGCCCCGGCGCTGTGTCGTCAGGATGATCCTCGACGAAGCGGCTGCCAGTCCTTCGCACGACCTCGGCCGCGCTGCGGCCATCCGTCCCGTCACCCATACACGCCCGGTGAAATGGTCCCCTCAGGATCTCCTGTCGCAACTCCGTCCGCTTCATCGTCACCGCCTTGGCGACCAATGAAACCGGACAGATCACGTGCTACAAGTCCGGACCGATTATTGGCTCCTTACAGGGGCGGTGCGCGGCGTGGTGCTTGACGGTGTTGTGTTGGTGTTTATAATGCGCGGCTCTTTGGCGCTGCGGGGTTGGGCGGTAGGCG
>DAOMOP010000103.1:0-13552 GCA_035444405.1 Rhodocyclaceae bacterium
GAAACCCTGCGGGCGTCACGGTCATGAAATGACGCGTCGCAAGACCAAGCGCGAGCACGACCGCGAGGGAGACGGCGGCCACGCGCACCAGCCGCTCGCGCGCACGCAGCGGCGCATAGCCCTGCGCGTGCTGCAGCGCATGGCCGACCTCGTGCGCGGCGACGGTGATCGCGGTCAGCGAACGGCCGTGATAATTGTCGGGCGACAGGCGCACCGCACGGGCCTCGAGGTCGTAGTGATCGCCGATCTCGCTGAGCTCGACGGCGACCTCGCCCAGGCCGTGGCGCTCGAGCAGGTGACGGGCGAGCTGCGCGCCGGTGCCGTCGTAGCGGTCGGCCGGCTCGCTGTAGCGGCGCATCGTGCGCTGCACCCACCAGCCGAGGCCGTGGCTGGCGAGGATCAGCAGCGGAAGCAGGATGACGATCAGACGGGTCATGGCAAGAATCGAAACGGGTCCGCGCGGCCGCAAACGCTACGGCGCCGGCGCCCACGAAGGGCGTGTCGCCCTCTTGGGACCGCTGCACGCCATGCAACGTTCGCGACGCGCGCGGCCGCACCGCTTCGGCCGGGTGCGGTGCGATACTGCAGCACTCCAGCACGATCCCGTTCCCGCAACAGCTCGCGCGCCCACTGGCGGGCGCCACCGGGTCGAGCCGCGCACACCGGGTCACCGCGCGCGGCGGCCTATAATCGCTCACCATGTTTGCCGAACTGCTCGACGCCATCCTCGCCTGGGTCACGGCCAACCCGCGCTGGGCCTATCTGGCGGTCTTCCTGGTCGCGGCGGGCGAATCGCTGATCGTCGTCGGCCTGGTCCTGCCCGGCGCCGTCTTGATGTTCGGTTTCGGTGCGCTGGTCGCGGCCGGGGCGATCGGGCTCGGCCCCACGCTCGCCTGGGCGGCGGCCGGCGCGATCGTCGGCGATGGCCTGAGCTTCTGGATCGGACGCCACTTCCACCAGCGCCTGCGCATCGTCTGGCCGTTCAACCGCCACGCGGCGCTGATCAATCGCGGCGTCGATTTCTTTCACCATCACGGCGTCAAGAGCGTGGTGCTGGCGCGCTTCATCGGACCCGTCCGACCCATCGTCCCCGCCGTCGCGGGCATGCTCGACATGCCGCCGCGGCGCTTCTTCGCCGCCAACGTCGGCTCGGCGCTGCTGTGGGCGCCGGCCTACACGCTGCCGGGCGTGGTGTTCGGGGCCGCCCTCGGCCTCGCCGCCGAAGTGGCCGGCCGGCTCGCCGCGCTGATGGTGGTGCTGGTCGCGCTGGTGTGGTTCGGCCTGTGGCTGGTGCGTCTGAGCTATCGCATCGTGCAGCCGCGCGCCGGCTTTCTGCTCGCACGCACGCTGGACTGGAGCCGGCGCCACCCACTGACGCAGCCGCTGGCCGCGGCCGTGCTCGATGCCGACCATCCGGAAGCGCGCGGCCTGGCCACGCTGCTGGCGCTGCTGGCGCTCTCCAGTGCGCTCGTCGCGTGGCTGGCGGGCGGCTGGCTGGCCGGCCTCGATCTGTACGTCCATGCGGCACTGCAGGCTCTGCGCACGCCGGTCGCCGACCGCCTGTTCATGTGGGTGAGCGGATTCGGCGACGGGATCGTGCTGTCGGTCGTGCTCGGCTGCGGCTGCACCTGGCTTGCGCTGCGCGGCCGCCACAACGCCGCCCTGCACTGGCTCGCAGCAGCCCTGTCGGCCCACGCACTGACCGCGCTCGTGAACATCACCGGCGGCGCACGGACGCAACCGCAGCTCCTCGCGGCGATCGGCGACACGAGCGCGGACGGTCGCGTCAGCCTCGCCATCGCGGTATGCGGCTTCCTCGCGGTGCTCGTCGCGCGCGAGCTCGCACAGCCGCGGCGCTGGATCCCGTACGTCTGCGCCACGCTGGTGACGATTCCGATCGCGTTCTCGCGACTGTACCTGGGACTCAACGGACTGTCCGACGTGCTCGCCGGTGCGGCGATGGGACTCGCCAGCGTCGCGCTGTTCGGCATCGCCTACCGCCGCCACTCGGCGAGGCCACTTGGATGGCCGGTGCTTATCGCGGTGGTCAGCGCGACCCTGGTGGCCGCCGGCGCCTGGCGCGGCGAACGCGGCTTCGACGCCGAGCCGGCGCGTGCCACGCGGGCCGGAGAGCCCACCGTCATCGACGCGGCGCACTGGTGGGCGAGCGCGTGGCAGCTTCTGCCGGCCCAGCGCCACGACTTCCGCATCCGCGACCGGCAGCCGCTCAACCTGCAGTATGCGGGCGATCTGGCGCCCCTGGTCGAGGCACTCGGCACCCACGCCTGGCGCACGCCGACCGACCTCTCGGCCGCGACCGCGCTGCTGCTGCTCAGCCCGCAGCCGTCGGCGGCGGCACTGCCGGTGCTGCCGCAGGTCCACGACGGCCTGCACGACGTGCTGCGCCTGCTCCACGATGACGGTGGGGACGCAGCGCCCTACCTGCTGCGCCTGTGGCCGACGCACTGGCGCGTCGGTGACGAGCACGCGCGCGTGTGGGTCGGCAGCGTCACCCGGCTCGAGCTTCGCCGCGGGCTCGCGCTGTTCAGCTACGTCGCCACCGGCGCGGCCGATGCGGCAGGCCTCGCGCTGCTGCATGCCGCGCTCGAACCGTCTTGCGACACGCGCGAGGACCTGCGCGCCGCCTCGATGCACGCCGTGCTGCTCGTGCGCGGCTGCAGCGGCGGCGAGCATGCCGCCGACGCTGCAGCCGCAACTCCCGGCCAGACGGGCACCGAACCCGCCCGCCACAAGAGCACCCGGTGACCGGCCGGCCCGTGCGCACGGGTAGAATCGCACGCTGACACGCCCACCACCGCGATTTCGATGCCATACCCGGGCACTCCGGCCCTGCTGCCGCGCTACCTAGCCATCGCCTATGCGCTGCTGATCGTCTACGCCTGTCTGCACCCGATGACCGGTTGGCGCGCGAGCGGCCTGCCGCTGTTCGACTACCTGTTCGCGCCGTGGCCGAGGTATTACCGCACCGAGGATCTGGTGCTCAACGTGCTCGGCTACGTGCCGCTGGGCTTCGTGCTGGTGCCGGCGCTGGGGCGCGCGAGCGGCGCGGCGAAGGCGGTGGTCGTCGCGACGCTGCTGGCCGGCTTGCTGAGCCTGTCGATCGAGACGGCGCAGAACTTCCTGCCGACGCGCGTCTCGGCCAACGTCGATCTCGGCTGCAACATCCTCGGTGCGCTGATCGGTGCGCTTGCCGCAGCGTGCTGGGGGCGCACGCTGTTCGAGCCGGGCGGCGCGCTGCACCGCTGGCGCACCGGGCTCGTCGTGCCCGGGCGCAGCGGCGACCTCGGACTGATCCTGCTCGGCCTGTGGCTGCTCGCCCAGCTGATGCCCGACAGCATGTTGTTCGGCAGCGGCGACTGGCGCCGGGTGCTCGGCCTGCCCACACCGATGGCATTCGATCCGGAGCGCTTCATCATGCTCGAGGCGATCCTGGTCGGCAGCAGCATGATCGGCGTCGGTCTGCTCACGCGCTGCATGATGCGCTCGACCAGCCCGTGGCCGATCGTGCTGGTGCTCGCGCTGGGCATCGCCGCAAAATCGCTGGCCACGCTGTCGTTCTTCGTGCCGGGGTCGGCGACCGCATGGCTCACGCCCGGCACGCGCATCGGGCTGCTCGCCGGGCTGGCGCTGCTCGCCGCGGCGCTGCTGCTGCCGCGCGTCCACCAGCATGCACTGGCGGGCATGACCCTGCTGGCGGCGACCACGCTCGCGAACCTGATCCCGGAAAACCCCTATCTGCTGGTCGGCAACCGCCTGCTCGAGCGCGGCAACTTCCTCAACTTCCACGGCCTGACCCAGATCGCTGCGAGCAGCTGGCCGTTCATCGCACTGGCCTACCTGTCGGCACTGGGGCTGTGGCGCGGCGAGCACCTGCACGAGCGCTGAGCGGCAGGGCGCGGCTATAATCTGCCCACCGCCGATCGTCGCGCGCCCCGCCCCGTGCGGCGGCGCCAGAACGCGCCGCACTTGTACGGCCCATGACAAATGCGCGACACGAACCGCCATGCGGCACGTCTCGGTCCGCCGCCGAGCTCGCCGCCTGCCGCCCAACGGAGACCCCGGATGAGTTATTTCAGGCACCACGTGTTCTTCTGCTGCAACCAGCGCCAACCCGGCGACACCTGCTGCAACAACCACGACGCGACGGCGATGCAGACCTACGCCAAGGACCGCATCGCCGCGCTCGGCCTGAAGGGCCGCGGCAAGATCCGCATCAACAAGGCCGGCTGTCTGGACCGCTGCGACGACGGGCCGGTGCTGGTCGTCTATCCGGACAACGTCTGGTATACCTACATCGACAAGGAAGACATCGACGAGATCATCGACGAACACCTCGTGCATGGGCGGATCGTGTCCCGCCTGCGACTGGAGGACTGATGAGCCGCCCGCACCCGACCGAGAACGTGCTGCTGCGCGGCCCCGAAGGGGCGATCGAGGCGCTGATCGACGCCCCCGCCGATGTGCGCGGCATCGCGCTGGTCTGCCATCCGCACCCGCTGTACGGCGGCGCGAACACCAACAAGGTCGCGCACACGATCGCGCGCACGCTGCGCGACCTCGGCTGCGTCGCGATCCGGCCCAACTTTCGCGGTGTCGGTGCGAGCGAAGGCGAGCACGACCACGGCGACGGCGAGACCGAGGACATGCTCGCGGTGATCGCGTGGGCGCAGTCGCGTTTCGGCTTTCTGCCGCTGGCGCTGGGCGGCTTCTCGTTCGGCGGCTACGTCCAGACGCGCGTCGCCGAGCGGCTCGCCGACGGGCTGACGCCGCCGCGCCAGCTGGTGCTGGTCGGCATGGCCGCCGGCAACGCCGCCGACGGCTCGCGCCACTACGACACCGGTCCGCTGCCCAAGACCATTCCGGCGCTGGTGATCCACGGCGAGAAAGACGACACCGTCGCGCTCGCGAACGTGCTCGACTGGGCGCGCCCGCAGGACCGGCCGGTGGTCGTGATCCCGGGCGCCGACCATTTCTTTCACGGCAAGCTGCACATCATCCGTGATCTGATCGTGGGCGCCTGGACGCCCCTCTGACCGCACAGGAGACAACATGAAGCTGTTCGCCTCGCTGACCAGCCCGTACGCGCGCAAGATCCGCATCATTCTCGCCGAGAAGAAGCTGCCCTTCGAGCTCGTCGTCGACTCGCCGTGGGAAGCCAACACGCTGGTGCCCGACGTCAATCCGCTCGGCAAGGTGCCGGTGCTCGTCACCGACGACGGCGAAGTCTTCTTCGATTCGCCGGTCATCGCCGGCTATCTCGAAACCCTCGACGCAGCGCCGCCGCTGCTGCCGCGCGAGGCGCTCGCGGCGGTGCGCGTGCGCCAGACCGAGGCGCTGGCCGACGGCATCACCGATGCCGCGGTCACCGCGCTGCTCGAGTCGCGCCGCCCCGAGGCGCAGCGCAGCGACGCGGTGACCGCGCGACAGATGGAGAAGGTCGCGCGCGGCCTCGACGTGCTCGAACAGCGTGCGGCCGGACGCGAGTGGCTGCACGGTGAGGCGATCGGCCTGGGCGACATCGCCGTAGCCGTCGCGCTCGGCTATCTCGACCTGCGCTTCCCCGATTTCGGCTGGCGCGGCGGCCACCCCGCGCTCGCCGCGCTGGCCGAGCGGATGTTCGCACGGCCGAGCTTCGTCGACACCGTGCCGCCGGCCTGCTGAGCACATGACGGATGCGGCTATCGACCTGCCCACTGCCGCGCACGGCCACGCCGCGGCCGCCACGCCTCCCCACGCGCCGCTCGCGATCCGCGGGCTGACCAAGCGCTACGGCGACGCGCTGGTGGTCGCCGGCGTCGACATCGCGCTCGCGCGCGGCGAATGCTTCACGCTGCTCGGACCCAACGGCGCCGGCAAGACGACGACGCTGCGCTGCGCACTCGGGCTGACCGCGCCGAGCGCGGGCGAGATCACGCTCGCCGGCCTGCCGGTGCCGGCACGCGCGCGCGAGGCGCGCATGCGCGTCGGCATCGTGCCGCAGGCCGACAGCCTCGATCCGGACTTCACCTGCGCCGAGAACCTGATGGTCTATGGGCGCTACTTCGGCCTCGCCGACGCCGCGATTGCCGCGCGCATCCCGCAGCTGCTCGCCTTCGCCGGCCTCGAAGGCAAGCACGACGAGCGCATCCACGCGCTGTCGGGCGGCATGAAGCGGCGCCTCACGCTGGCGCGCGCGCTGGTCAACCGCCCCGAGCTGCTGGTGCTCGACGAGCCAACCACCGGCCTCGACCCGCAGGCCCGCCACCTGATCTGGGACCGCCTGAAGAAGCTGATCCGCGCCGGCACCACGGTGCTGCTGACCACCCACTTCATGGACGAGGCCGAGCGCCTGTCCGACCGTCTCGCCATCCTCGACGCCGGGCGCATCATCGCCGAAGGCAGCCCGCGCACGCTGATCGCCGAGCATATCGAGGCGCAGGTGGTCGAGGTGTATGGCGACTGGGCCGGCGAGCCGGGCAGCGGCGGCGCGGCACCGGCGACGGCCGTGGGCGCAGCCGATGCGGTGTCGACGGCCGGCGCCGCACGCGGCGGTGGCGTCGAGGCCTGGGCCGCCGCGCACGCGTCCGCCTTCGCGCGCCGTTTCGAGGTCAGCGGCGAGACCGCGTTCTGCTACCTCGACGAGGCCGCGCCGCTGATCGCGCACCTGGCGGCCCAGCCGGGGCTGCGCTACCTGCACCGCCCGGCCAACCTCGAGGACGTGTTCCTCAAGCTCACCGGGCGCGAGCTGCGCGACTGACGATGCCGCGATCGCACTGGTCCGCCCCCCGCCTGTCGCTGCGCTTCGTGCCGGTGTGGCGCCGCCACTTCCTGGTGTGGCGCAAGCTCGCGCTGCCGTCGGTGCTCGGCAACCTCGCCGACCCGGTGATCTACCTGTTCGGGCTGGGCTTCGGCATCGGCATGCTGGTGCCCGAGGTCGCCGGCGTGCCCTACGTGAGCTTTCTCGCCGCCGGCATGGTGTGCTATGCGACGATGAACAGCGCGTCGTTCGAGGCGCTGTACTCGAGCTTCTCGCGCATGCACGTGCAAAAGACCTGGGACGCGATCCTGAACGCGCCGCTCGATCTCGACGACATCGTGCTCGGCGAGCTCGCCTGGGCGGCATCCAAGGCCTTGCTCGCCGGCACCACCATCCTGCTCGTAGTCGTCGCCTTCGGCTTCGCCGAACCACGCTACGCGCTGTGGGTGCTGCCGCTGATCGCGCTGATCGGGCTGACCTTCGCCGCATTGGGCCTGATCATCACCGCGCTCGCGCCGAGCTACGACTTCTTCCTGTACTACTTCACGCTGTTCGTGACGCCGATGACGCTGCTGTCGGGCGTGTTCTTTCCGATCGAGCAGCTGCCGCCGGCGCTGCGCGCGGCGACCGACGTGCTGCCGCTCAAGCATGCGGTCGAGATCGCCCGCCCGCTGCTGCTCGGCGAGATCCCGCACGCGATCGCGACCCACCTCGCGGTGCTCGCCGGCTATTTCGTCGCGGCGCTGTGGCTGGCGATCGCGCTGGCGCGGCGGCGGCTGCTCAAGTGAGCGCGCGCGCGTAGCCGCGCGCCTTTCCGCGCCACCGGCACGCCCCGGCGGGCGCGACAGCGCACCACGCCCTGAAACCATTCGCGCCGACGTCGATCTCGAAGTACTGGGGGGCAGCACGCCCATGCGAGACGCCACGGGCGTGTTCATGCCCGACATCGGAAAGGAGCATGGACATGAGCGAGCACTCGATCACCGCGGTACACCGGGAACCCAGGAACCTCTCCGACCGCATCGCCTACCGCCTGACCCGCGCCCTGCGCTATCTGGCCGACACCTTCTTCGCGCGTCGCTACGGCAACCGCGCGGTCGTGCTGGAAACGGTCGCCGCCGTGCCCGGCATGGTCGCCGGCACGCTACAGCACTTGCGCGCGCTGCGCCGCATGGAATCGGACCATGGCTGGATCCGCACGCTGCTCGAGGAAGCCGAGAACGAGCGCATGCACCTGATGACCTTCATCGAGATCGCGCAGCCCTCGCGCCTCGAGCGCTGGCTGGTCGTGCTCGCGCAAGGGGTCTTCTACAACCTCTTCTTCCTGCTCTACCTGCTCTCGCCCAGGACCGCCCATCGCGTGGTCGGCTACTTCGAGGAAGAAGCGGTCGTCAGCTACACGCAATACCTCGAGGCGATCGACAGTGGCGCCTGCGCGAACGTCAGCGCGCCGGCGCTGGCGATCGACTACTGGGGGCTCGCGCCGGATGCGCGCCTGCGCGACGTCGTGGTCGCGGTGCGCGCCGACGAAGCGCACCACCGCGACGTCAATCACCGCTTCGCCGACATGCTGACCTGAGCGCCACGAGCGGACCGCAGGGCCGGCCGAGGGCGGCATGTCGTCATCCGGGCGCGGTGCTGCGGCCGGCCATCGCCGGCGCACGTCACGCCCCGCGAAACGCCGGCTTGCGTTTTTCCAGGAAGGCATTGATGCCTTCGACGAAGTCGTCGGTCCCGCTGCAGCGTCCGAAGGCTTCGGCCTCGCTCTGCAGTTGCGCGGCGAGCTGTTCGTCGAGCGAGGCGCCGACCAGGCGCTTGATCTCGCCGTACGCGCGCAGCGGACCGTTCTTCAGGCGTGCGACGAAGGCCGCGGCCTCACCGTCGAGATCGGCAGCCGGCACGACGCGCGTGACGAGGCCGAGCCGCTTCGCCTCGGCGGCATCGAAGCGCTCGCCGAGCAGCAGGAGCTCCAGTGCCTTGCGCGTGCCGATCATGCGCGGCAACAGATACGACATGCCGCCGTCGGCCGGCAGGCCGATCGACGCGTAGGCGGTGGTGAACTTCGCATCGTCCGCACACACTGCCAGGTCGCAGCCGAGCATCAGCGACAGGCCGAAGCCGGCGCACGCGCCGCGCACCTTCGCGACCACCGGCTGCGGCAGCGCCTGCAGGATCTCGATGGTCGGATTGACCTGTTTCTCGATGATCGCGCGAAAGGTCAGCTGCCGCGTCGGCGGCTTCAGATCGAAGTGGCGCGCAAAGTCCTTCAGATCGCCGCCGGCCATGAAGTGATCGCCGGCGCCGGTGATCACGACGACATCGACGTCGTCGCGACCCCGCAGGCGCTTCGCGACCGCGTACAAGTCGTCCATCATCTCGACGGACAGCGCGTTGAGCTGCGCGGGGCGGTTCAGCGTGATCGTGGCGACGCGGTCGGCAACATCGAGCAGGGCGGTATCGGCCATCGGCAAGGTCTCCTGATTGTCATGAAATCGTCGCGGTCGCGCCGCGCGTGCGGCGCGTCGGATTCGCCTTGTAGCACGACTCGGCCGCGATGTAGACGGTTTTTTTCGGGCTCGGTCACGCTCACACGCGCTCGAACACGCCCGCCGCGCCCATGCCGGTGCCGATGCACATCGAGATCATGCCGTAGCGCAGCGCGGCGTCGCGCTGCATCGCGCTCATCAGCGTCGCGCTGCGGATCGCGCCGGTCGCGCCGAGCGGGTGGCCGAGCGCGATCGCGCCGCCGAGCGGATTGACGCGCGCCGGGTCGAGCTCGAGCTGGCGCACGACCGCCAGCGCCTGCGCGGCGAAGGCCTCGTTGAGCTCGATCCAGCCCAGCTCGGACTGCGCGAGGCCGGCCGCCGCGAGCGCGCGCGGGATCGCCTCGACCGGGCCGATGCCCATCACCGCGGGCGGCACGCCGGCCACCGCATACGAGACGAAACGCGCGATCGGCGTCGCGCCGGTGCGCTCGAGCGCCGCCTCGCTCATCAGCAGCACCGCCGCGGCGCCGTCCGACATCTGCGAGCTGTTGCCGGCGGTGACCGAGCCGCGCGCGGCGAACACCGGCTTGAGCTTCGCGAGCCCTTCGGGCGACGCGTCGGCGCGCGGCCCCTCGTCGGTGTCGCACACGCGCTCGGCGATGCGCACCGTGCCGCCTTCGCCGGGCAGGTGCGCGCGCACCGTGTAGGGCGCGATCTCGGCGCGGAAATGCCCGGCCGCGATCGCCGCGCTGGCGCGCCGGTGCGATTCGAGCGCGAACGCGTCCTGATCGTCGCGCGACACCTGCCACTGCGCGGCGACCTTCTCGGCGGTCAGTCCCATGCCGTAGGCGATGCCGACGTTCTCGGCCTTCGCGAAGATCGCCGGGTTCAGGCTCACCTTGTTGCCCATGATCTGCGGCATCGCGCTCATCGACTCGGTGCCGGCGGCGATCATCACGTCGGCCTCGCCGAGGCGGATGCGCGCGGCCGCATCGGCCACCGCCTGCAGCCCCGACGCGCAGAAGCGGTTGATCGTGATGCCCGGCACGCTGTCCGGCAGGCCGGCCAGCAGCAGGCCGATGCGCGCGACGTTCATGCCCTGCTCGGCCTCGGGCATCGCGCAGCCGACGACGACATCGCCGACCTCGCGCGGGTCGAGCCCCGGCACCTTCGCAAGGACCGCCGCGAGCACGTGCGCGAGCAGGTCGTCGGGGCGCACGCGCCCGAACATGCCGCCCTTCTTGCCCACCGGCGTGCGCGTGGCGGCGACGACGTAGGCGTCCTGAATCTGCTTGCTCATTCGAATCTCCTTCAGTTCCTCAACGGCTTGCCGGTCTCGAGCATGTGCGCGATGCGCTGCTGGGTCGGCTCGGACTGGAGCAGCTCGACGAACAGCGCGCGCTCGACGTCGAGAATCCACTGCTCGGACACGCGCGCGCCGCTGTCGACCTCGCCGCCGCACAGCGCCGTCGCGGCCGCCTTGGCGACGCGGTAGTCGTGCGCGGAGATGAAGCCGCCCTCGGCCATGTTGACCAGCATCAGCTCGCAGGTCGCGATGCCGTTGCGCCCGGCCACCGTGACCGCGCGCTCGACCAGCGGCGGGCGCCACGCGGCCTCGGCGAGCGCGCGCGCACGCGCGAGCGCGACGTGCAGCAGCTCCTGCGGGTGGAGCACGACGTCGTCGGACGGCTTCGCGAAGCCGAGCGCGACCGCCTCGAGCGCGCTCTTCGCGACGGTGGCCATCGCGATGGTCTGGAAGCTCTGCTGGATGAACGGGAACACGTCACCGCCGGCCGCTTTCTGCGCGAGCCGGTGCGCCGCGAGCGCAAACGCCTTGCAGCCGCCGCCGGCCGGGATCAGGCCGACGCCGGCCTCGACCAGGCCGAGATAGGACTCGAGCGCCAGCACGCGGTGGCCGGCGTGCATCGCGAACTCGCAGCCGCCGCCCAGCGCCATGCCGGACACCGCCGCGACCACCGGCACCTGCGCGTGCCTGAGCGCCATCGACGCGCGCTGGAACTTCGCGACGGTGCGCTCGAGACGCTCGAACTCGCCGGCCTGGCACGCCTCCGCGACCTGCTGCAGATTGGCGCCGACCGCGAACGGCGCCTCGTGCCACAGCACCACGCCGTCGAGCTCGCGCTCGGCGCGCGCGACTGCCTCGAGCAGGCCGTCGAGCACCTCGTCGCCGATCGCGTGCATCTTCGACTTGAACGACACGATGCCGATGCGCGGGTCGCGGTCGGGGCGCGTCCACAGACGCACGCCGTCGTTCTCCCACAGCGTCTCGCCACGGTCGGGCGGCGCCTCGCCGAGCACCTGCACCGGATAGAGCTGGCGGCCGTACACCGGTAGTGTGGAGCGCGCCTTCAGAGCGTTCTCCGCGGCCGAGTACGCGCCGGCCGACTCGTGCACGCCGTCACGCTCGAACACCCACGCCGGCAACGGCACGTCCGCCATCGCGCGGCCGGCGTCGATGTCGAGCTGCACGAGCGTCGCGATCTCGCGCCAGCCGGCCGCCTGCCAGGTCTCGAACGGCCCCTGCTCCCAGCCGAAGCCCCAGCGCATCGCCAGATCGACGTCGCGCGCGTTGTCGGCGATTGCCGCGAGATGCACGGCGCAGTAATGGAACACGTCGCGGAAGATCGACCACAGGAACTGCGCCTCGGGCAGCTCGCTCGCCGCGAGCAGCGCGAAGCGCTCGACCGGGTCGCGCGTCTTCAGGATCGTCGCAACCTCCGAGACGATCTCGCCGACGCTGGGGCGGTAGTCCTGCGTGGCCGGGTCGAGCACGAGGATCTGCTTGCCGTCCTTGCGGTAGATGCCGGCGCGCGTCTTCTGGCCGAGCGCGCCCTTCGCGATCAGCGCGGCGAGCCAGTCGGGCTGCTTGAAGTGTCCATGCCAGGGATCGTCCGGCAGGGTCGCCTGCATCGTGCCGATCACGTGCGCGAGCGTGTCGAGGCCGACGACGTCGGCGGTGCGGTAGGTCGCGCTCTTCGGCCGCCCAATCGCCGGCCCGGTCAGCGCATCGACCTCGTCGAAGCCCAGGCCGAGCCGCGCGGTGTGGTGCATCACCGCGAGGATCGAGAACACGCCGATGCGGTTCGCGACGAAGTTCGGCGTGTCCTTGGCGCGCACGATGCTCTTGCCCAGGCGCGTCGTGAGCCAGGTCTCGAGCGCATCGAGCATCGCCGCGTCGCTGTCGCCGGTCGCGATCAGCTCGACCAGCGGCATGTAGCGCGGCGGGTTGAAGAAATGGATGCCGCAGAAGCGGCTGCGCCGCGCCGCGGGCAGGCCGTGGGCGAGCGCAGCGATGGACAGGCCGGAGGTGTTGGACGCGAACACCGCATCGGCGGCGAGGTGCGGCGCGACCTTCGCGTACAGGTCGTGCTTCCATTCCATCTTCTCGGCGATCGCCTCGATGACGAGGTCGCAATCGGCCAGTTGCGCGAGGCCGCTGTCGTAGTTCGCGGCGTCGATGAAGGCGAGCCGGTCCTTCGCCGCGAGCGGCGCCGGCTCGAGCTTCTTCAGCGCGCCGAGCGCGCGCTCGACGATGGCGTTGGGCTTGCCCTCCTTCGCGGGAAGGTCGAACAAGACCACCGGCACGTCGGCGTTGGCGCAATGGGCGGCGATCTGCGCGCCCATCACGCCGGCGCCGAGCACGGCGACCTTGCGGATGATGAAGTTGCTCACGGCTCTCCTCCTGTTGCCGGGCGAGGCCTCCGGCCGGAGGCTTCGCCCCGTTTCAGTCCGTCATTCCTGCGGCAGCGCGCGCTTTTCGCCCGCCTCGTCGAGAGCGACGTAGGTCAGCGTCGCCTCGGTGACCTTCACCACCACGGGATGCTCGGGGTTGCGCTCGGCATAGACCTCGACATCGACCGTGACCGAGGTGCGCCCGACCTTGACGACGTCGGCGTAGAAGCTCACCAGGTCGCCGACCGAGACCGGCTGGCGGAACGTGAAGGCATTGACCGCGATCGTCGCCACGCGGCTGCGCGCGCGGCGCTTGGCCGGGATCGCGCCGGCGACGTCGACCATCGACATGATCCAGCCACCGAAGACCTGCCCCTCCGGGTTCAGGTCCGCCGGCATCGGCATCACCCGCAAGGCCGGCTGGCGGTTCTCGGGCAGGCACACGGGGGTGTCGTTCGTTTCGGTCATCATCAAGCTCCAGTCGGGTCTAGGGTGCCGGCACCATATCAGCTTCGACCCCAATCCGGCCCGTCTTTCCCGCGTCGGTGCCACGACCCGCGAGCTGATGGAGCGGACCGCCGGTGAACGGCGCAAAGCCGGTGCCGAAGATCACGCC
>DAOMOP010000103.1:13580-13849 GCA_035444405.1 Rhodocyclaceae bacterium
GCGACCACGCCCTGCTCGACACAGCGTCGCGTCGCCGCGACGAGCGGCGCGACGATGCGCTCGGCCAGGCCCTCGGGCAGCGGGCCGGCGGCAGCCTTCTGCGCCTTGCCCGCCTCCCAGCGGTAAAAGCCCTGCCCGCTCTTGCGGCCCAGGTGGCCGGTGTCGGCCAGCGCGGCAAGCGCGCCGGCGGCAGCGAAGGCGTTGACGGAAAACGGATTGCGGGTCTTGCGCAGGGCGCGCATCAGCCCGGGCGCGCTGCAGATGCCATA
>DAOMOP010000104.1:0-2824 GCA_035444405.1 Rhodocyclaceae bacterium
GGAGATCCAGACCGCGATCCGGCACGGCGTGCGCAAGATCAACATCGACACCGACATCCGCCTCGCGATGACTGCGGCGGTGCGCAAGTTCCTGCACGAGAACCCGTCGAAGTTCGATCCGCGCGAGTTCAACAAGCCCGCGCGCGAAGCGGCCAAGCAGGTCTGCAAGGCGCGCTTCGATGCCTTCGGCTGCGCCGGCCAGGCGAGCCGCATCAAGGCCGTGCCGCTCGACAAGATCGCCGCGCGCTACAAGGCCGGCGAGCTGAGCCAGGTGGTGCGCTGAGGCGCAGCGCGCCGGGGCTTCGCACACGTGAGCCACTGCTTCACCTACGGCACCTTGATGTGCGAAGACATCATGGCTGCGGTGTGCGGCCGGCCATTCGTCGGCGAGCCGGCAACGCTGGCCGGCTTCGTCCGCCATCCGGTTGCCGGCACCGCTTATCCGGGCATCGTGCGCAAAACCGGGGCGCTGGTGCACGGCCGACTGTACCGTGACGTCGGCCGCGACGCGCTCGGGCGCCTCGACGCGTTCGAAGGCGGGCAGTACGCGCGGCTGACCGTGCGGGTACAGCCCGCGCACGGCCGCGAAGTGCAGGCTGAGGTGTATGTGTTCCGCAATGCGTTCGCACACCTGCTGAGCCCCGGGGATTGGGACTTCGACGCGTTCCTGAAGAACGGCAAGCACGCTTTCCTCGACGACTACGTCGGATTCCGTCGTCGCTGAATGGTACGCGCCCGGCCGCGCAGCCAAGCCGGTGCGCAGCCGAACGAGCGCGCGAGGGCGAGGCCCCACATCCAGCCATCAGCCCGGCACGAGGCACCGCCTCGCGTCCTCACCTCGCGTCCTCACATCCCGTCGTCACCTCGCGCCTCACCTCGCGTCCTCACCTCGGGTCCTCACCTCGCGTCGTCACCTCCCGTCGTCACCTCGCGCCTCCACCTCATGGCGTCAGCTCAGCGCGTCAGGCTCGCGAACAGTTGCGGCAGGCGCTCGGGCAGACGCTCGACATGATCGACGATGGTGTAGCGATCTGCGCCGAAGCTGCGCTCGACATACTGGTCGGCACGCGCGTCGAGCGTCAGGCAATACGACTCGATGCCCTGCGCGTGCAGCGCCTCGACCGCCTTGCGTGCGTCGTGGCGCAGCGTCTGCGGGTCGCGCTCGTCGATGTCGGCCGGCTCGCCGTCGGTCACCACGAGGAGGAGCTTGCGGCGTGCCGGCAGCTGTGCGAGATGCGTGGCCGCATGGCGCATCGCGGCGCCCATGCGCGTCGACAGGCCGCCCTGCATGCCGGCGAGGCGCGCCTTGACCTCACCGTCGAAATGCTGGTCGAAGTCCTTGAAGCGCACGTAGCGCACATCGTGGCGCCCGTCGCTGGAAAAGCCGTGCACCGCGAACGGATCGCCGATGCCGGCGATCGCGGTCGACACCAGTGCACAGGCTTCACGGGTGAGGTCGAGCACCGTCTGTGAGCCGCCCTGCACCGTCTCGTTGGTGGACTCGGACAAGTCGAGCAGCACCAGCACTGCAAGGTCGCGATGGCGCAGGCGGCTGCGCATCGCGATGCGCAGGTCCGGCTGCCGGCCGCTGCGCAGCGCAACCGCCGCATCGACCGCGGCGTCGAGGTCGAGCTCGTCGCCGTCCTCGAGCTTGCGTTCGCGAACCACGCCCTGCGGCCGCAGCCGGTCCACGATCCGGCGGATGCGCGAGACGAGCGGTTTGCGGGCGGCGAGGATGCGGTCGATGCGCCCGGCGTCGCCGCGCGGTGCGCAGCGCTCGTACACGGTCGCCCAGTCGGGGCGGTAGCGCTGCACGCGGTAATCCCACTCGGGATAGTGGCGGGGTTCGGAGACCGGCTCGCGGCCTTCGCGTTCGTTCCAGGTGACGCCGTCGTCGTCGTAGAGCACGCCGTCGAGCACCCACACCTCCTGCGCATCGTCGCCGGCGGTCTCGACGTCGAGGCCGTTGACGAACTCCATCAGCGACACGCGCCGCCGCGTCTGACGCGGGCCGGCGAGCTGCCACGCGGCCTCGTGAAAGCCATCGAGCACCGCGCCCTGCCAGACGATCCGGTTGTCGTCACGGTACGGGATGCGCAGGCCTTCGAGCACGCGCAGGCTCGGCAGCGGGCCACGGGCCTCGAGCAGGTGAAACAGTTCGAGCCCGAGGACGAGGCTCGCCATGGCGTCCTCGCAGTCGGCCTCGATGCGCTCGCGAAACCTGCGCACCAGCGCATCGACCGCGTCGTCGCCGGTGAACGCGGCGCCGTCGAGGAGCGCCAACGCGGTGCGCTCGAGCAAGACCACGCTGGCTTCGTCCCTCGGGCCTGCAGAGGGATCCGGCAGCAGCCGCTGCCACAACCGCTTCAGGCCCGGAAAGGCGCGGATCGCGCAGTGCTCGACGCGCGCGTCCTCGAACACGCCGACCAGGAATTGCTGCGCCGGCGACAGCCCCTCGGGCGACAGGGCCGC
The DNA here is from genome assembly GCA_035444405.1 of Rhodocyclaceae bacterium. Classification (GTDB taxonomy): domain Bacteria; phylum Pseudomonadota; class Gammaproteobacteria; order Burkholderiales; family Rhodocyclaceae; genus DAOMOP01. The sequence continues at coordinate 2,473 of DAOMOP010000104.1, forward strand.
GCGCGAATGGACGACGTGCGCGGCCAGGTGCGCGACCATCGCCCGGTAGACATCGAGGCCGGCAACGCCGGGCAGATCGTCCACCGCGTCGGGCAGATGGATCGCGCCGCCGTCCGCATACGGTCGAAAGCCGGCATCCTGTGCGCTCGCCGGGCGTAGGAAGAAGTCGCGCGCCCAGAACGCGCGCAGGTAGAGGTTGAGGCGGCGCTGACAATCGACGAACAGCGTGCCGCGCCGTTCGCGCTCGAGCACCGCGCGGCTGTCCTCGGTGCCGAGCGCGAAGTATGCCGCCTGGCCGGCGAGGTCGCGCCGGTAGGCCTCGGCGCCGAAGTCCACCCAGCGCGCGAGACCC
>DAOMOP010000104.1:2869-13787 GCA_035444405.1 Rhodocyclaceae bacterium
CGAGCCGGTGCAGCAGGTCGAGGTAGCCGCGCAGCAGCTCCGCGTCGCCCAGGCGCCGTGCCGCAGTGGGCAGCGTGGCGAACACCTGCGCGATCACCGCACCCGAGGTCAGCGAGGCGAGCTTCATCGCTGCGGTGATGGCGTCGGCGACGACGTCCTCGCCGCACTCGCGTGCGACCGCCGGCAGGTGCTCGATCCAGGCGCACAGCACCTCCGGCCCGCGGCCCAGGCGCGCGAGCCCGCGCGCACCCTGCAGCCAGTGCTCGAGCCCGGCCGGCGTGAGGCTGCGCGCGGCCTGCGCGAAGCACCCGTCGAAGCTGTCGGCGAGCGCCGGCGCGGCACGCAGCAGCTCGGCACGGCATTCGTCGAATTCGGCGCTCACTGGGCGGCCTCCTCTTGCTGAACCACTGCGATCGCCGATGTCGGCACGTCGCGGGCATGCCGCTCGACCAAGCGGAGTACGGTCGCGGTCATGCCGGTTTCCACGCGTGTCAGCCGAAAATCGTGTCGACCGCAGCGGCGAGCGTATCGCGCATGTCCGGATCGTCGGTGATCGGGCACACCAGCGCCATCTCGGCGGCCTCGCGCGGGGCGATGCCGCGCGCGATCAGCTGGCCGGCATAGACCAGCAGCCGCGTCGAGATGCCCTCGTCCAGGCCGTGGCCCTTGAGGTTGCGCGAGCGCTGCGCGATCGCGACGAGCTTCGCCGCGATCGGCGCATCGACGCCGGCCTCGTGCGCGACCACCTCGGTCTCGATCCCGGCGGCCGGAAAATCGAACACCATCGCGCCGAAGCGCTGCTTGGTCGATTGCTTCAGATCCTTCATCAGGTTCTGGTAGCCGGGGTTGTACGAGATCACCAGGTGGAAGCCCGGGTCGGCCCGCACCAGCTCGCCCTTCTTGTCCAGCGGCATCACGCGTCGATGGTCGGTGAGCGGGTGGATCACCACGGTGGTGTCCTGGCGCGCCTCGACGACTTCGTCGAGATAGCAGATCGCGCCGATGCGCGCCGCGATCGTCAGCGGCCCGTCCTGCCAACGGGTGCCGTCGAGGTCGAGCAGGAAGCGCCCGACGAGATCGGAGGCGGTCATGTCCTCGTTGCACGCGACCGTGATCAGCGGCCGGCCGAGCTTCCAGGCCATGTATTCGACGAAGCGGCTCTTGCCGCAGCCGGTCGGCCCCTTGAGCATCACCGGCATGCGCGCGGCGTAGGCGGCCTCGAACCTGTCGACCTCGTTGCCGACGGGACGGTACCAGGGCTGCCGGCGGATCTGGAATTGATCGACATCGACGCTCATGATTTCGGCTCCGGTGAGTTCGGTCTCGGGGTGGGCATTCGCCCCGGCGGAATCTCCGGGGCCCGGGTGCGACGCGCGCTCAGACGGTCTTGCCGCGGTAGATCACCATCGCCGCGCCCTGCGACTGCCTGAGGTTGTCGTAGCCGACCAGGCGCACATGGTGGTCGGGGTGGGCCGCATGGCACGCCTCGGCCTCGCCGAGAATCGTGTCGACGTCGGTCTCGCCGAACATCGGCAGCTTCCACATGTACCAGTACGAATCCATCAGGTACGCGGGTTCGGTGTGCTCGATCGCGGGGTTCCAGCCGCGCGACACGATGTACTCGACCTGCCTGCGAATCTCCGCCGGGCTCATCGCCGGCAGATACGAAAAAGTCTCGAAGCGGCGGCTCGCCGGGTCGGACAGCCGGCTGGCGTAGTCCTGCATGTCGGTCATTTCGGGCTCCAGAAGGGCAATGGATGGGGAATGGGTGATAGCACTCACCGATGCGCGACGGCGAGCTTGTCCACCGTGTCGAACTCGAAGCGGACCTCCTTCCAGGTCTCCATCGCGACGCGCAGCTCGGGGCTGTGGCGGGCGGCGTCGGTGAGGACGCGCTTGCCGTCGTGCTCGAGCTCGACGCCTTCGTTGCGCGCCTTCACACAGGCCTCCACCGCCACGCGGTTGGCCGCCGCGCCGGCCGCGTTGCCCCACGGATGGCCGAGCGTGCCGCCACCGAACTGCAGCACCGAGTCGTCGCCGAAGATGCTCACCAGCGCGGGCATGTGCCAGACGTGGATGCCGCCCGACGCGACCGGCATCACGCCCGGCATCGCGCCCCAGTCCTGATCGAAGAAGATGCCGCGGCGGCGGTCTTCCTCGATGCGGCGCGCGCGCATCAGGTCGATCCAGCCCAGCGTCGCGTCGCGGTCGCCCTCGAGCTTGCCGACCACGGTGCCCGAGTGCAGGTGGTCGCCGCCCGACAGGCGCAGCGCCTTGGTCAGCACGCGGAAGTGGATGCCGTGCTGCGGATTGCGGTCGAGCACCGCGTGCATCGCGCGGTGGATGTGCAGCAGCATGCCGTTGTCGCGGCACCAGTTGGCGAGCCCGGTGTTGGCGCAGAAGCCACCGGTCAGGAAGTCGTGCATGATGATGCGGCTGCCGATCGATTTCGCATACTCGGCGCGCTTGTACATCTCCTCGGGGGTCGGCGCGGTCACGTTCAGGTAGTGGCCCTTGCGCTCACCGGTCTCGCGCTCGGCCTTGTCGATCGCCTCCTGCACGAAGTCGAAGCGCTGGCGCCAGCGCATGAAGGGCTGGGAGTTGACGTTCTCGTCGTCCTTGGTGAAGTCCAGCCCGCCGCGCAGGCACTCATACACGGCACGGCCGTAGTTCTTCGCCGACAGCCCCAGCTTGGGCTTGATCGTGCAGCCGAGCAGCGGGCGTCCGTACTTGTTCATCAGGTCGCGCTCGACCTGGATGCCGTGCGGCGGCCCGCCGCAGGTCTTCACATAGGCGATCGGAAAGCGCACGTCCTCGAGGCGCAGCCCGCGCACCGCCTTGAAGCCGAACACGTTGCCGACCAGCGACGTGAACACGTTCACCACCGAGCCCTCCTCGAAGAGGTCGATCGGATAGGCGATGAACGCATAAAAGCAGCTGTCGTCGCCGGGCACGTCCTCGATCGCGTAGGCGCGCCCCTTGTAGTAATCGAGATCGGTGAGCAGATCCGTCCACACCGTCGTCCAGGTGCCGGTCGAGGACTCGGCCGCGACCGCCGCGGCCGCCTCCTCGCGCGCGACACCCGGCTGCGGCGTGATCTTGAAGACCGCCAGCAGATCGGTGTCCTGCACCCGGTAGTCGGGCTCCCAGTACGTGCTGCGGTAGTCCTTGACGCCCGCATTCCAGGTCTTGACGGCCATGTCGCTCCTCCAATCCGTGGTGGTTTCGGTCCGCCGATGCGGCCCCGATGGCTTGAGCGAATGATGGCCGCGCTCTAACATAAATAACAGTCACTTTTTTCGATGCACATCATAGATCAATGTCTATGCATCAGGAGCCACCATGCGACACGCGAGCCTGCGGCAACTGGAGATCTTCGAGGCGATCGCCCGTCACGGCAGCTTCACACGCGCCGCCGACGCGCTCCACCTGACCCAGCCCACCGTGTCGATGCAGATCCGCAAGCTCACCGACGCGGTCGGCACACCGCTCTTCGAACAGGTCGGCAAGAAGATCGTGCTGACCGAAGCCGGCCACGATCTCGCCCACGCCGCACGCGACATCTTCGGCATCCTCGACCGCTTCGAGATGCGCGTGGCCGAGCGCCAGGGCCTGCAGCGCGGACGCCTGCGCCTGGTCGCGATCACGACTGCGTCGTACTTCGCGCCGCGCCTGCTCGGCGAGTTCGCGCGGCGCCACCCCGGCATCGAGGTGTCGCTGCGCGTCGCCAATCGCGAGCAGGTGCTCGAGAGCATCGCCGAGCATCTCGACGACTTGTACATCCTCGGCCAGCCGCCCGAGGAGGTCGGCGTCGTGGCCACGCCGTTCCTCGAAAACCCGCTCGTCGTGATCGCCGCGCCCGGGCACCCGCTCGCGCACGCGCGCCACATCCCGCTCGCGCGCCTCGCCGCCGAGCCGTGGCTGATGCGCGAGGCCGGCTCGGGCACGCGCAAGGCGATCGAGCGGCTCTTCGACGCCCACGGTTTCGCGATCACGCCGCGCCTCGAGCTCGGCAGCAACGAGGCGATCAAGCAGGCCGTGCTCGCCGATCTGGGCATCTCGGCGCTGTCGCGCCAGGCGCTCGCCCTGCACCCGCCGGGCCAGTTCGCGATCCTCGACGCCGAGCATTTCCCGATCGTGCGCCACTGGCATGCGGCCTACCCGGGCGGGCGCCAGCTCTCGCCGGTCGGTCGCGCGTTTCTCGACTTTCTGCTCGAAAAGCCTTGACGCACGACGACGCGGTCGGCAATATTTCAACACTCGTTGAACTATTGACCCATGGAAAAAGCCGTCGCCCTGCAGGTCTTCGAAGCGCTGTCGTCCCCGGTGCGGCTCGACGTGTTCCGCCTGCTCGTGCAGGCCGGGCGCGCCGGCAAGGTGGCCGGCGAGATCGCCGAGGCGCTCGACGTGCCGCCGACCAACCTGTCGTTCCATTTGAAGGGGCTCACGCAGTGCGGCCTCGCGTCGGTCGAGCAGGAAGGGCGCTACCAGCGCTATCGCGCCAACATCCCGCTGATGCTCGACACGATCGCGTTCCTGACCGCGAACTGCTGCGCCGACGATCCCGACGAATGCGCCGACCTGCGCCGCGGCACGCCGGCCGCGGCGCCGTTCCTGCCCGCCCTCGAACCCGTCGCCCGAGCCCGAGGGACGTCCCGATCGTGAACGTGCTGTTCCTGTGCACCGGCAACTCGTGCCGCTCGATCCTCGCCGAAGCCACCTTCAACGCGCTCGCCCCCGCGCCGCTGCGCGCAGTGAGCGCCGGCAGCGAGCCGACCGGCTACGTGCATCCGCGCGCGCTCGCGCTGCTCGCGCGCGAAGGCATCGCCACCGACGGCTGTCACAGCAAGTCGTGGAACGCGCTGCCCGTCACGCCCGAGCTCGTCATCACCGTGTGCGCGAGCGCTGCGGGCGAGACCTGCCCGGTCACTCTCGCGCCGGTGCCGCGCGCGCACTGGGGCGTGGACGATCCGGCCAAGGCGACCGGCAGCGACGCCGAGATCGATGCGGCGTTCGAAACCGCCTATCGCATCCTGCGCACCCGCATCGAAGCCTTTCTCGCACTGCCCGCCGATCTCGCCCAACGCGATCCGGCCACCTTCAAGGCCGAGCTCGCGCGGATCGGCACCCTGCTTCCTTGATCGACAACCGACTTACACACGGAGATCCACCATGAAAACCATCCAGATTTTCGACCCCGCCCTGTGCTGCGCGAGCGGCGTGTGCGGCACCGACGTCGACCAGGCCCTCGTCACCGCGGCGGCCGACCTCGACTGGGCCAAGCAGCAGGGCGCCCGCCTCGAGCGCTTCAACCTCGCGCAGCAGCCGCAGGCCTTTGCCGACAACGCAGTGGTCACGGCCTTCCTCGAGCGCTCGGGGCAGGACGCGCTGCCGCTGGTGCTCGTCGACGGCGAGATTGCGCTGGCCGGCCGCTACCCGAGCCGCGACGAGCTCACCCGCTGGGCCGACATCAAGCCGACCCTGAAGCCCGTGCAGAGCGAGTGCTGCGGCCACTGCAGCTGAGGCGCCGCGGCGCAGCACCCACGGCGGTGCGGCCGGCCGACGCCGCACCGCCGCAGGGCCCGGCCACGACACCCGTTCGAAGTCCGCGCAACATCCGTACGGCCGCGACCGGACACGTCCGCTCGACGGCGGCACGCCGTGCCGGCCAGAATCCTTGAACCGCCTCCTCCACGCCTGCGACTCATGTCACGAAGGCCGCGCGACAGCGGCTGCGCCCCAACGAGAGAGAGGAGCACATCATGGCCAGCATCACGCACACCCGCCCCGAGTCCCGCCGCAGCGTCCGCCACCTCGACGTCGCCGCCATCATCACCGAGCTGCTCCGCAACGAGGAGGACGCCGACGACCTCGCGCTCGACGAGCACACCTTGTGCCACCTGATCGAGGCGGACGGCATGATCGGATACGATCCAGAAGTGGGGATGCTGCCGATCGGCCGGTAAAGGAGGCATGCACCCCCGACCAGCCGTCGAGGCCTCCGGTCACCGCAGGCCGACGATCGGAGGGGTGGTGCAAGCTGCGCTTGCAGACGGTCCGCTCGACTGCTGGTCCAGTCACTTGGTCAGCCATGGCCGGCATCCGCCAGCAATGTCGACCCCAAGGCGTCGAGGCGTGCGGACTTGATCCACCACCATATCACCACCAAAATGGAACCGCTCATACCCTGTTTTCGAACGCGCCATGCCTGCGACGATGACCCTCAAGAACATCCCCGATGACATCTATGCCCGCCTGAAGGAAGCTTGCCGACGCCCATCACCGCAGCCTGAACAGCGAGGTGATTGCCTGCCTTGAGCGCACGCTCGTGCCCACGCGCGTGCCTGCCCAGAAGCGGCTCGCGCGCGCGCGCCGACTGCGGCAAGACATGGCGCCAGGAGAATTCAGTGCTGCCGAGATCGACGCAGCCATCGATGAAGGCCGGCCATGATCGTGGTCGACACGAACATCATTACCTACCTGTACCTTCCGACCGAGTACACGGCGCTCGCCGAACGACTCCTGGAGCAAGACCCCGATTGGATTGCGCCGTCCCTGTCGCGCAGCGAGCTGCGTAACGTGCTCGCGCACTACTTGCGCAAACGACTCCTGACCTTCGACAAGGCCTTCGCAGCGAAGCGGAGGCGTTGCTTGCGGAGCGCGAGTACGACCCCGATTCCTGCTCGGTGCTACGCCTCGTCGAAAGGAGCGATTGTTCGGCGTACGACTGCGAATTCGTCGCGTTGGCGACGAAACTCGGCGCCCCCTCGTGACGATGGACAAGAAGGTCCTGAGCGCCTTCCCGGACCTCGCGATTTCCCTGTCGGCGGCATTGTCCTGAGCGGGGTCGTCTCAGAAAACGCACAAAATAAAGCACGTCAAGCCAATGGCATTTGAGGCAACGAAGGCATGCCGTGCTTGATCCACAAAGGAAAAGGCTTCTCGCAAACGAAGGTCTACGAGAAGCCTTAACGAGAGATCGGCGAATCTAGCGCCGACGTGGGCCGGATGTTCTCGAAAACCGTTCTCGCTTGAAGTCGGTGCAGAACAGCGAGTTTCGAGAATCAGGCATGCAGCGTCTTGAGCGCCACATCCGGCGCAGTAAGCACGATCTTGAGCAAGGCGGCAGCGGGACCGGTCGGGTTGCGGCGATGCTGTTCCCAGTTTTGCAGTGTCTTGATGCTGACCTGCATCAACTGGGCAAATTCGCTTTGTGACAGCCCGATTTTCTCACGTACCGCCTTCACATCCGGCGTCGTAACCTTGATCCGGCGCGAGGCGGGCGCTTCCCCGCGAGCAATCGCCTTGGCTTCTTTCAGGCTTTGCACCAGGTCATCAAACAATGCTTGTTCCATCTCATAGCTCCTTCACAAATTCGCGCAGCAAGGCGGTTTCCCGGTCGGTCAAATCGTCCTTTTTCGACTTCGGTTAGATCAGCAGCATGTAAATCCGCCCGTCGTTCCGGAGCCAGTAGTAAATCACCCGAACCCCGCCGCTCTTACCACGCCCAGGCAGCGCGTGGCGCAGCTTACGGATTCCACCGCCACCCTTGATGATGTCGCCCCGTTCCGGGTTTTCCACCAAGACATTCTGGAGGCCCGCGTACTCATCATCCGTCAGTAGCGCGGCAAGCAGGCGGGTGAATGTTGGGGTTTCGATGAATTCCATGCCCTGCATTCTATACGCCAATGGCGGATAGCGCAACGGCTATGACAAATCGTTGGCGTGCGATTTTTTCCGTTTTCTGAGACGACCCCTGAGCGCGCTGCCGCCGCCGGTCGTCACCCCGGAACCAGCGCACCTAGACTTTCGGCGGCGACAACGACGTGCTTGAGCATACGGCCTCCTACGCGTGCGCCGGCACCGCCGCCGGGAATCGATCACGCGTGCGGTTCGCGATGCGCACCAGCGCCAGCATCAGCGGCACCTCGACCAGCACGCCGACCACGGTCGCGAGCGCCGCGCCCGACTGCAGACCGAACAGCGCGATCGCCACGGCCACCGCGAGCTCGAAGAAGTTGCTCGCACCGATCATCGCGCCGGGCGCGGCGACCGCGTGCGGCACCTTCCAGGCTTTCGCCCAGCGGTAGGCGATGAAGAAGATCAGAAAGGTCTGGATGATGAGCGGCACCGCGATCAGCGCGATGTGCAGCGGGTTGTTCAGGATCACCTCGCCCTGGAACGCGAACAGCAGCACCAGCGTGACCAGCAGCGCGGCCGGCGTCACCGGCGCGATGCGACGGCGGAACAGCTCGTCGAACCATTTCTGCCCGTGGCGGGCGATCAGCATCACTCGTGTCGCATAGCCGGCCGACAGCGGGATGACGATGTAGAGCAGCACGGACAGCGCGACGGTGTCCCACGGCACGACGATATCGGAGACGCCGAGCAGGAACACGACGATCGGCGCGAACGCGAACAGCATGATGAGGTCGTTCAACGCGACCTGCACCAGCGTGTAGGCGGCGTCGCCGCGCGTCAGATAGCTCCACACGAACACCATCGCCGTGCACGGCGCGGCGCCGAGCAGGATCGCGCCGGCGAGGTATTCGCGCGCGAGCGCTTCGGGGATGAACGGCCGGAATACGACGATCAGGAAGAACCACGCGATCGCGAACATCATGAATGGCTTGATCAGCCAGTTCACCGAGGTCGTGATGACGAGCCCCTTCGGCTGGCGGCGCACGCCGAGGATCGCGGCGAAGTCGATCTGCACCATCATCGGGAAGATCATCGCCCAGATCAGCATCGCGACCGGCAGCGACACCTGCGCGTATTCCATCTTCGAGAGCGCCGCGGGCACGGCCGGCGCGAGCTGGCCGAGGGCCACACCGGCGACGATGCACAGCGCCACCCATACCGTCAGATAGCGCTCGAAAAAGCCCAGTCCACCGCCCGCGTCGGGCATCTGCGTGCGATCCGTCATGCCGTCTTCCCCGTGAATTCTGAATAGGTCCTGCCCGTGAGTATCGATCGCCCAACGCGAGCGACCGGCGCAGGCCGACGTCGCCGGCCTGCGTCCGGCCATGGGCGAGGGGTGAGCCTCAATCGTACAGCGCGAGCGACGGGCGCCCAGCCATCGTCGCGAGCCGCTCGCGGTCCTGCGCGTACGCCTGCGCCGCCGCCTCGCCGTGCGCCGCGCCGGCGAGCACCTCGAGCGCCCAGCCGGGCAGTTCGGGATGCAGCCGGTAATGCACCCATTGCCCGCGGCGCTCGTCGACGACCAGCCCGGCCTCGCGCAGCATCGCCAGGTGCCGCGAGATCTTGGGCTGCGACATCGCGAGCGCATGGGTGAGCTCGCACACGCACAGCGAAGCTTCCGCGCGCAGCAGCAGCACGCAGCGCAGGCGGGTCGGGTCGGACAGGAGTCGGAACAGCAGTTCGGGGTTCATCGGCGCGCAGCTTAGCATACATACGGACAGGCATATATGCGCGCATCCATATCTCCGCGGATCGCCGACCCGGCCAATGCCGGAAGCCGAATGGGCGACCGCGGAGCCTTCGGCACGCGCGCAGGGCGACGGCCGTCGATGCCGGAGAGGCGCAGGCTCGCTCCTTCGTCCGCTCGCGCGTGGGAGCCACCCGGCTGACCGGTGCTGTCGTCGCAGCCGCGCCCTTCATCCGCACAGGCGCAGGGGGCACCACCTTCGACGTCCGGGATTTCCGCCCGTCACCCCTTCATCAGCACGTGCGCAGGGGGCACGCTCAGGCGCTGACGGGGCGCTCTGCGTCCCGCATCAGCGCCGCACCGGCGCCCTGCAGGAATTCGAGCAGCGCCGCGAGTGCGAGCGAAGGCCGGCGGTCGGCCTGCACGAGCAGGTTCCACTCACGCTCGACCGGCGTGCCGCGCACGTCGAGCCGCACGAGCCGGCCGGCCTCGGCCTCCATCGCAAAGGCGTGGTGCGACAGGAACGCCACGCCCATGCCCGCCATCGCCGCCTGCTTGAGCGTCTCGTTGCTGCCCATCTCGTCGGCGCGCAGCAGCTTGACGCCGTGCGCGCGCAGGAATCGCTCCATGTTCGCGCGCGTGCCCGAGCCGGGCTCGCGCAGCAGCAGGCGCTCGCCGGCGAGCGCGCCGGGCGGGATGCGCCGGCGTCCGGCCAGCGGGTGGTCCGGCGCAGTGACGAAGGACATGCGGTCGGCCGCGAACGGAATGCGCCGCAATTCGAAACCCGGCGGCGGCTCGCCCATGATCACGAGATCGGTGCGCCGCTCGCGCAGCAGCTCGGCCATGCCGGCGCGATTGTGCACGCTCAGCCGAAAGCTGATCTCGGGGTAGGCGGCACCGAAGGCGGCAAGCAGGCGCGGCACGAAATACTCGGCGGTGGTGATCGCCGCGACGGTCACGGTGCCGGAGGCCACCCCCTTGTTCGCCTTCAGCTCGACCTCGGCGAGATCGAGCGCATACACGACCTCGCGCGCGCGGCGCACCAGGATCTCGCCGGCCGGGGTCAGGCGGAAACTGCGCCGCCCGTCCAGCAATACCTCGCCGACCAGCGTCTCGAGCTCCTGCACCTGCATCGACACCGCCGGCTGCGTCACGTGCAGCAGACGCGCGGCAAGCGTGAAGCTGCCGGTGTCGGCGACGGCGATCAAGGTGCGCAATTGCTTGAGCGTCACACGATTCGCGAGCTTCATAAGATCTCCTGATCCGAATGCAAAAGATATCGTTGGTTGTTCTTATCTTAGCCGCTGCTTATCTTTCTCCAAACCCAAGAACGAACGACGCCGCCGAGCGGCACACGCCCCGCCCCGACCCGGAACGCCCAGGAGGAGGCACCATGTTCAGCATCGAACGCACCACCCTCACCGAGTACCTGATCGCCCATCGGCGTGCGCACCCGGCCGCGACCGGCGAGTTCAACGCGCTGATCCTGCAGATCGCGCAGGCGTGCAAGGCCGTCTCGCGCGTCGTCGC